>NZ_JAHKRD010000008.1:0-229938 GCF_019345615.1 Shewanella sp. NKUCC01_JLK | reverse complement strand
CCTGATCCCATCCCGAACTCAGAAGTGAAACGCAAACGCGCCGATGGTAGTGTGGGGTCTCCCCATGTGAGAGTAGGTCATCGCCAAGCGCCTAATTATCTCATTGAGATGTAACCAAGCCAGCTGAATAAGCTGGCTTTTTTGCGTCTGTAATTTGTGAAATCCAGCCTAGTGTCTATTCAATTAGTCAGTTTTCCTCCTATTTTTCTCTCGATAATCCCTTTTTTACCTTCCACGATACGAATAATTTGCACCATTTGGCTTTATATCAATTCTATTAATATCCGCGACAACTGTTCTATCAGATTCAGTTCCGGAGAATAAGGCTGCAGTTTTATCTCAGATTATAAAATCTTCTGCCATCTTTATTTGATGCCCCCGCACAGTCCATCATGATCGCGGTATAGCGGCCAAAGAACGTAGCTGTAGAAGTTAAGGCGAGGTGCAGCTGCATATAATCGCGGTTTGCAAAAGGCGCTGTGATGGCTTTGGATGGCGAGTAAGGGGGGTTATTTAGGATAGTCCTGCTGATGAAGCAAGCGATAAATATTGGCTTTTTTAAATGTGATACCAAACTCAGATTGAGTGAATTTAGGACTGAGTGAACTTAGCAACGTTCTTTCCCATCAACTGATCACCTTATGAAGATAAGTTTTGCTGATGTACGAAGGCGTTAAGACACAATGGACAAACGAGCGTTTCGTATAAGCAATGATGGGAATTGGTATTGTGTGGTTTTCACGTATACACTTTTTTACATTCCCCATCTAGCATCAGCTTTTAGGTTGAAATTTCAATGGAATTGCGTGGCTTATTGAGGTTAGTGTCGCTATTGCTGTGTATGCCATTACTGGTGAATGCGGATCGTTTCCTGGTGTCTAGTACTAAACTTGCGGATCAAGATGTTAGCGTCAAGTCTGCTGTGATAGTCCGTTATTGCGTTGATCCTGATTGGCTGCCCTATGAAGGAATACGAGAAGGTAAGCATCTGGGGATTTCATCGGACTATATTCGTCATGTTGAGTCACATTCTTCCCTTAAGTTTCAGCTAGTGCCGACATCTTCTTGGACCGAAACTTTATCTTTTTTGCAAAGTGGTCAGTGCGATTTAACCCCTATGTTGAATAAAACGCTAATACGCGAGACTTATCTGCACTTCAGTGATGTCTATTTCCGCTCACCAAATGTGCTTGTTTCACTTAAAGAACAGCCTTTTCTGCAAGGATTGGAGAATATCAATACGCGTATTTTAGCCGTGCCCAAAGGTTATCGTTTAGCTGAGTATATTCAGCATTATTATCCTCAGATAGAGATGCTTACTGTTGCCAGTGAACCTGCGGGATTGCAGTCGGTTCTGGATAAACGTGCAGATCTGTTTGTTGGGTCAATGTTTTCGGTTAACGCTTACATTCAACAAATGGGATTTGAACATTTAAAAATTGCGGGTTGGGGCGGGCCGGAAGATGAGTTACGGATGGGGGTCGCTTATGGTCAAGAGTCCTTGTTACCTGTGATAAATAAAGCCTTAAACACTGTGAGTGAGCAAGAGCGGATCACGATTTATCAGAAGTGGAATAATGTGACTGTGATAGATGAGACTAACTATTCGCTTGTGTATCAAATTATCTGCGCTACGTGTCTGTTGCTCCTAATGTTGGGGGCGAGAACTTACTTTATGAGTCAATATAATCGAAGATTAACCGATAAGAATAAACAGTTGGAAACTTTACGCGAACAGCTTGAAGCGTCAAATGCCGAACTCGAATTTTTATCTACCCACGACCCCTTAACTAAATTGTATAACCGACATTACTTTAATCGCTTTTTTATTAATAACGAGCAGCATGATAAATCTGCTGGGGCAGGCATGTGCCTTGTAATGATTGATATCGACTACTTTAAAGAGATTAATGACACGCTAGGGCATAACGTCGGCGATCGCATTCTTGAGCAAGTGTCACAGGTATTACAGCACTGTGTGCGTGATTCTGATGTGGTTGCACGTTGGGGTGGCGAAGAATTTGTTATCCTCTGCCAACAGTCATCATTGCCATTAGTTGAAAGCTTGTGTGTGCGGATTGCGCAGAGGATTAACAATTATCAATTTACTGACAATGTTCACTTAACTTGTAGTTTTGGTGTCGCTAAGCTCGCAGAAAACGAACCTATACAATTGTGTTTTGAGCGGGCAGATCGAGCCCTTTATCGTGCTAAAGCACAAGGGCGTAATCAAATGTGCATCGACACGTAAGGGTTTACTCAAGACTGATTTGTGGTTATTTGGCTAAAAGACTGCGATTGAAGTGAGTCGCGGATGTCATCTCTATTTTGGAGATAGGTATAACATGATTGTTCTAGCATCCATGCTTGCAGGTTAATGTTTGATGTTTGTACTGACGATATGATAGAAATCCCTTGAAAATCGCCTTATCCCATTAAAATGAGGTTTATTTAACGGTTTTTATTGATTGAGTGAAAAATAAGCTAAAGTGTTTTACTTATCTGTTTTAGTTCGTGTTTATGGCTATTTACCTAAATTATTACGCGACTTTATCGTGAAAAAGTACTCTAGCCATTTGCGCCGAGCAGGGTTCCAATTTACAATATGCGCCTAAAATAATCTGATGTGCGGTGTGTCGGTGTTTGTCGCATACTCCGTCTACTTCTTAAACTACTCATTAAAGTTGAATCATGACCGAATTATCCAAATACAGAAACATTGGTATCTTCGCTCACGTTGACGCGGGTAAAACCACGACCACCGAGCGTATCCTTAAGCTAACCGGTAAAATCCATAAAATCGGTGAAGTTCACGATGGTGAATCTACCACTGACTTCATGGTACAGGAAGCTGAGCGCGGTATTACTATTCAGTCCGCTGCTGTAAGTTGCTTCTGGAAAGATCACCGTTTCAACGTTATCGACACCCCAGGACACGTTGACTTCACCGTTGAAGTTTATCGTTCTCTGAAAGTGCTTGATGGCGGTATCGGTGTATTCTGTGGTTCAGGCGGTGTTGAGCCTCAATCAGAAACTAACTGGCGCTATGCGAACGAATCTGAAGTTGCGCGTATTATCTTCGTAAACAAGTTAGACCGTATGGGTGCTGACTTCTTACGCGTTGTTAAGCAAACTAAAGACGTATTAGCTGCAACTCCACTGGTTATGGTTCTGCCAATCGGTGTTGAAGACGAATTCACTGGTGTTGTTGACCTATTAACTCGTAAAGCATACGTGTGGGATGATTCTGGTATTCCAGAAAACTTTGAAGTATTAGACGTTCCTGCTGATATGGTTGACATGGTTGAAGAATACCGTGAAATGCTGATCGAAACTGCAGTTGAACAAGACGATGCAGTGATGGAAGCGTACATGGAAGGCGAAGAGCCATCTATCGAAGACATCAAGCGTTGTATTCGTACTGGTACTCGCAAACTAGCATTCTTCCCAACATACTGTGGTTCTGCTTTCAAGAACAAAGGTATGCAACTGGTTCTTGATGCTGTTGTTGATTATTTACCAGCACCAGACGAAGTTGATCCACAACCATTGACTGACGAAGAAGGCAACGAAACTGGCGAATTCGCTATCGTTTCTGCTGATGAGCCATTAAAAGCGTTAGCGTTCAAAATCATGGATGACCGTTTCGGTGCCCTGACTTTCGTACGTATCTACTCAGGCCGTCTGAAGAAGGGTGATACCATCCTGAACAGCGCGACTGGCAAAACTGAACGTATCGGCCGTATGTGCGAAATGTACGCTGACGACCGTATTGAAATTGAATCAGCTCAAGCTGGCGACATTATCGCTATCGTGGGTATGAAGAACGTTCAAACTGGTCACACTTTATGTGACGTGAAACACCCAGTTACCTTAGAAGCTATGGTGTTCCCAGAGCCAGTTATCTCTATCGCAGTAGCGCCAAAAGATAAAGGCGGTTCTGAGAAAATGGGTATCGCAATCGGTAAGATGATCGCTGAAGATCCATCATTCCGCGTAGAAACTGACGAAGATTCAGGTGAAACCATCCTTAAAGGTATGGGCGAACTTCACTTAGATATCAAAGTAGACATTCTGAAGCGTACTTATGGTGTTGAATTGATCGTAGGTGAGCCACAAGTTGCTTACCGTGAAACCATTACTCAAATGGTTGAAGATCAATACACTCACAAGAAACAATCAGGTGGTTCTGGTCAATTCGGTAAGATCGAATATATCATCCGCCCAGGTGAGCCAAACACTGGTTTCGTGTTCAAATCTTCAGTTGTTGGTGGTAGCGTTCCGAAGGAATTCTGGCCAGCAGTTGAGAAAGGTTTCGCGAGCATGATGAACACCGGTACTATCGCTGGCTTCCCAGTGTTAGACGTTGAGTTCGAATTAACTGACGGTGCATTCCACGCAGTTGACTCATCAGCAATCGCGTTCGAAATCGCTGCTAAAGGCGCTTTCCGTCAGTCTATCGCTAAAGCTAAACCACAACTTCTTGAGCCAATCATGAAAGTTGACGTGTTCAGCCCAGATGACAACGTGGGTGATGTGATCGGTGACTTAAACCGTCGTCGCGGCATGATCAAAGACCAAGTTGCTGGTGTGACAGGTGTTCGCGTTAAAGCTGACGTACCGTTATCAGAAATGTTCGGTTATATCGGTACTTTACGTACAATGACTTCTGGTCGTGGTCAGTTCTCTATGGAGTTCTCACACTACAGCCAATGTCCAGCTAGCGTAGCTGAGAAAGTTGTTGCTCAAGTTAAAGAACGTAAGGCTGCTGAAGCTAAGAAGTAATTCTTAACTTAGCTAATAAAAACCGCTGTCGGCCTCTAGGCTCGCAGCGGTTTTTTTATGGGCGAGATCCAACTGTAATCACCCGCTATGGCTGACGAAGTTTCGTATCCCGTTGTTTAAAAAATGTCAGTTCTCGCTTTATTTTCTCAGCGTTCAGTTTTTTGTTTACTCAATTCGAGCAAGGCCTTGGCCGCCGGTGTTAAAGGTAAACTTTGACGCCAAATAAGCGCCAGATCCCATGTCATTGCGGGCTGCATAGGTTTAAAGACCAGTTTACTGGTGCTTAATCGATTGCAGATAGGCTCAGGTAAAATAGCGACGCCCATATCGGCTTCGACCATGGCGGCGAGGAAATCCCACTGACCGCTGCGAAAGGCAATATTGAGTTGAACACCTGCTTTGCGACTGAGGCGACTAATCAGTTTAGCAAGGGAGAAGTCTTCGTTGTAGAGGATAAAAGGATAGGGTTGGAAGTCCTGCCATTTTAAGTGGTCTTTCTCGGCTAAGGGATGTCCTTCAGGCAGGCATGCGAGTAAAGGGTACTTAGTCAGGGGTTGATTGACTAGTTCTGTCTCATGGGTCGTGGGGAGCGCGGTAAAGGCGATATCGAGACTGTTATTGAGCAATGCTTGTTCGCAGCCGAATCCACCGTACTCATACATGTGTAGTTCAACCCCCGGATAACGCTTACGATAGCTAGTGAGCAAACCAATAATAAGACTGCTCATCATAGGACATACACCCAGTCGCAACCGCCCCGATTTGAGACCGCTAAGGTTACTCATGTCCTCCTGCAGTCTATGCCATTGGCCGAGGATTTCCCGTGCACTGTGCTCAAAGAGCTGACCAGCTTGAGTTAACTCAACCTTTTGGTTATTCCGGATCAGCAAGGTTTCACCAAGGCTTTCTTCAAGTCTCTGGATTATTTTGCTTAGTGTCGGCTGGGTGATAAAACATTTCTGCGCGGCGCGGGTAAAGTTTTCAGTTTCCACTAAGGTCAGAAAACACTGTAAGGTCTTGATTGGGATGTTCATGCTCAAATGGAATCCATATTATGGAATTTATTCATTTTACTAATGATAGCCTAAGTATTACTTTGACCTTGTTAACAAAACAGGGGAATACCGATGAAATCAAGTTCAAGTCTGTGGGTAGGTGCTTTGTGGCAGGCGGCTATGCCTGTGGCAAAAGATGTGCAAAACGCTAAAGCGGCGCAAGTAACTAAAACAGCTCCAGCGGGTGATTTGCATAAAGCAAAACAACAAGTAAACCCAGCCTAGGCTGGGTTTTTACTTTTCTGTGTTTTAGATTCTGCTCTTATTTTTATTTCCCTCGATTCTCACTCTGCCTTTTTAACTTCTGCTCAATCCTTCCTCGGCGAAAGTACTGTTCAGCAACGGATGCTGAACCAGCGATAGACGTTTAGTCTTATATTTACTTGAATGCTCATTACTGGCTCTAAGCCAACTCATTAGGATTGGATGCTTAAATAGCAAAAAAGCCACCCTAATCAATTCGGGTGGCTTGGCTTTGCAGGGGATGGAGATTTACTTGCCGGAGAACTGATTCTCGACGAGTGGTTGCTTGTTTTCGGCCTGAGCGACATGGCATTGAGTACAGAAATAGTTATGCCCGTTCACTGTGCCTTTATCATCAATCACGTGGGACTTAGCTACTGGCGTGGCTTTCATGCGTTTTGCCTTGTCCCAACTATGGCAGCTTAAACAGCCATTTTTATCTAAGGTGATCTTGTAATCGTCCTTATGTGGGATGAGCGGGGGTTGTTCGCTAAAACTGCGCTCAATGGCGGTGCCGCGACTAGGATAAATCGCCATGGCATCGGCTGGGCGAATGTCGGTGATCGCCATGTTTCCTGCGAGGGATTGAATATTAACTGGTGCTACGTTGGTGTCGGTTTGCTGACCTGAACAGCCGGTAATGGCGACGAGTAACGCAGTTAAGGTGAGTATTTTTCTCATTGGTTATTCTCCGCCTTGAAGACTTTCACTGGGCATTTTTTAAAGTCAGTTTCTTTTGACAGGGGATCGGTCGCATCCAATATCAGTTTGTTGACTAACTGGCGCGCATCGAAGAAAGGCATAAATACTACGCCGCGTGGCGGTTTGTTACGGCCTTTGGTTTCAACTCGGGTTTTCACTTCTCCGCGCGGTGAGGCCACTATGATTTCGTCACCACGTTGTACGCCGCGAGCTTTCGCATCTTCTGGATGCATGAAAATCTGCGCGTCGGGGTAGGCACGGTAAAGCTCGGGTACGCGGGCTGTCATTGAGCCAGTGTGCCAATGCTCCAGCACGCGGCCAGTCGACATCCACAAATCGTACTCTTCATTCGGCTCTTCGGCGGCGGGCTCATAGGGCAGGGCGAAAATCACCGCTTTGCCATCTGGCTTGCCATAGAATTTAAAGCCTTCACCCGCTTTGACATAAGGATCGCTCCCCTCAACGAAACGGCGCAGAGTTTCTTTGCCATTAACGACTGGCCAGCGTAGGCCGCGGGTTTCGTGGTAACGGTCAAAGTCGGCTAAATCATGGCCATGGCCACGACCGAAAGCTGCATATTCTTCGAAAATACCTTTTTGCAGGTAGAAACCGAAGTGTTCACTTTCATCGTTTAATTCGGCTTTGCAATCGGAAGTTGGGAACTTGTCGATCACGCCATTGGCAAATAGCACTTCATATAAGGTTTTATCCGCGTATTCCGGTTGTTTGGCTATCAGTTCGGCTGGCCAGACTTCGGAGACTTTGAATCGTTTCGAAAATTCGACTAGTTGCCACAGATCTGAGGTTGCGCCTTCTGGGGCTTTTACTTGCTGATGCCACATATGAGTACGGCGCTCGGCGTTGCCGTAAGCTCCTTCTTTCTCGACCCACATTGCCGTTGGCAAAATTAAATCTGCCGCCATAGCTGTGATGGTTGGGTAGGGATCTGAAACCACGATAAAGTTTTCTGGATTACGGAAACCTGGATAGATTTCATCGTTGATGTTGGGGCCTGCCTGCATATTATTGGTACACATGGTCCAGTAGCAGTTGAGCTTGCCATCTTTGAGCATACGGCTCTGGAGTACGGCATGATAGCCAGGTTTGGCGGGAATCGTCCCAGCAGGTACTTGCCATAGTTTTTCGGTAATGGCGCGGTGCTTGTCGTTAGTGACTTCCATATCGGCGGGTAAACGGTGGGCGAAAGTACCGACTTCACGGGCAGTCCCGCAAGCCGAAGGTTGACCGGTTAACGAGAATGGACTGTTACCCGGTGTGGCAATTTTGCCCGTGAGCAAATGGATGTTGTAAAGCATGTTGTTCGCCCACACGCCGCGAACGTGTTGGTTAATGCCCATGGTCCACAGACTCATGACTTTAACATTAGGGTCGGCATAGGCTTTGGCTAAAATCTCCAGCTTCTCTGGCTCGACGCCACTCATCTTGGCGGCATATTCCAGCGTATAAGTGCTGACAAACTTGGCATACTCGTCAAAGCTAATGGGCGTGGATTTACCATTGCCTGGATTTTTGGCTTTTTTCTCTAATGGATGCTCTGGACGCAGGCCATAGCCGATATCATCTACCCCAAGGGCAAACTTAGTGTGTTTGGTGACAAAGTCGGTATTAACGGCTTTATTTTCAATAATGTAATTGGCAATAAAGTTGAGGATCACTAAGTCCGATTGTGGACGGAACACCATAGGATTATCGGCCAAATCGAAGCTGCGATTTTCAAAGGTTGACAGCACATGCACGCGACAAGTTGGACTGCTTAAACGTCTATCGGATATTCGTGCCCACAGAATTGGGTGCATCTCCGCCATGTTTGCGCCCCAGAGTACAAACTGATCGGCGGCTTCTAAATCGTCATAACAACCCATGGGTTCATCGATACCGAAGGTGCGCATA
This sequence comes from Shewanella sp. NKUCC01_JLK, assembly GCF_019345615.1. Lineage (NCBI taxonomy): Bacteria > Pseudomonadati > Pseudomonadota > Gammaproteobacteria > Alteromonadales > Shewanellaceae > Shewanella > Shewanella sp. NKUCC01_JLK. Next base: position 221,242 of record NZ_JAHKRD010000008.1, on the reverse strand, counting down.
AAGCCGCCTACGGCTGAGGCCATGCAGTGGCGCGCATTGGGATCTATGTTGTTGGTAAGGAAACCTGCTTTATGAAGTTTAGAGGCGGCATAACCTTCCCAAATAGTCCATTGACCAGAGCCAAACATACCTACCGACGTCGGGCCTTTGGTGGCGAGACTGTGTTTCCATTTCGCGGCCATAGTATCGAAGGCCACATCCCAGCTGACTGGGGTGAACTCACCTTCTTTATGGTATTTGCCGTCTTTCATCCGCAGCAATGGCGTGGTTAATCTGTCCTTGCCGTACATGATTTTTGATAGGAAATAACCTTTAATACAGTTAAGGCCACGGTTGACTGGACTCTCAGGATCGCCCTTAGTGGCGACCACTTTGCCCGCTTGGGTGCCCACTAATACGCTACACCCCACACCGCAGAAACGGCAGGGAGCTTTATCCCACTTGATACTGTCAGCTTGTTCGGCGGCTTCGACCATCTTAATGGGAAGTGTGACGCCAACGGCCGTTGCAGCGGCAACCGCTGCGTTGGCCTTGAGAAACTCGCGGCGGCTTATGCTCATAATATTTCCTCACTCTCTTGTGCTAATGGTTCTACTTGGTGGTAAATCAAGCTGGCAGATAACACGCCGGACAGGGCATTGATGGCTTCAATATTGTCAAGAATCGCTCTTTGGCTACTCCCTTCTAGGGTAACGACCAATTTTCCTTCGGGTGTAATTGCATGAATATCAGTACCCACTAATGCGCGGATATTGGCTTCAACCTGCTGTAAGGCTTTAGGCGTGGCATGCACCACAAGGCTGGTGACGTGGTATTCCTGACTCATATTGGATGACCTGTAGTAGCGTAAACTCGGTTACTTAAGATTAAAAAGGAGGGTAACCGAGTGCTGATACTGGCGAGTCTAGACCTGATAAAAAATGTGGGTATACCTCACAAGAGGTATTGCAAGCGATAGTCGATCCGGATCAAAGTTTTGCGAGTGATCTAACTCCCAGTTTGATATTTAAGCGCTTAGCACTGTCCTCACTAGGACATAGTGAGGAGTACATTTATGGAGAATACTATTGTGCATATCTGGAACCCGTGAACATTAACGGAAGCACAAGTGTGTAGATAGGAATCCTATACTTTTTACCAGTTACAGGTGTTTATAAAATTTCTGGGTAAGAGCAATAGCTGACGTGCATGCTTGCGAAATCCTGCGATAGAACATATTTAGGAACAATTAGTTATATTCACATTGTTTAGTATATATAAGACGTTAATAGCCCGTTAGCTCCATATAACCCGTACCTGTATGGCTGCCAGAGAGTTGCACTGGGCCTTCCCAGTAGGGCGTTGATAATGGCATAGCGCTATTGGCATTGAGCGGGGTGATAGTGAGATCGATATTTTCGCTGGGGATTTTTACTTGCCAGCTAACGGGATAGTCGCCATTGACTGTGTGTTGCCATTTAAGAGGCGTCATCTGAATGTCATTGGGATTGTCAGTGGAATTGATGTTGCGCCCTGTACCATCGGCAAACATTCTTCTGGCGCTATAAAATGCCGAGATAGGCGCATTCTTTGTGTTCTCTGCTGGCGACTGATCCCGTAGCTGAAACAACATCAGCGTCGAGTCATCGTTTAACCTGAGCGCGAACCAATCCCAGCCCTGTTGCGTTTTAGTGAGAAATTGCGAGCTCCATTCCCTGTCGAGCCAACCTTGGCCTGTGACTTGCTCCACTTTGCCATTGCGGTTGATTTCACCTGAAATTTCAATAAAGGGCTGGCTGTAATAGTAAGAGGCTACTTGGCCATCGTGACTTTTAAGGCTATAGCCGTTAACGCCTTGGTATTGCAGTGGTGCTTGGCTATTCAGCTTAAGTCGGTAGCTAAAATCAGGATTCTCCACCGTTAAGGTGGCGGGAAAGAGTGCATTGGTTTCGCTCTGCCAGTGCCAGTTATCGAGGCGGATTTGATAAGGATCTAATTTCACCTCGGCAAACTTGCTATGGCGGCGTGACCACTTTTCGTGGGCCAAGTGAGCATTACTCGAGGTTAATGCACTGTGGGCTAAATAAAGCTGCTGAGTCTCCCAAGTGGATTCACTTTTAGCTATCACATCTGTTCCTTGCGGAACTGTTGTTTGTGGAGCGATTGTTTGCAGAGTTGTTTCTTGCGGAGCAGGGGGTTTAAGGGCGACTCTAAACTGCGTCCACTGGGCGCCGAGTTGCTCACCTTTTTCTGTGGTCAAATTCGCGGTTAGATACCACCATTCTTGGCGAAAACTGTTATGTGCTAAGTGATCCCGCGGAAATTCAAATTTATAGCCGGGAACAACAGGCGTAAAAGCTAAATCATCTTGATTAGTAGAGGTTTTCCCCACCACATTGGCCATGGATTTGGACTGAGTGTTTTGCGTCGATGGCGTTTTATCGCAGCCGCCGATCAGCATTAACCCAACCACTGCCCATACAATACTGAGTGTTTTCATCACAGTGTCTCCTGCTGCAGACTGGCGACCAGTGGTTTACGGGTTTGCCAATACAGCGGTAAGAGTACGGCTAAGGTGCAGGTGGTTAAGGCAATCAGTATTGCATGGCCATAGGCTTGCCAATCCCAAATCATTTTTATCGTCCAGCCAAAGGCTTGCAAGGTGATCTTATTAATAAGCAGGTAACCTAACAGCGCGCCCGTTGGCATAGCGAGCAGGCAAGTGATCAGTACCACAATCAGCATTTGCATAAACACCATACCGCGCAGAGCATTACGACTGACGCCGAGGGAATACAGCCGTGCCAGTGGCGCTTGCCTTGCCTGAGTCAACATTAAGCAGGCACTAAAGAGGCCAATCGCGGCGACAATCAAGGTTAAACTATTCAACACTAAGGTAATGGAAAAAGTGCGTTTAAACATAGCGATAGCTTGGGTTTTAATCTTAGTTTGGCTGTAGATTTGTGCTTGGGATAAACCTAGCTCAGTCGCCAGTTGGACTTGTAGTTGATCGAGTTCTGCTTCACTTATCCTACTGCCTTGCTCTTTACCGTGAAAACTTGCGGCTAAACTGACTGGCAGTACAGGTAACTGGGCCCGTTGCCAAAGTGGCTGGCTGATAATGACCTCGTTTCGGGTATTGCCGTGGTCATAATAAATGCCGCCGATAATGGCTTTGCTGTTACCTGTTTTCTCGAGCACATCCAATGACACAGTATCACCAAGCTGTAATTGGTATTTGATGGCAAGAGGTTCGCTCACCAATACAACGGGTGCATTAAAGTAGGATTGCCACAATGTGGGCAGGCTTTCCTTAAGCGCACTGGTGTGCCGAGTCGAAAATTCATCGCGGCTGAGTAGGCTCACCGGAATCGTCTGCTCGCTCGGATTATCCGTCGAAACTGGCAGTGAAAGCTGGGCTTCAATCTGCCACTGCTGATAAAGACCGCTGACTCTAGGATCGTGCATCAATTGGGTTTGAATCGTGTCGATATGCTGGCTCGGTGGGCGGATATAGAGATCGGCATGCAAGCGGGTTTCTAGCCAAGTCCGCAGGGTTTGCTCGAAGCTTCCAACGAGGGTGTTCATCGACACATTGGCACTGAGCGCCAGTAAGATCGCCATCATTGCAAGGGAAAGCGGTGCAATAAGCTCACGGGTTTCGGCGAGCAGATATTGCCATAATCCGGGACGTGCCAAGGGCATTAACGCACTGACGCCCCAATGCAATAATTGCGGCAACAATAAGGGAATAGCGATAGCGACGATACCGAGCAACACTAAGCTGATGTTATAGTTTTGGCTGAAGGGAAACAGCAATGCCGCTAAGGTCAATAAGCCACAGGCTAAGGCAAATTGAATGCTATGGGTTTTGCGGTGTGCCTGCATTTGCTGATAACGATTCGCCCCTTGTGCCAATGCTTGGCGCGTAAGATCTAAATACAAGGGCAAGCAAGCGGCGAGCGCGGCAATTAAAGTGAGGGCAATTGCCTCAAAAAGCCAAGTCCATTGCCAAATACCGGGGAGTAAGTGGGCGCCATACATTTGCTCTAAGGTCATGGCGACCATAGGTTGCAGCCAGTGGCTGAGTTGCAAACCACTGATAAAGCCCAGACTTGAACCTATGACAACTAACAAAATTAATTCGAACATCAGTGCCGTCATCAAGGCGCGGCGCTCAATTCCCTGTTGTAATAACTGTACTAACAATTTTTGCCGCTTCATTAGGCTGTAGCGCACACCGTTATAGGCGATAAAGAGGCCGACAACGAAGGCTAACATGCTCATGGCATTAAGATTAAGGTGAAAACTGCGGGTCAGCGCTATCAGCGCTTGGCCTTGATCTTGCTGGCTAAAGCTGGCCTTTTGCGGCGTAATCCCTAAAGCGTCGAGTTGGGATTTTAGTTTAGGTAGGTTTTCTCGCTCACTGAACATGGCGATATAGCTCAATCTGCCTTGCATGTTTAGTAATCGCTGGGCGAGGGACATATCGGCCAAGATGGCGCTTCCTAGACCAAAACTGTCATCAATTGCAATGACATCTAAGGTGCTATTTTCTAAAACAAGTTTACCGTCGGGCGCCACTTTGGCAGCTAGGCTGCGGCTCATGATTACTGTGGCTGCGCCGCTGAGGAGATCGGCAAGCGGTAAGTCATTCATCTGTGGCGAGGTAGCTGATAGTGTGTCGGTCGAGGCGTTACTTCTCGATTTTTGTAGTGTTAATGCAGCGATCAAATCGCTGCCTTCCAGTTGCCAGAACTGACCGTTTTTACCGGAGATTTTGCCATTCACGACGGCGAGACTCTGACTTAATCCGGCTCGTCTCAAGGCGAAATAGACAGATTCATCTAAAGTGTTTTGTCCAAGGGGCGGCGTGAGTAGCACATCGGCGCGTTGGCTCAAAAGCTCTGTCGCCTCGCTATAGCTGCGCACGGCATTGTCGTTGGTTGCCTTGACTCCAATGAGCAGAGTCACAGCTAAGGCGATACCGAGCAGAATGGCACCTGCTTGTATGGGCGCATGGCGATAATGGGCGATAAAAACCTTTAGGCTGAGCCACGTCAGCCTAAGCCCCGAGGGAGTCGCCTTAGTGAGCAGTTTATTGTTCATAGATAGCGACTGCACCTTGGGATAAATGCCAACGTTTTTGCATAAAGGCGGCGCATTCTTCGCTGTGGGTGACCATCAAGATACTGGTTTGGCTTTCCCGTGCCAGTTCACACAGTAGTGCCATCACTTGTTTGCCTGACACATCATCTAAGTTACCCGTAGGTTCGTCGGCCAGTAGCAAGGTCGGTTTATGGGCTAAGGCGCGGGCGATGGCGACACGCTGTTGTTGACCGCCTGACAGGGCTTCAACTTGCCGATGAAGTAGTGGCATCAGCCCAAGTTTTTCAACCAGATAGTCACACCAAGGCGACCATGGCTGCGCGGTTAAACTTAAGGAGAAGGCGATATTGTCTTTCACGTTGAGTGGCGTGAGTAAGTTAAATTGCTGAAACACGACACCTAAGGAATTACGTCTGAAACGGCTCCAATCTTTGTCTTGCCAAGTGGAGGTGGACGCTTGTTCTAGCAAGATTTCACCCGAGTCTGGCGTTTCAAAGCCGGCGATCAGGTTGAGTAAGGTGCTTTTGCCGCTGCCGCTGGGACCTGTAAGCGCCACGGTTTCACCTCTGTGGATCTGTAGATTAACCGCTTGCAGTACTTGATGATATTGCTCACCATCGCGAAAGCCTTTGGTGACTTGGTTAAGCTTAGCGACGTCGGCCATTGAGCAACTCCTTTATATCCATTGGCGGCGGGTGTGGTAAGCCGTGTTTCAAACTGCGGCGGCAACTTACTTAGTGGCCGCAATTTAGCATTGCCATTCTATGTTCAAGATAAAGCATTTTCTATTCAGATAGATACTGATTTTTCTTGTAATAGGATCATCTACTGAGTAACAAAACATAAATCGTCATTTGGTGTAAAAATAGTCAACTGGATTAAATCCTCCGCGAACTGTGAGCAAACGGCTTGAGCTGACGCCGCATTTGTTGCATTCTGTGCGTCCTGTTAGCTTGGGAGTAAATCTCAATCTAGCAATCCGTTCGGATGAAGGTAGCAGGAGAGTGGGGAATTGACCCCACACCGACGAGGCAACTTTGGTTTTACAGAAGCGAGTCTTCTTATAAAAACAAAGCACTCTTTCAGGTGCCGATAGGCGTGGACTGTTACTGGACGAGCCTCTGGAGAGACTACCAGTTGCACTCATTGTGCAATCAGGTGGCGCCGAAGGCGAAAGTGTCGTGGTGTTATTGTATAACCTGTGACGCGAAACGCTCAGGCAAAAGGACAGAGGAGAGGATGACTGCACAGTCCCTGTCGTTTGTCGTCGTGGGCTATTTTTACTCTTTTGCTTGAGATGGAGCACTTTTACTCTTATTGAAAGCACTCGTGTAGAGCTCTCGCTTGCTACGCTTTTAGCGTTCAGCTTAGGCGATTCTCGGCCGAGATTAGGTCAAAATAGCTCGCTATAGCGTCCGACTGCGGCGCGTCACAGCCATTTCTTTTCCTCCTCCGTTTATTAATTTTGTTGTTTAATATTCGAGGAATATCATGAGTTTTCAAGCTTTACTTGCCAGTATTAATGGCATCGTCTGGGGCCCAATTACCCTTTGTTTGCTGGTGGGTACAGGGGTTTACCTCACTGTGCGCCTCAAGCTTATCCAAGTATTTCGTCTGCCGATGGCGATGGGATTGTTGTTTAAACCCGCCAAAGGTCATGGGGATTTATCTTCCTTTGCCGCGCTTTGTACTGCGCTGTCCGCCACTATCGGTACCGGTAATATTGTTGGCGTGGCGACGGCAATAAAAATGGGTGGCCCTGGGGCGTTATTTTGGATGTGGCTGGCGGCATTTTTCGGCATGGCGACTAAATATGCTGAATGTATGTTGGCGGTAAAGTACCGTACCACCGATGCTCGTGGGCAGATTGCGGGTGGCCCTATGTATTATATCGAGCGCGGCCTTGGTCTGCCTTGGATGGCGAAATTGTTCGCTCTTTTTGGGGTTGGTGTGGCCTTTTTCGGTATCGGTACTTTTGCACAGGTTAACGCCATCAGCGATGCACTGACGATTGCCTTTGAGGTGCCGACTTGGTTGACCGCGACTGTGTTGACTGTGTTAGTTGCCGCCGTCACTTTGGGTGGGGTTAAGCGCATTTCAAATGTGGCGCAAAAACTTGTGCCTGCGATGTCGATTGGTTATGTGCTGGCCTGCGTGTGGATCTTAGTCGGTTTCTCCGAGCAGATTTTACCCGCCTTAGCTTTAGTGATTGAATCTGCCTTTACGCCACTCTCAGCTGCGGGGGGCTTTTTAGGGGCGACAGTCGCGCAGGCGATTCAAATCGGTATTGCCCGCGGTGTGTTCTCGAACGAATCTGGATTAGGTAGTGCACCCATTGCCGCCGCTGCCGCTAAGACCAATGAACCCGTTGAGCAAGGTCTCGTCAGTATGACGGGTACTTTCTTCGATACTATTATCATTTGCACTATGACGGGGTTAGTGCTGATCATCACTGGGGTATGGAGTGGTGAGACGGCAGGTGCTGCGATGACGAGTGCTGCTTTTGCTCTGGGAGGCTCAGCGCTTGTGGGTCAGTATTTGGTGACGATTGCGCTAGTGTGTTTTGCGTTTACAACGATTTTGGGCTGGCATTATTATGGTGAACGCTGTTGGTATTACTTAGTCGGTGAGCGCGGATTACGCATGTATCAAGTGGTGTTTTTGGTACTGATTGCGGGTGGTGCTTTTATCAAACTGGATGTGATTTGGTTGTTGGCCGATACGGTTAATGGTTTGATGGCTATCCCTAACTTGATCGCCATTGTGGGCTTGAGGCATATCATTATCGCCGAAACCCAAAGCTATTTTGCTCGTATCTTACCTAATCAAACCTTAGAGACGGCTTATTAGTGTTTTTAAAACAATAAATTACTTCACATTATTTTAACTTTGACATTGTCGCCACTAAATTCTTCGTTTACTTTATAAGTGCTATTTTTAAATGCAGTGCTTATAAAATCGAGGGCTTTAGGGCGACACCATGGAAAAAAGTAAACTTCGTACTTTTCGCAGTAGAATTTTATCCCACATAGCCTTGCCTCTCATTTTAATTATGGCGAGTGTCTATGGTGTAAACGCTTGGTTTAGTTATATCTCCTCAGAGAATCGGCTTTACCATAGCCTGACACAAGAGGCGAGTCATTCGGCTTCTCGTCTGCAGTTTCTGCTCGAACATGCGCAGGCCAACACCCAAGGCCTTGCTGATTTTATTGGTTTTTTGTCAAGTAAAGAAGACATGAATGACACTGAGAGTGTTAAAAGTGTCTTGATGAATCGAGTCAAACGTAACCCTGATTTTTTTGGCTCCGCAGTCGCGTTTAAACCTAATACCTTCCCCAATCGAAAGCTCTTTTCCCCCTATGTTTACCGCGATACAAGTGGTGGTAACGATTTACACTACCTCGATATTGGTGCTGAAGGCTACGACTATACCGATGGCACTTGGGATTGGTGGAGTAAGGCTATCAATCAAGCGAACGGTTATTGGTCAAAGGCATATTTTGATGAGGGGGCTGGGAATATTCTGATGTTGACCTATTCGGCTCCTTTTGGTGAGGTAGGCAATTATTTTGGAGTCGCCACGGTTGATTTAGCCTTAGATGGATTGCCAAAACAATTGGGGATTGCACCAAATCGTCTGGTGGTTTTAGACGATCAAGGGCGGCTTATTTATCATATAGATAAAGAAAAAGTGCTGGCAACGACTTCAGCCCAGTGGCTCGATAAGAATAAAAATAAAAATGCCGATTTTTGGACGCTACAGGATAAAAGGCTTGATGGTCAAACAAGGTTTGTTGATAACCAAGATGTTGTTTATCTTGCGAGTATTGCGACTGTACCGCAATTAAAGTGGCGTGTGATTGTATTAGCGCCAGAACAAGATTTATTCAACTCCCTGCTTGATGATCTAGCATCCATCATCCTCAATTTAAGTTTATTAACCCTCTTATTATTGCTGACCTGTTATCTCGCGGCGAAACGGTTAACTCGGCCGCTAGAGCTACTCGAGTCGGGTATCTTGTCCTTTGGACAGGGTAAAACTCAGCAGCTCATTGTACCTAAAGGTGCCGTGAGTGAAATTGTGACGCTGAGTACTACCTTCAATCAAATGGCGGAATTACTCGCAGAACGTGAACAAGCCATTCTTGATTCCCGCGGTAATCGCTTTGCGCGCCTAATTGATGGCATGAGTGAAAAGTCTTTCTACTGTTCCCTTGAACCCAATGGTCAACTCGCCCAGGTTAGTGAGGGGGTAACTAAGGTGTTGGGGATTACCCCTGATTTACTCAAGCGCAAATATCAAAGGCTCTTCTCGGCTAATCCCCTCAATGAGAAGAACTGGGAATATACCGATTTGGCCTTAAAGGGCCAAAATGTGCCTTCGCATCAAGTTGAAATGCTGGATGAAAAAGGGCATTTAAGAAGGCTCGATGTGTTTATGCAGCCGTTATTATCAGATACGGGTGAGTTAATGTCGGTGGAGATGTTATTTACCGATGTTACTGAGCAGTTTTCAGCGGCAGTCTGGTCAAATGCCGTACTAGAAGCCGCTCCAGAGGCCATGCTCATCGTCGACGAACTTGGGAAAATCGTCTTTACTAACAGTCGCTGTCAGCAGCTCTTTGGATACGAAACGGGCGCTATGCTGGGTTTGCAGGTTGAGGCGTTATTGCCGCAAGAGTTAGGAAACGGGCATGTACTTGAGCGGCAAACATTCCTGCGCGAAGGCCGCGATAGAGGCATGGCAAATGCCCGTCATGTACGGGCGTTAAAAGCCGATGGTAATGAATTTATTGCGGAAATAGCGCTGAGTATTCTTCCCCCTGCCTTTGATGGACAAAGGCAAGTGGCGGCTTCAATACGCGATATGACACAAAAACTGGCCGTTGAGCAGAAGATCCGTGATAGCGAACAGCGTTTTCGTGGCTTAGTGACTAATATTCCCGGCGCCGTTTATCGGACTCGTATCGCGGATATATGGTTCATGGAATATATCAGTGACAATATTGCTGAGATTACGGGTTATGCAGCGAGTCAGTTTATTGAAAATCGCCAACGTACCTTTGCTTCGCTGATTTTAGAAGAGGATCGGCCTACATGTCATTTGCATATTGATAGGGCACTCGCGCAGCAAGAAACCTTTGAAGTGGAATATCGTATCCGCCATCGCGATGGCAGTGTGCGCTGGGTGCATGAGAAAGGTAAGGCAAGTTATACCGAAGAGGGCGTTCCACTTTGGTTCGACGGCAGTATTGATGACATCACAGAGAGTAAGCTTGCTATAGGGCAGTTGGAGGCTTCGCGCCTGCAATTGACCAATATTACAGAGTCTATTCCTTGTACCGTGTACCAATTGTTATGGCACTCGCCTACTGATCGCAGATTTACCTTTCTCTCTGGTGCGGCAATGAAAATGCTGGGGCTACATCGTGATGATCTTATTAGTAATTTTGACACCATCGCTGAGCGGATTTTTGATGACGAAAGGCCGGATGTCGTGCGAGCACTTTCGGGTAAGAGTGAAGATAGGTTTCAATGGATCCGCGAGTTTCGTTATCGCCATCCCAATGGCAGCATACGTTGGATGGAAGCGGGTGCGAGCGGCCATATAGAGGAGGATGGCGCTATTACTTGGAATGGGTATGTAATGGACATTACCCAACGCAAGAGCATAGAACAAGAGTTAGCCCTCAGTGAAGCGCACTTTAAGGCACTGTTCGATGGTGCGACCATTGGTATCGTCAATGTGGATGTTAAAGGCGTTATCTTAGATTGTAATGACCAATTCTGTGCCGATATGGCGCGGTCACGGGAGAGTTTACGCAATACCGCAATTTTTGAGGTCCTTAGCGCGCAAGATAAGCATATTGCCAAGGCGCAATTTAAGGAATTGGTCGGTGGCAAAATTGACCATTATCGTGGCGAGAGGAGTTTTATTCGTCCTTCCGGTGCGCCTTTATGGATGACGGTCAATGTGTCGGCATTGTTAGATGCCCAAGGACAATTTGAATCGGCTGTGATCAGTATGGTCGATATGACAGAGCTTAAATTGCTCTCCGATGAACTGTTACTTGCCAAAGAGCAAGCTGATGCCGCCAGTAAAGCCAAGGGTGACTTCTTGGCGAATATGTCCCACGAAATACGCACCCCGATGAACGCCATTATCGGCATGTCGCAGCTGTGCTTACAGACCGAATTAGATAAAAAACAGAAAAACTATGTGGAGAAGATTGAGCGGGCATCGCAGTCTTTACTGTCTATTATCAATGACATTCTGGATTTCTCTAAGATTGAAGCGGGTAAGCTCGACATAGATTCAGTGCCATTTCAGCTCGATACTATGCTAGAAGATCTCAGCGATATGTTCTCTGAAAAAGCCGCCCACAAGCAGATTGAATTGTTATTTGCAGTCGCCCCTAACGTGCCGCGTTATTTATATGGTGATTCGCTACGCTTAGGTCAAGTGTTGATTAACTTGATGAATAACGCCATTAAATTCACCGAGCGGGGTGAAGTATTACTGTCGTTAAATCTTGTTGAACAGCAAGATGATGATGTCGTGCTGCGTTTTAGTGTGCGTGATAGCGGCATAGGCTTAACTGAGCAGCAGCAAGCAAAATTATTTAAATCCTTTACCCAAGCGGATACTTCAACCACCCGTAAATACGGTGGTACAGGCTTAGGCTTGGCTATTTGCAAGCAACTCGTTGAACTCATGGGGGGCAATATTGGTGTCGAAAGTCAATTTGGTCATGGCAGCACCTTCTATTTCACTGTGAAGTTACAAATTTCCGAGGGCCAAAAATTAGTGCTTGAGCAAGAGCTTGAGGGCATGTCTGTGCTGGTGGTAGATGATAACGCGACCGCTAGGGACATAATGCGTACAACGCTCGAAAGTATGGGCTTTAGAGTCGATACGGTTCGTTCAGGTGAAGAAGCAATAAGCCGCTGTTTACTGCAGACCTATGAAGTGGCATTAATCGATTGGAAAATGCCCAGTATGGACGGGTTAGAAACCGCCCGTCAGATCCAACTACAGGCTAAGTCTCAGCCTAAGATCTTTATGGTATCCGCCCATGCGAATCATGAATTTATCACTCAAATTGAGCAATTAGCACTGGCGGGGTACATCAGTAAACCCATCAGCGCCTCACGCATGCTCGATGGCATAATGAATGCGATTGGCCGTGAAGGCATATTGCCAGTCAGACGCCGTACCGAAGACCTGGCGCCGCAGTTATTATTACCACTTCAAGGGAAGCGTATCTTATTAGTGGAAGATAACGAGATGAATCTCGAAGTCGCCAGCGAGTTTTTAGAGCAAGTGGGGATTATTTTATCCATAGCGACCAATGGACAAATTGCCTTAGATAAGCTATCCCAACAGCATTTCGATCTAGTGTTAATGGACTGTCAAATGCCGGTGATGGATGGTTATCAAGCCACTAAAGCGATAAGGAAAAGGCCTGAGTTGGCAAATTTACCTGTCGTCGCTATGACTGCGAATGCGATGGCTGGTGATAGAGATATGTGTCTTCGGGCTGGGATGAATGACCATATTGCCAAGCCCATAGAAGTGAATGTGCTCTATCAAACCCTATTGAAATACCTCGGATCTTCTGGAATTTCTGCTGCGATAAGGGCGGAAGCCTCAACTCGGTTAACTTCGTCCAGCGCACAGGGTGAAGTCAGCAATGGCGCTGATCAAACGGTATTGCTCAAGTGGCCAGAACACCCTGAGCTGGATATCGATAGAGGTTTGCAACTGGTGCAGCATTCGACGCGTCTTTATCAACGAATCTTTGATCGTTTTGTGAGCAGTCAACGTAATGTGGTGGAGCAGGTTCGCAAAGCGATTGCGGCGAATCAAGTCGAAGATGCGGTGCGTATCGCCCACACCCTTAAAGGCTTAGCGGGTAATTTAAGTTCGGCAAAGTTGGTGGAATTAGCGCGTTTGCTTGAGTTGCATTTAACAGAGAAAGTGCCCTATGAAGATGAATTGGTTCAAATTCAACCGCTAGTGTCCTCTATCTGCGATGCGATTGAACACGCCAAACCAGCAGCGGTGAATCAAGCCGAACCTCAAGCCGTTGATTTATTATCTGCTGAAGATTTAAGGGCGGCATTACAGGCCTTGCGGCAGAACTTAGATGATGCCGATGCCAGCGCAGTGGCAAAAATTGATGCGTTAAAGCCGAAGGTGAGTAGTGCGATGTGGCAAACATTAAGCCCCGCTTTATCTATGATTAACCAGTATCAGTTTGATGAGGCAATCGACTTAATTGACGATGTGATTACACAGTTAGGATAGAAAGCGGTAGCGCGAATTTATAATGCGTGACATTGAGTGGAGTTGTTAATGGAAAAAGCAACAATATTAGTCGTCGATGACACACCTGAGAATATCGATATTTTGATTGGTATTTTAGGTGATGATTACAAAGTCAAAGTGGCGATCGATGGCCCGAGGGCGTTAGCGTTAGTGACAAAATCGCGGCCTGACTTGATTTTACTCGATGTCATGATGCCAGGTATGAATGGCTATGAAGTCTGCAAGCTGCTAAAGCAAGAGCCGCTGACCAGCCATATTCCGGTGATCTTCGTGACCGCCTTATCTGAAATTGCTGATGAAGCCCAAGGTTTTGCATTGGGCGCGGTGGATTACATTACTAAGCCCGTAAGTGCGCCTGTCGTTAAAGCGCGGGTTAAAACGCATCTTGCGCTTTATGATCAAAAACGTCTACTCGAACAACAAGTTAAAGTTCGTACCCACGAATTAGAAGAAACCCGTTTCGAGATTATCCGTCGTCTTGGCCGTGCCGCTGAATACAAGGACAACGAGACGGGTCTACATGTTGTGCGTATGAGCCATTACGCCCGCATATTAGCGATAAAGCTCGGCTTACCGACGACCTTTTGTGACTTGATTTTTAATGCGGCGCCTATGCACGATATTGGTAAAATCGGTACGCCCGATGCAGTGCTGAAAAAGCCAGGGAAACTTGATGCGCAGGAATGGGAAATTATGCAGCAGCACGCCGCCATAGGTGCAGAAATTATTGGTGAACATAGCGATCCGTTATTGCAAATGGCCCGTCGTATCGCCTTAACTCACCATGAGAAGTGGGATGGTTCAGGTTACCCCAATGGCTTGGTAGGCGAAGAAATTCCCCTTGAAGGGCGTATCACCGCGATTGCGGATGTGTTCGATGCGCTGACTTCGCAACGGCCTTACAAGCAGGCTTGGACGATTGAAGCAACTATGGAGCTATTTGAAAATCAAGCGGGAAAACATTTCGATCCTAAGCTGGTGGAGGAGTTCAAGCAAATCCTGCCAGAAGCAATTGCCATTCGAGATACTTATTTAGAAAATTGATGCTCGAAGTGCATTGACTAAGATAAAGGCGCCATTGGCGCCTTTATTCTGCTTCAATATTTTATACTAATTATATTAAATCAAAGCATTACGCTTCATCTAATGAGTAGGGCAGTGCTTGGATCGTTAAATGTGATTGTTCATCGTCGGCAAAACGTAGCTGAGTATCATTAGCCGTGTCATTAGGAAGTACGGCGGTTAACAAGACTTGATTGCCACGCTGCACAAACTCAATGATTTGACCGCCACGGCGAAAACTGTCTTCCATCGCGATTTCGAGGCCTGATGCTAGGGTGATTTGAAGATTGGTGTGACCGCGCAAAATATACAGGGCGCGTTTATTACCACCACGATATTTCATTCGCGCTATGGTTTCTTGTCCCATGTAACAGCCCTTATTGAAGCTGATACCGTTAACCGCTTGTAGATTACACATCTGCGGTACGTACTGGCTGGCATGGCTGGCGGCAAGATTGGGGTAACCCGCTGCAATCTCTAACGCTTGCCATGCACTGGCGTCAAATACACTCAGTTCCGATTGCGCAACTAAAGCTGCTGCGGCATCTGGTGTTAATACTAAAATAAAACGTTCAGCGTCTTTTAAAATCGCACCATTTTCAATGAGTGTGAGCTCTTGCTGAATGTCACCAAAATGTTTGTTCACGAATTGGCTTGCCTGTTCACCGGCAACCCCGAGCAGAGTCCATTCAGCGGATGCATTGCTTAGGGTGGCTTTACTAAACACGGCATATTTTTGTAACTGGGGTAAATCGACTTCGATGGCATCCTTTGGCATCAACATAAAGAGTGCATCTTGAATGGCAAAGGTTCTGAAACTGGCCAGCATTTTACCTTTAGGATCGCAATGCGCGCCCCAGCGCCATTGATCCGTGGCCAATGAGCTGATATCTGTGGTCACTTGGCCATGGATAAAACTGCGGCCTTGTTCTCCAACGACTTTGATGAGGCCCAAATGAGATAAGTTGGCAAGCATAAGTGGAGGCAAGGTAGCGTCCAGATCCCAATGGGGCGTAGAAACTGAAATAGTCATAGCGAGATCCTGAAAATGAAGACGATGTGAGAGGCTAGATTGTAACGGAATTCCAGTTGGCTCAAAAGCATAAGGCGCACATATCTGTGAATGATCTGTGCGCCTTATTATGTGTGCTTTAGTCGATAGGCTTAAAGCGAGTGGAGTTTAAAGTTTAAAACAGCACGCGGGTACGTAATGTACCTTCAATGGCTTTGAGTTCAACTAAGGCTTCTTCCGCTTGAGTTGTGTCGACTTCCATCACGACATAACCAATTTCTGCGGTGGTCTGCAAATATTGGGCGGCGATGTTGATGCCTTTTTCCGAGAAGGCTTGGTTGATCTTGATCAACACGCCCGGACGGTTTTGGTGAATATGCAGCAAGCGCGAGGTGCCTTTATGTGTTGGTAATGACACTTCAGGGAAGTTAACCGCAGAAACGGTTGAGCCGTTGTCTGAGTATTTAGCGAGCTTACCCGCGACTTCGATACCAATGTTTTCTTGGGC
Source organism: Shewanella sp. NKUCC01_JLK (assembly GCF_019345615.1). Lineage (NCBI taxonomy): Bacteria > Pseudomonadati > Pseudomonadota > Gammaproteobacteria > Alteromonadales > Shewanellaceae > Shewanella > Shewanella sp. NKUCC01_JLK. The sequence continues at coordinate 205,240 of NZ_JAHKRD010000008.1, read as the reverse complement.
TTCGGCCGTGCTACCGCCGACGTGCGGCGTGAGGAGAACATTGTCTAAACCGCGTAGAGGACTGATAAATTCATCGTCATTCGATTGTGGTTCAACGGGGAATACATCGATTGCGGCACCTGCGAGGTGACGTTCTTTTAACGCAACGGTTAAAGCTTCAATATCGACTACAGTACCGCGTGATGCGTTGATAAAGATGCTGCCCTTTTTCATTGCTGCAAACTCGGCAGCGCCTATCATGTCTTTTGTTTGTGGAGTTTCAGGGACATGTAAGCTTACTACATCAGCTTGTGCTAATAGGAGTTCCAACGAATGGACTTGTTGTGCGTTACCTAGTGGCAGTTTGTCTTCGATATCGAAGAACACGACGCGCATACCTAAGGTTTCCGCCAGAATGCCAAGTTGAGTACCAATATGGCCGTAACCAATCACACCTAAGGTTTTACCACGCACTTCATAGCTGCCCGCTGCGGTTTTCATCCAGCCGCCACGGTGAGCGATAGCGTTGCGTTCAGGGATACCCCGCATCAACATAATGATTTCGCCAATCACGAGTTCTGCAACACTGCGAGTGTTTGAGAAGGGAGCGTTAAATACTGGGATACCAAGGGATTCGGCGGTGGCAAGGTCAACTTGGTTGGTTCCAATACAGAAACATCCTATCGCGATTAACTTCTCGGCACGTTTCAGCACCTCTGCAGTTAATTGGGTACGCGAACGAAGTCCCACAAAATGCGCATCTTTAATGGACTCAAGTAAGGCTTCATCGCTTAAGGAAGCTTTGTGGTATTCGATATTGGTGTATCCCGCACGTTCAAATACATCGACCGCAGATTGGTGGACGCCTTCCAACAGCAGGATCTTGATCTTATCCTTGTCCAGCGAATGTTTCGCCATGATATGGGTACCCTCTAATTAATAGAAATGTTTCTTATGATATGCTCACAACCTTCACCCACCAAAGTAGCACTTTTTTTGCTCAGTGTGGAGGGCTAGATGGCTAAAGTTAATATTCTAAATTTAGAACAATATCGCATAAGAGGAAGAAACATTGAATAACAAAATCGCATGGTGCGGTATTTACCTCTCAGTTTTGGTGTGGTCGGCGATAAAACCCGCAGATCCTTTCACATGGTGGCTCGAAGCCTTGCCTGCATTGATTGCTGTACCGATTTTATTCTTTACTCGTAAACGTTTTCCACTGACACCTTTAGTATATTTTCTCGTCTTAATACACTGCTGTGTGTTGTTTGTAGGCGCTCATTATACTTACGCTGAAGTGCCGTTATTCGACACGATTGCCGATTGGATGGGTTCAGAACGTAATAATTACGATAAAGTAGGTCATTTTGCGCAAGGTTTTATCCCAGCCATGCTCGCCCGTGAAATTATGTTGCGTAATCAAGCTGTCAAACCTGGGGCTTGGTGCGCGTTTCTTGCCACTTGTTTTGTGCTCGCTTTTTCGGCGTTTTATGAACTGATCGAATGGTGGGTTGCCGTGGCAACCGGCGAAGGGGCGGAAGCCTTTTTAGGGACTCAAGGCTATGTATGGGATACCCAATCTGACATGTTTCTTGCCCTCATTGGTGCAATTGTCGCGTTAGCTTTACTGTCTCGTTTTCAAGATAAACAAATCGCGAGACTCAAGCAGAGGATTTAGCGGCTAAAAGTGGGTGATGCTCTCTGTTTGAGTTGTAAGACTTTCTTCCCTGAAATATATGGTGTGAGTGTGATGACATTGAGTTGTCATACTTTAGTGTTGTTATTGTGTTTTCTTTGTGTTGCAACTTTGGATTGATAACGTCATAGTTGGAAAGTATTAGGTGCTGGGCGTTGGCCAAGTAAAACGGTATTTTTGACTGTTATTCCATTTTATTGTGGTGAGTTAGTCGAACCTACTAGCATTAAACAGGGAATAGTACATTTGGGTGATGTTTTTCAATCGTTAACTAGTCAGAATTAACTAGGTTAATGGAATGTTGAAAAATCTAACTAAAAAGACGAGTCAAACATACCATTTTGCAATAGAGAATACTTTTCAGGGAGGAGAGTCATTGAGCACAATTAATGAATTGGTTTTTTTACACCAAATGGCCGCGCCATGTCATTTAGCGTTACTCGCTGAATCCATAGGTTTGAAAACGCGTATAGTAAAGCATGCGGCAGAACTGGATTTAGACAAGAGTCGCCGTAGTTTTTATCTGATCACCCAAAAAGGTTCAGCATTAGATAACAAAGGGATACCTCTGTTAGCTTCGCGATTAGTGTCACATTTTCCTGTGGCGCTGTATCAAGTTGAGCGAGACTCCTTAGACCAAGAATCTGCAATGTTGCTCGGCATTCGAGGTATTTTATTTGCCGATCAACGTATGGATCTGATGTTAACGGGTTTACGTAAAATGGTGGCAGAGGAACTTTGGTACGATAGAACTTTGCTAAGCAAAATGTTCCGCCGTGTCGTACAAAAGTTAGAAGGTAATAATGAAATGCCCTCTGATACTGTGGCTATGCTGCAGATGCTGACATCCCGTGAACGCACTATCATTCAATTCGTATCGAGTGGTGCGAGAAATAAAGAAATCGCTCATAGGTTATGTATCAGCGAACATACAGTGAAGGCGCATATTTCTTCTATTTTCCGCAAGACCCAGTCTCGTAATCGGGTTGAGCTTTTACGTTGGGCGCAAACCTATCAAACTCACTTTGAGTTGTGCAGTTAGTCAGTTAAAGATATTGGTCGTTAGCTTTTCGCTGTGAGTGGTTAATGTTAATGATTACTAGCATATCAACATAGAAAAGCGGGAATGTTTATTTAAACATTCCCGCTTTTTGTTTAACACCCTTTTTATAAACCACCACCAAAGAGTTTAGCTGTGGTGGTTTAACAGTATTGACTAGTATTGCACTAAAGTGGCAACGTTCATATTGCCTGATTGGTTCACGTTGATGCTGTTGTTAGTGCCCGCTTGAGAACCTAACACTAAGTTGTCATTACCCGTTTGAGTGATTGACAGGCTGTTATTGTCACCGCTAACGCCAAATGAATTTGAAGCAAATGAAGTGTCGCTATCGCCGCCTACCCAGTTACCGTTACCTGATTGAGTAATTTGCGCGGTGTTTTCATCACCTTCAATAATCAGGTCAATAACGTTAAGATCGCCACTTTGAAGTGCGCTGACATCGGCATTGTTGTTGCCAGCAACAGAAATCAATGTTTCGTTCTCAGCGCCATCTTGCTCAACATCAACTTCGTTATCGCTACCCACGGCATCTACATAAGCAAAGTTCTCATCACCTTCTTGGCTAACTTCAATACTGTTATCTTGACCATCAGCGAAAGCAATGATTTCGTTGTTATCGCCTTTAGAAGATAAATCGAAGTCATTATCTGCACCGTATGCACCAAAGGTTGCGAAGTTCGCATCGCCTTTTTGTTTCAAGTCAACGTCGTTGCTATCGCCCCATACTTGGAACTCTGCACCGTTGACATCGCCTTTTTGAGTGATAGTAATATCGTTATCATCACCTTGGATATCTGCCACTAAAGTATCACCGATAGTGTTGCTGCTGCCATTTTGGGTAATATCGACACTGTTGTCATCACCCGTTGTCATAGCAAGATAAGCCGTGTTGCCGTTACCTTTTTGATCCATTGAAATATCGTTTTCGCTGCCGGCCAGTGCGTAAACGAAGCCAACATGGTTATCACCTTTTTGGACCATGTCTACTGTGTTGTCATTACCTGCAATACCTTTCGCTGCACCAAAGTTATTGTTACCCGCTTGATTAACAGAAACGTCGTTGTTGTTACCCACGTTAGCGGTTAAGTCGAGAGCGATTAAACCTGCTTGGTTGTTGTCACCGATTTGTGTGATTTTACCGTCGTTGTTGCTGCCTTCAACGCGAAAAACTGCAAAGTTTGCGTCGCCTTCTTGCTCAACAAACACGCTGTTTTCAGCGCCAGTGATTTCAACTTGGCTTTCGTTGACTTCGCCTAATTGGTTAACGAATACCGTGTTATCGTTGCCAGTAACATCGTTACTGCTTTGGTTAAAGAAACCATCTTGCGACACATTTACATTGTTGTTGTCACCTACAACATTTGCACTTGCCACATGCCAGTCAACTTGTTGCGTTATTTGGACCTTGTTATCATCACCCGTTGAATTAATAGCCGCTTCATGCCACACACCGTCTTGGATGACGGTTGCGGTTTGATCTCTACCTGTTTGTACAACCGCAGCGGCGTTAAGGCCACCCGTTTGTGAGACTAAAGTGTCTTGGGCTTGGCCTGACTGTACTACGCTAATTTCGCTCACTGTACTGGCAGCAAAAGCTTGACCGCTTAAACCTGTTGCAATGGCCAAAGCAATAAGTGATTTTTTAGCTTGTGATTTCATGTGACGCTCCCTGTTTAATATTGAGTTATTGAGATTGCAGCACCATCCGCAATCTGTTGAATCGAAAAGTTGCCGCTTCCTAGTTGGTTCAGTTGCACGAGATTGTCATTGCCAATTTGTGTCACTGAAGCCGTATTTTGACTGCCGACTTGCAGTAGTTGGACTTCATTGTTTGAACCAATCTGTGTGATTAGCGCATCGTTATCATTGCCCACTTGTGTTACATCGGCCTTGTTATCGCTGCCAGACTGGAACAGTAATCCTTGGTTGGCAGTGCCTTGTTGAACCAGCTCGATAAGGTTATCGCGACCGGAACGTTCCAGTAATGCCTGAAGGGTTACGGGTAACTCGTTGACATTCAGCTCTTGTGCTGAAGTCATACAACTACAGAGCAAGATCAGCGGCACCAAAAAGCGTATAGAGGTATTTGGCACGGGTGACTCCTTGCATCAAATATCTTGGGCTGCTTAAAGCAACTTGCATCCCAAATTCAGACCTGAAGATACGAGTCCCGTTAATATGTCGCAATTGGCCAAACGGGTATTTATTCTAGAAAGGATTAACGGAAGGTAAATGATAGCTGTATTTATATCGTATTGATTAAATAGATTTTATATGTTTATTGACGTGTTTTTATTTAAGGGGTCTAGTCTAGTTGTCCTAGTAGTTAAGTCGTATTTGTTGTGAAGAGAGTATTTGATTTTTAAACAATGCAATAACAAGTGAAGGGAAATACATCGACTATCGCGTTTGCATTTTCTTGATAAAAAAGTATGCGTTTGTGCCAGCGAGAAACTGCTGAGGAGTTTAATTAACTGTAGCAACCTATGTCATTTACCCTGTGTGCAACAAGAGGCTTCTTGTCCTTGCAGTAATGAATTCTAGGTTAAACAAAGGGACATTACTGAGAGCGGAAAATTAACCATTATTATGATTGAATTCCTTAATGGGGTAGAGAAAAGATTAATACTACTGTTTTATGCGAGATCAGTGCTTTTCTGGTTCTTTTAACTCTTCATGGAATGCTTCGGTACTGATTTGGCTTTTACGGTCTTCCAGTTGTTGCATCGCACTGTTATTACTCACAGTTAACGCATTGAAGCGAGTATTGATATCGTCCATTTCGTTAATGTATTCAGGATCGGTTTTCTCTTTATTTTGCCAATAACGCTTACGTTCTAATTTCTGTAATTCACTGGCGCGCAGAATTTCAAAATAGCTATTTTCCTGCTTAAGACGATATATCTCGCCGTCGAGTAACTGCAATAATTTTTCTTTAGAAATGGTTCGGCTATTCAGTAGAGTGTGTAAAGGATCGACAGGAATGTCTCTTTTATCAGAGTCTACTTCAGTCGTTATCCCTAACTGGTATTCGATTTTATGTTGGCTAAATTCCTGCGGACAAGCGGTTTGGCTAAAGACAATTTTGTCATCTTTACGGCATTTATAAATGGTATTTGCCTGTATTGCAGTGGGCAAAATAACACAAATTAGGGTGAGTATCAGTCTTGCCATGAGGCCACAAATCCTTTGTACACTTGCATAGCTATTGTGATTTAATTGTTTGATTAAGCATGATAAATAGTGATTATGACGTTTATATTATTATGACTTTTTAACCGTTTATTGTTAGGTCGACGGGCTGTTAAGCCCAATAAATTAAAGGATTAGCCATACATCATTATAAGGTCAAATTCACTCGTCAATGTCTGCCGCTAATCATTTACCTTAAATTAACATCTGCATCATACTATGGCGTAAATTTAGGGATAAAACCAGTTTTTTGACGCTTCAAATTTTTGGCGCTTGGATTGATTCTAAAGAAGAAAATAACTTCTGGTCGGTCATTGGGTAAATAAAAAGGAGCGACTGCTCCTTTTTATTTATTGATAACGCTTAAGAGATTAGCGATCGAACCTTAAGTTGTCGATAAGTCGCGCTTTACCTATATAGGCGGCGGCCAAAATGACTAAGGTTTGGTCTTGGCTCTGCGCTTTCTCAAGCGTGTGAGCATGACGAATTTCCAGATAATCCGGCGTAAAGCCCGCCGCCACTAAACTGATTTTCGCTTGCTCGGTGACAGCATCAACACTCTGACCTTGTTTGATCCCTGCAGCCATAGCATCTATTGCCTGTTTTAACGCTGGTGCCGCGGCTTTTTCTGCGGCGGTGAGATAACCATTGCGCGAACTCATGGCTAAACCTGAGTCCTCACGTATGGTATCAACACCGATAATCTCAATCGGTAATGACAAGTCTTCAACCATAGTTTCAATGACTAATAGCTGTTGATAGTCTTTATTGCCAAAGAGTGCCACATCGGGCTGTACTATGTTGAATAGTTTACAGACGATTGTCGCAACGCCACGAAAATGCCCCGGACGGCTAGCGCCGCAGAGCAGATCTGAAATACCTGGCACTTCAACATAGGTTTGTTGCGCTAAGCCCTTGGGATACATCACGGCTGGCGTTGGGGTAAACAGCAACTCAGCGCCAGCGGCGGTGAGGGCTTCACTGTCGGCGGCGAGTGTGCGTGGGTAGGCATCGAGATCTTCGTTCTGGCCAAATTGCATTGGATTGACGAAAATCGATACCACCACATGATCACAACGTTTAGCCGCTTCTTTCACTAAGGTGATGTGTCCGCGATGGAGATTGCCCATGGTCGGCACAAAGGCGACAGTTTCGCCCTTGGCACGCCATGCACGCACTTGAGTGCGAATATCATCAATATGGGCGCTAGTGATCATTGAGCCTTACCTTGCATAAATCTGTTATTTGTTAAAAGTGTGTTCTTCGCCAGGAAAAGTTCCTTGGGCAACTTCGTCGATATAAGCACGTACCGCAGAACGAATTTCACCGGTTTGTTTTAGGTAGTTTTTCGAGAAACGTGGAATGTAACCACTTGAAATACCTAACACATCATGCATCACCAAGATTTGACCGTCGGTCGATGCGCCTGCGCCAATTCCAATGACTGGAATCGTTAAGGCTTGAGTGATCGCCGCAGCGAGAGGCGCAGGGATACATTCTACGACTAATAGTTGAGCACCCGCGGCTTCTAAAGCCTTAGCTTCGTCGAGGATGCGCTGGGCATTTTCGGCATCGCGGCCTTGCACTTTAAAACCACCAAACACATGAACCGACTGAGGCGTCAAGCCTAAGTGGGCACACACAGGAATACCGCGTTCGGTAAGCTTAGTGACGGTTTCGAGTAACCAGTGGCCGCCTTCGACCTTGACCATGTTCGCGCCAGCTTGCATTAACTCAGTGGCGTTGACCATAGCTTGTTCTGGCGTGGCGTAACTCATAAAGGGCATATCGGCGATCAGCAGGGCACGTTCAATACCGCGACGAACACAGCGAGTATGGTAAGCGATTTCTGCAGTAGTGACGGGCAGGGTATCGTCATGGCCTTGGAGAACCATTCCCAAAGAATCGCCGACCAGCAGCACATCGACACCTTCGCTATCGAACGCGCTGGCAAAACTGGCATCATAGGCTGTCAGTGCCGTGAATTTTCTACCTTCCTGTTTGTATTTCAACAGGGTTGAGCTAGTAATTTTAGACATATGGATGATCTTCAAACCAAATAGAAGTGGTGTTATAAGCTAACTGAGGACGGACTTCAATGATCAATGCCCAGTTGTTGTAACTCGGCCAACATTTTTGTATCGATAAGACTGTCGATGGCAGTGTTGCAAGGCAGAATCAGATCCGGTGCAATTGCGGCTAAAGGCACGAGCACAAAGCTGCGCGTTTTCATGCCGTAGTGGGGCACTTTGAGTCTAGGAATGTCAATGTTCTCATTACCATACAAGAGTAAATCGAGATCTAAGGTTCTCGGCCCCCAACGCTCTAGGCGGACTCGTCCTTGGGTGTTTTCAATATGCTGCAGTGCATCGAGTAAGGCTAATGGCGCAAGATCAGTATCGAAACTCGCCACCGCGTTAATATAATCGGGTTGCACGACATCGCCCATGGGCGTCGAATGGTAATAGGGAGAAACGACGAGACTATTGCCTAAGGCTAAGGCGGACAATGCCATCACGGCATTGTCCAATTGCGCCTTGGGATCTTTAAGATTTGCGCCTAATGCGACGTAGACGCGGGGCATTATTCAGCCGTTTTAACTTTAGGTGTACCACTCGCTTTAGGTGCGCTCGTCGGCGCTGAACCATCGGCATTCGGTGTACGAGGACGGCGACGACGTTGGGTGGCATTACGGTTGCGGTTTGGCGATTTACTGCCGCTACGCGCTATAGCTAAACGTTCTGTTTCATCGGCTTCGACAAATTGTTGCCACCAAGCGGCACTTTTAGCGACATTACCCGCTTCGACTTCGCCCCTGAGTAAGAGTAAATCGTATGCGGCTCTAAACTTAGGATGCTCCATCAGTTTAAAGGCGCGGGTGCCTTGGCTACGATCAAAGCGTAACTGCAACTGCCAAATGTCTTTTGCCGGCGTACTAAAACGGCGCGGAATACTAATGGTTTGGCATTGCTGCTCCATCACATCGCCCATGGCGGCAAAGAAGGCATCGTATAACGTCAGGCCACTTTCAACGGCAATATCTTCGGCGCGTTGACGCAGTGGATACCAGAGAAGCGCAGCATAGAAGAACGAAGGTGTGACCGGCTTATCTTCGTTAACTCTTTGATCTGTGCTCTTCATGATGGCCTGCACCATTTTCATGGTCGTACCTTTAGGATCATCTTTTAGCAGAGCGGCCACTTGCGGAAATAGCGGTGCGAATAACTTGTATTCTTGCATTAATTCGAAGTTGGCTAAGGCTTTGCCTGCAAAGAAGAGTTTTAACACTTCTTCGTACATGCGTGCTGCCGGAATATCTTTGAGCAGCGGCGCTAATTGTTTAATCGGTGCGGCTGTGACGGTTTCAATACCCATGTTGAGCTTAGTGGCGAAACGCACTGCCCTTAACATACGCACAGGATCTTCACGGTAACGGGTTTCAGGATCGCCGATTAATCTTAGGGTGCCCGCTTTTAGATCGGCCATACCGCCGCCATAGCTGCGAATCGAGTAATCGCTGATATCGTAATAGAGGGCATTGACGGTAAAGTCGCGGCGCTCGGCATCTTCATCGATTTCGCCATAGACGTTATCGCGCAGCAAACGCCCTTCGGCATTGGCTTTCGAGACTTTCTCATTGCTTTCGCCATGGTGACCACGGAAGGTGGCAACTTCAATCACATCGCGGCCGAAAACAATGTGCGCTAAGCGGAAACGGCGACCGACAACACGGCAATTACGGAATAATTTTTTGATTTCTTCCGGTGTTGCATTGGTCACTATGTCGAAATCTTTCGGTTCAATCCCTAAGAGTAAATCGCGTACACCGCCGCCGACTAAATAGGCTTTAAAGCCAGATTTATTCAGTCTGTATAATACCTTAAGGGCATTCTCGCTGATTTGCTTGCGCGAGATGGTATGGGCATCTCTTGGTACTAACTCTAAACTCAAAGCACCGGAACTTTGTTCAGGTGTTGTTGGTTCAATCTGAGCTGGAGTCGGAGCGGTCGTTTTAGGCGCGTCTTCAAATAGCTGTTTGCAGAATTGGCTGATACGGCGAAAAATGGGACACCTCGAAATATGATCTGTTATTTGATTAAAAATCTGGCGGCTATCATATACCAAATGCGGCCTAATGAGTATATCAGGGCTCGATCAGTATCTCAGATTGTTGCGGTATAGTGGATAATTGAAACTGATCCACGGCTTGAGCGAGCATTTGCGCCACAGAGCCGCGGGTTTCGACGGGGGTTTGGCCTAAAAATGTCAGTGCCGCATTGAGGCTCGCCTGTGGATTAAGTGTATCAATTGCCTGTGCATGATTTTGTTTTGAGAGCTTAAAGCCTTTACTTAAGCAGGCGAGTGGCAAGTGCAGCCATTGCGGTGCGGCTAAACCAAAGCTTTGATACAAACTCAGTTGGCGACAACTGGCTTCGATTAAATCGCAGCCTCGAACCACTTCAGTGATGCCTTGATAGGCATCGTCGAGCACCACGGCCAATTGATAGGCGTACAGGCCATCGCTGCGTTTGATGATGAAATCCTCTGCGGCAAAATGGCTATCAACGCAAATATGGCCCATTAGATTGTCATCAAATTCTTGCACTTGCGCCGTGTTGACGATTCGCACCGCACCCGACCTAACAAGATTTGCAGACTGGGTTTGTGGCAATCGGTGGCAGCGGCCATCGTAGACGCCGCCCATGGCTTGAATTTGCTTGCGACTACATTGGCAGAAATAGGCTTTATCTTGGGCGAGCAGCGAGTCAATTTGCGCTTGATAAGCCGCTGTGCGCTGGCTTTGATACAGAGGCACATCATCCCACTCAAACCCATAGGCTTCTAAGGTGCGTAAGATATCATCGGCGGCGCCTTTGACTTCCCGCGGTGGGTCTATATCTTCGATGCGAATTAGCCATTTACCCTGTTGCGAGCGGGCACGCAGATAGCTGCCTAGGGCGGCGATAAGCGAGCCAAAGTGCAAGGCACCCGAAGGCGAAGGCGCAAAGCGGCCGACATAGGGCTGGCTGGATAAATCGGAATGCAATGGCTTTGACATAACAACTAGATGGCGTTTTAAAGTCGCGACGGTAAAAGTGGATGTATTTTAGAGGGATGCTAAGAGAAAAGCGAATCGGGGTAAATTGGAGTGAGCTTGGCTTAAGCTCGTCGAGATTACGAGTTGCTAGAAACAAATAGGCGGGGAAATCCCCGCCCAGTATGCTTGATTAACCAGCCATTTGTTTCTCTTTGATCTCTGCAAGCGTTTTACAGTCGATGCATTGATCGGCTGTTGGACGCGCTTCGAGACGGCGGATGCCGATTTCGATACCGCAAGAATCGCAGAAGCCGAAATCGTCCTCTTCAATTTTTTGCAGTGTTTTTTCGATTTTTTTGATCAGCTTACGTTCTCTATCGCGAGCACGAAGTTCGAGGCTGAACTCTTCTTCTTGTGCTGCACGGTCAACAGGATCGGGAAAGTTTGCGGCTTCGTCCTGCATGTGGCTAAGAGTACGGTCGACCTCTTCACGCAACTGATTGCGCCAAGCTTCAAGAATTGTCTTGAAGTGACCCAGTTGCTTAGCGTTCATATACTCCTCACCCGGCTTTTCCTGGTAAGGATTTACACCTGCGATAGCGAGTACGCCAAGTTTTTTGGTGCCTTCAGGCATAACGCATCTCCTGTAATCATTTGCGTTTGTAGGGCGTCCTTAAGAACGGCCGCTATCTATAGCAGAATCTTCACATCGAGGCAAACTTTTCATTCTGCTTTGATTGAATTTTTTGACTATGTTCGCTAATTCAAATGAAATCAAATTTAACTCAGCCTTAACATCATACTCGTACATCGCAGGCTTGGGCTAGGTGAATCTCTGTAGGGGAGATTTTACAGCGATAGGCTAGCACTTCAACGCCGGCTAACACAGCCATTTTCAGTAACTTAGCATATTCAGGGTCGATATGTGCTGCTGGGGCAACACTGAATATTTCACTATGCTGCACCACAAATAGCAATACTGCTCTATGGCCTTGGCTCACCATGTGCATCAATTCACGTAAATGTTTTTGACCGCGTAGGCTTACAGCATCGGGAAAATAACCTTGGCCATCCTCGAGCAAAGTACAACTTTTGACTTCTATATAACAGGCGGGTTTTTGAGCACCCTGTAGCAGGATATCGATGCGACTATTTTCATCACCGTATTTGACTTCACGGCTTAGGCTGTCATAACCCGTGAGTTCCTTGATGATACCTTTATTGATGGCTTCTTCGGCTAAGGTGTTCGCCTGACCCGAGTGGATACCGATTAAGCCTGCATCTGGCGTGGTCATCAGTTCCCACGTATGGGCATATTTACGTTTAGGGTTATCAGAGGTAGAAAACCATACGGTTTCACCGGGATACAGGCAATTACGCATAGAGCCGGTATTGGGGCAATGTAGGGTGATCTCACTGCCGTCGCTTAACTGCACATCGGCCAGAAAACGTTTATAGCGGCGCAGTAAAATGCCCTGTTGTAGTGGCGGAGTAAATTCCATCGGTAGACCTATCTCGGCTGTTCTAGGTCGCAAAGCCTAGCAAATTTCGCAAATGTTTACAGATTTTACCTGAGTAACTTCAGCCAATCGCTTTGCGTCATCGTCTGCTAGCAGTAAACTGCCGCCATAAAGTTTGTTCTGATTGCTGATTGATTGTTCTGATTGATTATTCTAAAACGAATCGAAAAATAAGGATCCCTAATGAGTGAACTAAAAGTAACTGAATTGATGAAAGTACAATTAACCAAAGAAGCCCCCGCCGCGCACTGGGGCAAGGCTGATGTGACTTATACTGCCGACGGTGCGCAAATTCATTTAGCGGGTGGCGATGAGCTACGTCAAATTCAAATGGCGGCCCGTAAACTGCGCAGTCAAGGTATTAGCTGTGTGGAATTAGCTGGGCAGTTTTGGGATCTCAATAGCCAATGGGTGTTTGCCCAAGGTTTCGCGACGGCAAAACCAGGTTATCAAATCCATTGGTGTGGTGATGAGTCTGTGCAAGCAGAATTGCAACGTCGACTCGATGTGGCAACCTTTGCCCGTCAACTGATCAACGATACGCCTGAAAACCTGTCGCCAGTGAAGCTTGCCCAACAAGCAGCAAAATGGTTGGCTGACGTTGGTGGCGACAAGGTAAGTTATCGGATTATCGAAGGCGAAGCGCTGCTTGAAGAACAGTGGATTGGTATCCATGCCGTCGGTCGCGGCAGTGAGCGTCCACCGGCAATGTTAGAGTTAGACTTTAACCCATTAGCCGCCGATGCACCCGTGTCTGTGGCGCTTGTGGGTAAAGGGATAACCTTTGATTCTGGCGGCTACAGCATCAAAGCTTCTGAAGGCATGTTAGGCATGAAATGCGACATGGGCGGCGCGGCGACTGTGACTGCCGCGCTCGGTTTGGCCATCAAGTCTGGCCTCAATAAACGGGTTAAACTCTTCTTATGTTGTGCCGAAAACTTGATCAGTGGCCGCGCCTATAAGTTAGGCGATATTCTGACCTACAAAAATGGTGTAACAGTTGAAGTGGTGAACACAGATGCGGAAGGGCGCTTAGTGTTGGCCGATGGCCTACAAGCTGCTTCTGCTACAGGCGCACCTTTTATTATCGATGCAGCGACCCTTACAGGCGCCGCTGTGATGGCGGTGGGTTCTAACTACAACGCGATTTTCTCGCCACAGGCGGATGTGTTGCAACTGGCCCAGCAAAAAGCCACTAGCGTTGCCGAGCGCGTATGGCCGCTGCCGCTGGATCCTTGGCACAAAGAAATGTGTCCATCTGCCTATGCTGACACCGCAAACAGCCGCGCAATGAAAGGCGGCGGTGCAGGTGGTGCTTCTAATGCCGCTGGTTTCTTATGGCGTTTCGTGTCACCCGAAGCTAAATGGTTACACGTTGATTTAGCGGGTGCTTTTGAAGATTCAGCTTCTGCCATGTGGGGCGCGGGTGCAACGACCCACGGCGTATTGACTATTAGTGAATTGATTAAAGGCTAAGTCTAGCGCTAAGACTAAGTCAGATATGTTAGCTAAGATCCATTAAGGTTCTGTAGCTTTGATTAAACCGCCTACGGGCGGTTTTTTTATTGGTTGAAAGATTAGAACACTCGTTTACTTGGCGTTTTAGCGGCTTCATGGCATGTTATGGCTGAGCATTTTTAATTGGAAAACATGATGATAACTATACGAAAAGCAACGAAAGTGGATGCTCAGGCCTGCTGGGATATCCGCAATGCGGCCATCAATAAAGGTTGCGCCGGATTTTATGATGCGGGCGATCTGGTGATTTGGACCGAGGGCGAACTGACCGAGCAATTTAGTCGTATCGTCGATGCACATTTTTATGTGGCAGAGTTGTCCTCTGACGAGTTGCAGCTTAAGACTGTGGTCGGCACTGCCATGTTGGATGAACCCTATGCCCAGTTAGAAGCCTTGTTTGTTTCCCCCGATGCTATGGGGTTAGGTGTCGGCAAGGTATTGCTACAATTTATTGAAACCATGGCTTTTAATCAGGGGATAGCCCAACTCAGATTGGAGTCAACTTTAAATGCGGTGGATTTCTATCGCCACTGTGGTTTTGGTGGTGAGGGGTTAGAGGAGGAATCTATTTACTGTTCGCCCAGAGGAATAGCCTTAGAGTGTATGGTGATGTATAAAAATCTAGTGCGGTCTTTTGCCTGCTAGGGCGCCGCAAAAAACGCTGCTGCTAGAATCTAAGGCGTTGCTTTGCAACTGCTAGAACGCCGCGTTGCGGCTACGGATAACGGCACGCAGCAAACTGCTACAGAACGTCACTTTGTGACTCACGATTTACACAACGGGCTTTGCTCTTACGGTGAGCGCAGCGTTCTGTGAGTGAGTTTACGAATGTTCTATTTTCCTAGAATCTAGAGCCTAGAATCTAAAGCCTAGAACCTATTTTCTGAGATGTTGTTGACATACTCAAGGAAATCGACAGATCAAGTATGGATGTGGAATTAACTCTGAAGATTTAGAGTTTAAGATAAGGTTGCTGACATATTCGAGGGAATCAACAGATCAAGCATAGATGTGGAATTCATTCTTCATAAAAGGTTGCTGACATACTCAAGGAAATCAACAGATCAAGTATGGATGTGGAATTAACTCTGAAGACTTAAAGTTACGTTAAAAGGTTGCTGACATACTCAAGGGAATCAACAGATCAAGTATGGATGTGGAATTAACTCTGAAGACTTATAGTTTCGTTAAAAAGGTTGCTGACATACTCAAGGAAATCAACAGATCAAGATGGGGGAATTAACTCCCAAGAGTATGCCAACTATCGTTCTTTCGCCTGAAATCCCGATGCCGACAAGATTAGCGCTAGTGGCTTAAATAAAACTTAATCCATTGCAAAAAAAGACTTTATTTCCTTAGCCTTTAGTCAAACTTACCCGTAAATCCTCAAGGTTTCAGTTCGCCTCTGGGGTATTAAGTTGTTGACGTTTTTCCATCAAATCTTTAATCAAAGGCGTGAGGATCAGCTCCATCGCCAGCGACATTTTGCCGCCGGGGACGACGAGTGTGTTGACCCGTGACATAAATGAACCTTGGATCATATTGAGGTAATAGGGGAAGTCGACATTATTGATACCGCGGAAGCGGATCA
Source organism: Shewanella sp. NKUCC01_JLK (assembly GCF_019345615.1). Taxonomy (NCBI): domain Bacteria; kingdom Pseudomonadati; phylum Pseudomonadota; class Gammaproteobacteria; order Alteromonadales; family Shewanellaceae; genus Shewanella; species Shewanella sp. NKUCC01_JLK. The sequence goes on along the minus strand of NZ_JAHKRD010000008.1, from coordinate 189,640 downwards.
CCACAAAGCTCTCATCTAAGCTCGGAATATCTTTGGCACTAAATGGGTTAGAGGTATCGACCGTCGGTACTCGTTGAAAGTTAATGTGAGTGCGGGAGAACTGCGGCGTCATGTGCTTAATATAATCATCCATACTGCGCACAATCGAGCCCATGACTTTTTCACGGCTGTGGCCACGTTCCGAAGTATCGCGGATAATTTTTTGGATCCACTCTAAGTTGACTATGGGCACCATGCCGATCAGCAAGTCCACATGCTGGGCGACATTGGCATCACCAGTAACTACGCCGCCATGTAAGCCTTCGTAGTAGAGCATATCGGTATTTTCAGGTAGTGGTCGCCATTGAGTAAAAGTGCCGGGCATCTGGTTAAAAGGCACTGCCTCATCGAAGGTGTGTAAATAGCTGCGGGTTTCACCTTGGCCTGTGGTGCTGTAATCGCGAAAGCATTGCTCTAAACGAGCAAAGTTATTAGCCTCTGGGCCAAAATAGCTAAGATTGCGGTTTTCAGCTTGGGATTTGCGGATCATGACTTCCATTTCGGCGCGGGTAAAATGATGAAAACTGTCGCCTTCGACAAAGGCGGCGTTGATCCCGAGTTGGCGAAAAATATGGCTAAAGGCAGTCGTGGTGGTGGTGGTTCCCGCGCCTGATGAGCCTGTAACTGCAATAATGGGATGTTTTGCTGACATTTTTTCTACCTAGCTAGGAACCAAAAGAGCCGCTTATGGGTAAGCGATAAAAACGCGAGTACTATTTATACGGTACAGAGGTAGGACTGGTCAATCTTGCTGCTGTGCTATTTGATCCGCTGAACGTATGGCGAAGGATTCATCGTCTTCACTGTACTCTAATTTCAGCTTGCCTTGCTTAAGTGCTTGTTGACATTGGATTATAGCTTGAGCAAGCTCCTGCTCATCGAGACTGGCAAAGCTGCCATCCTCCACTTGACCGAAGAGATATTCGCGGATCACATTGGCGAGCGTTTCCTTGGGGAGTTGTAACAGGGTTTCATAGGGAATGAGCATCGGTGTTGCCTTGGGTGATATTGTCGCCGTTGATTGGGTCTGCGCTAAGTGAGTCAACACTTTGATCGCCTAATAAAAAATGTAAAATCCGTCTCTCAAGGTAGAAGCGCGGTTTCCAAGGTGTACCGCCTTCAATAAAGCCGACATGGCCGCCATAGGGATGCAGTTCGTATTCCACATAGCCCGACAATTGACTTGATTGGGGGATCACTTCATCGGTCATAAAGGGATCGTCCTTAGCATGTATGATGAGCGTCGGTTTAGTTATACGGCTGACAAAGGGTAAGCCACTGGCACGCGTATAGTAATCGTCGACGCCGTCAAAGCCGTGTAATGGCGCTGTGACTTTATCGTCAAAATCATAGAAGGTATTTAAACGGTCGACCTGCAACTGGCTTAGCGGCATAGAGATGGCTAAGTCGGGATCATTCAGTTTATGGCTGATTTTTTGCTGCAACTGTTTGATTAAATAGCTTTGATACACCTTCGAGAAACCATTTTCCAAGCGTTTAGCACAGGCGGACAATTGCAGCGGCGCAGAGACAACCACTGCGCGGGCTAATAAACTATCATCCCGATATTCGCCTTGATACTTAGTCAGCACATTGCCGCCTAAACTGTAACCTACGGCTAATAAGGGCGATTGCGGATACGCGCTTTTCAGTGTCGATAGACTAAACTGTAAATCGTCCGTATCGCCACTGTGATAACTGCGGGCGAGGCGATTGGCCTCACCCGAACAACTTCTGTGATGGTGCACGACGGCTGCGAGTTGCTGTTCTTTACAGGCTTGCAGTATCCGCCGCGCATAATGGGACTGAGCACTTCCTTCTAAGCCGTGGATGATCACCACGATCGGTTTGCCAGACTGTGGAACATCCTGCCAATCTAAATCGATAAAATCGCCATCAGGTAACTCTAAGCGCTGCCGCTGTAATGCTGGTTTGGCCACTTTAGTGAATACGGGTAAAATCGTTTGTATATGGGGACTCTTGGCCCACCAAGGTGGCATAAAGGAATTTGGCATAGATGTTTATCTTGGTATCGGCTATTGCTGAAAATTAAAACGTGTGTTTAATTTATACCCAAACCAACTCAAAATGCTGAAATTCGTATTTTGAGGTCGCTTGGGTATAAACTCGCGGCCATTGTAGCACAATTGTTTTTTATGCTGATATTTAGGCCGACATTTAGGCTGATAATTAGGAGATAGAGATGAAGCGACGAACCTTTATAATGGGCGCGTTTGCCGGTACGGCGGCGTTAGCCTTAGGGGTTAATCTCTATTCTCCTGAATTTAGTTTGCCCGAGGATAGCGAAGGCAAAGATTATCGTTTGTTGTTTAGCGTGCTTTTGCCTGTGATGCTCGACGGCGCCTTGCCTGATGTGGCCATTCATAAGTTAGCGGCGCAAAACCGCACTTTAGATGCCATCAAACAGTCGATTGCTGTGTTACCCGATGAGCAACAGACCGAATTGTTTGAGCTGCTCGATATGCTCGAAAATCGTCTTGGTTTACTGGTGCTCACTTCGAGTATGACGCCGCTATTGATGCGCTCTCCCGCCGAGTTAACTGATATGTTAGAAACCTGGCGCCACAGTTATTTTGCTTTGTTACAAACGGCTTATCTCGGATTGCGGGAATTAGTGATGGCAAGTTACTACGCTTGTCCTGAGCACTGGAGCCGCCTGCATTATGCCAAGCCTGAGCTGTTCAAATAGCGAGTCCATTTTTAACCTAATTAAACGCCGAATAATAAGCATTTTACCCGCGACAGTGGAGCACTCAAGTTGGCAATCATAGATCCTATAGTGAATGGTTTAAACTCTGGTTGGTTGCACACTGATGCGAGCCAATTGCAAGAAAACCAGCAGTTTGAAGCTGATGTGATTATTGTCGGCACAGGTGCTGGCGGTGGTGTGGCGGCTGAAATCCTCACCCAAGCTGGGCTGAGCGTGATCATGATTGAGGCGGGACCGCTAAAATCCTCCAGCGATTTTAATATGGAAGAGCGGGTCGCTTACCCCAACTTGTATCAACAAGCTGCGGCGATGAAAACCGCCGATAAGGCGATTGGAATTTTTCAAGGCCGCGCAGTCGGTGGCTCAACCACAGTTAACTGGACCACTTCTATTCGCACGCCGACCGAGGCGTTAGCTTTTTGGGCGCAACATAAATCGGTTGTTGGGCTTAATCGCGAGAGTTTAGATCCTTGGTTTGAGCAAATGGAACAACGGCTCAACATTCATGAATGGAACTATGAGCCTAATCGCAATAATGCCGCCCTGAAGCAAGGTTGTATCAATCTTGGCTGGGAATACACTGTGATTAAACGTAATGTGGCGGGTTGCTGGAATACCGGCTATTGCGGAATGGGTTGTCCGGTCAATGCGAAGCAATCTATGTTAGTCACCACGATTCCCGCGGCACTTGAGAAAGGCGCGCAGCTGATCAGTCGCGCTAAAGTGACTAAGATTGAGCACCATAATGGCCAAGTGTTTGCGTTAAAGGCGCAGGCGCTGGATGTGAATTTACGACCCACTGACGTTGAGCTGTTATTTAAGGCTAAACATTATATTTTGAGTGCGGGTGCTATCCATACACCGACGATTTTGATGCGTTCGCAAGTGCCCGATCCCCACCAACTTTTGGGTAAACGCACCTTTTTACATCCTACTTTGTTATCCGGCGGCGTATTTGCCGATTCGATCAATGGCCATAGCGGTGCGCCGCAATCTATCTATTCCGATGAATTTGTGTGGAACAATGGCGCCGATGGTGAGCTGGGTTATAAACTTGAAGTGCCGCCGGTGCATCCGATTTTAATTGCCTCTAAAACCTTAGGTTATGGTACAAGTCATGCTGAGTTAATGTCACAATTCAATCAGTTGCAAGTGACTATCGCTTTGATCCGCGATGGCTATCATCCCGACAGTCAAGGCGGTGAAGTACACTTAACGGATAAGGGTTTTGCTTTAGATTATCCGTTGACCGATGCTTTTTGGCGGGCCGCGAGACGCGCTTTTGCTAGTATGGCGGAGTTACAATTCTCGGCGGGCGCCTTAAAAGTGTTGCCGATCAGCGATGGTATGCCTTATTTGTCCTCGTGGAAAGACGCCAAAGAGAGCATTGCGCAGATGTCACTCGCGCCACTGCGCACTATCGTCGCATCGGCGCACGTAATGGGTGGTTGTCCCTTCGGCGAAGATGAAAAGCTTTCTATGGTCAACAGTTATGGACAGTCGCACTATTTAGAGAATTTATCTGTAATGGATGGCTCTATCTTCCCGACCAGCCTTGGCGCTAACCCGCAGCTGTCGATTTATGGCATCACGGCGCGTAATGCCACCGCACTTGCACAGAAGCTCACTGACGGTAAAGCCTGATGTTATCTTATCAAAATGCAGCTTAGCTTGATAAAGCTTGATGGGGTGTGAATGTCTGAAAACATATTACGGGAAGGTGGTTGCTTATGCGGCGCGATTCGTTATCAGATTGAAGGTGAACCCTTTGATGCGGATTATTGCCACTGCCGTTCATGCCAAAAAAGCACGGGATCTGCATTTGGGGCTTGGATGGATTTTAAACTCAGCCAAGTGATTTGGCTTAAAGGTCAGGTGACTGAGTTTGCATCGTCCGAGTTTATTCGCCGTGGATTTTGTGACAAGTGCGGTACATCGTTAACTTACCGACATACTCAATATCCTGATTATTCGACCTTGAGCATAGCGAGTCTGGACGATGCTAACCAAGTTCAGCCTAAGTACCATATTTATACTGAGAGTCAGCTGAACTGGTTGGTGATCAAGGATGACTGTGAACGCTATCCGCAAGGCCGCAGCTGTTAGCGGATCAGATGATCATAGCGTTAATTTGATTTAGCTTGTTCTGGCTTTTATGTTATTGATTTAAAATGATTTATTTGGATTGAATCAGGGTGCGATTAAGCCGATTTCGTTGGCGTCAATGTCACTGAGTCCAAACAGGCTTAAGTAGCTCACGAGATTTGTCGCTTGGCCGCTTGGGCTGAGTTCATTGAGTTTATTCAAGATGGTTCGTTGCGCTTTACGTTCCATCATCAGCTCAACGGCGAGCATCTGCTGATACTCTTGCTCATTCAGGCTGGACTTAGCCAGTTTGCGTAATTTGCGGTAGGGCATGAGAAACCTTTCATCCCATTCACCCACAGCATTCATCAGCGTTTGCCATTGGTCCGTGCTGTATTGCTGCGGCCCAGACACATCCATAGTGATATCTAAATATTGTGCCAGTAGCAGTAGATTGACGTTCACCTGACAGCTATTTTGCAATTCGAGACAGAGCGCTTTGTTTTGCGCATAGCTCATATCACACCATTGCCAGAGTTGACTGTCGAACTGGGTTAAAACCGCCATACTATTTCCTTGTATTGCCGCTGCTACTGACTTTTATGTAAAAGAACGCTGGAGTTATTGTTGCTCCATGACCTCTTGCTCCATTGCATCTATCTCTTCTTGCAACTCAAGCCATTGCATTTCACTGTCTTCTAAGGTTTGCGTCAAGCTCGTTCGCTCGGTTAATACCGAGGTTAGCTTGGCTTTGTTATCTTGATCATACAATTCGCTATCGGCCAGCAAGTGTTCTAGCTCGGCGAGGCGTTCGCTCAGCTTTTGTTGCTCGGTTTCTAACTTAGTTTGTTTGCGCTTGAGCGGCGATACCTTTTGGCGGATCTCGGCCTCGAGGCGTTTTTGCTGTTTTTTATCGGCGGCAGGTTTGATCTCGTCGCTGGTGCTGTTTTGATTCGAGTTGGCTTTCGCCGCATCGAGCAACCATTGGTGATAATCGTCTAAGTCGCCGTCGAAGGCGCGTACTTCACCTTGATCCACCAGATAGTAATCGCTACAGGTTAATCGTAGTAAATGCCTATCATGCGAGACGACAACCATAGCGCCTTCAAAGGTTTGCAATGCCATTGTCAGGGCGTGGCGCATCTCTAAGTCTAAATGGTTGGTGGGTTCATCGAGCAGCAATAGGTTAGGGCGTTGCCAAACTAATAGCGCTAACACTAAACGGGCTTTCTCGCCGCCAGAAAAGGGGCGCACAGGTGAAAGCGCCATATCGCCGTTAAAACCAAAACCGCCTAAGAAGTTGCGTAGCTCTTGCTCTCTGGCATTGGGTGCAAGATGTACTAAATGCTGCATCGGCGTGTCGTCGAGGCGTAAAAATTCGATTTGATGCTGAGCAAAGTAGCCGATATTGACGCCAGGATTAGGTTCATACAAACCTGTCATTGGCGATAATTGACCCGATAACAGCTTAATTAATGTCGATTTACCCGCGCCGTTACGGCCGAGTAAACCAATGCGCGCACCCGGTACTAAGTTTAAATGCACCTTGCTCAGGATTGGCTTATCGCTATAACCGATAGCGACTTGCTCCATCTTAATCAGCGGATTGGGTAGGGCTTCTGGAGCACGAAATTCCATATAAAATGGGCTATCGGCTTGAGACGGCAACAACTCAGTCATGCGCTCTAGCGCCTTTAAGCGGCTCTGCGCTTGTTTGGCTTTACTCGCCTTATAACGGAAACGGTCAACGAAGGACTGCATGTGTGCACGTTCTTTTTGTTGGCGTTCGAAGGCAACTTGTTGCTGCGACATACGTTCGGCACGAATGCGCTCAAAGGCACTGTAATTGCCTTTGTAGAAATTGAGTTTTTGATTTTCAACGTGGACGATTTCATCAACGATTTCATCGATAAAGTCCCTATCATGGCTGATTAAAATCAGCGTGCCTTGATAGGACTTAATCCAACCTTCGAGCCAGTACATGGTATCCAAGTCTAAGTGGTTGGTCGGTTCGTCGAGGAGCAATAAGTCAGAGCGACACAGTAGCGCTTGGGCTAAGTTGAGGCGCATACGCCAACCGCCCGAAAAGCTTTTCACTGGATTGCTTTGATCGGCTTCACTAAAGCCCAGACCCGCTAACAATGAACCCGCGCGCGAATGAATCGCATAACCACCGATAGCGTCGATTTTGCCGTGTAAGAGTGCGATGGCATTGCCGTCGTTATCTTCTTGGGCCTTGTGTAATAAGGCTTCTAATTGACGATATTCGCTATCGCCATCGATCACATATTCCAGTGCCGAGACGTCGAGCGCAGGGGTTTCTTGGGCCACAGTGGCAATTTGCCAGCCAGAAGGCAGACTAAATTCACCTTTATCTAGGCTTAAGTGACCTAAAATTAATGCGAGCAGTGAAGATTTGCCTGTGCCGTTAGCACCGACTAAACCGACCTTATGGCCGGGATAAATCGTGAGAGAGGTCTCATCTAGCAGGGTTTTGCTGCCACGGATTAATTGCGCTTGGTTGATGCTGATCATTGACTACAACTTGGTTAGAACGTGAATTCGTCAGGGCACAGATAATAGCGTACAACCCCGTATCAAACCACAGCCTGACCCGATAACTCGGACAATTATTCGACTTTTCAGGACGATCTTCAGTGAATCGCATCACATCGACCTAAGGCCTCACACTTTCAGGTAACACTGGCATTCAATCATCAGTGTGGCAAAATAGCGCCAATTTCTTCGGCCGAGTCCCTTGGCCCTGCTATCTGGTCCTTTATCTATTATGACAAACACTAAAATCAAAAAGCGTTTCGTAGCCGGTGCTAAGTGCCCAAAATGCAGCGCCAAAGACAGCATTTTACTCTACAAGGAAAACGGCATCGAAACCGTTGAATGCACAGAGTGTGACTACCGTGAACAGCAAACCGATGAAAAGGTCACTGAAAAAGCCACCGGCGCTGTGATCGGCGTGTTTAAGCCGGATTAGGTTAAAGCTTTAATTCAATTGGATCGCTTTGGCTGAGGACGTCTGTCCTATGTCTTATTTTTCCGTTTGTAGCTTTGCGAGTAAAAGGTGCGCAAATCATTAACCACTCGCAATTAGCTCAAGTTCATTGAAGCGGTCTGAGTTAGATATCAGAAATGGTAGCCTAAGCATTGGGTTCGGTTATGACCGCTGACCTTAAACATCACAACACTTTTACCATAAAAAATTTACTGCCGGTTTCTGGGTAGGCTTGTTGTATCCATTGTACGCGATAGCCGTGGCGCTCATAGAAGGGCTTAGCTTGGAAATCTAAGGTATCGAGTAGGGCAAATTGGCAGCCGCGCGCTTTTGCTTGGCTTTCTGCTTCTAATAGCAAGTGCGTGCCGATTTTTTGGTGTCTTAGGGTGCCATCGACCCACAGATAATCGATTAACAACCAATTGCCGAAGGTTTTACCGCTGATCCCTGCTAACAGTTTACCTTCGGAGTCCTGTAGTTTGAGTCCGAGATTTTTACGGCTAAGCCCCTGCCATTGGACTTGGTTGAACTCGACAATTTTTTGTTTTACAACGTCGGCGAACTCGGTTGATTCATCATTAATTAAGCTTAAATTCATCGTCACTTCTCGTTTGATTTTTTATGATGTTAGCTCTGAATATCTAGGCTGATAGGCATTGGTATGCCGCCAAGGATTAGGGTAAACTAGCGCCTTTGTCACTGGCCATAAGTATCGTAATGGAAACTTTTTACAGTCTATATCCTGCGGTTAAACATCTGCATTTTACCTTTATCGCGTTGAGCGTGTTGCTGCTTACCGTGCGCTTTGTTCTGCATCTGCGCCAATCGGCTCTGATGGAGAAGAAACTGCTCAAGATAGCGCCCCATGTTATCGACACTTTCCTACTGCTGTCGGGCTTAACTTTGTGTTTTATGATCCAGCAATTTCCTTTTTTGGATCCTTGGATGACCGAAAAAATCGGTGCTGTAGTTGCTTACATTGTCCTAGGCGCCATTGCCATAAAAGCGAATAGAAACAAATTGTTCAAAGTGTTTGCTTACTTAGGCGCGATAGGTTGGTTGGTTTATGCTGCTAAATTGGCTCATTTTAAACAAGCGGTATTATTGGGTTAATGGGTAACTACACTCTGCAAGATGGCATTTCATTGCCCGAGTCGGCATTGGATGTAGGTGCGCACCTTGGATTTTCTAAACTTGAAGCCGCTAAATGGGCTTGGTTTGAAATGGCGGGAGCCGTATTAAGTCATTACTTGGTTGATCAACAACAGCGTTTTAATGCGCTGTTGCATTGGTTTTACGAGGATTTAGGTTTTTGTGTTCGTGAGAACTACTTCAGTACAGAGGCGGCAGATTTAGGTACTTGCTTAATTAGTCGCCAAGGTAATAGTACAACGCTGGCGACGGTATTGATGTTGCTGGCGAAGCAGTTAGATCTTGAACTCGAACCCATATTGCTACCTGGCAATACGGTGCTGCGTTGTAAGATTGGCGGTGAAGTGAGTTATTTGGATCCTTTAACGGGCAAGGAACTCACCCGTCACCAGTTGCACGTGTTAGTGCGCGGCGAGTTAGGTAATGCTGCTGAGCTTAAGGCAAGTTACTTAAAGCCTGCAACGGTGAAAAAACTGCTGACGCGTATGCTGCATGAGCTTAAGGCGGGTTGCATAGTGTCGCATCAATTTGAGGCAGCGATGGAGTGTTGCAGCCTGCTGTTGCAATGGTATGTTGACGATGTGCATTTGAATCGTGAGCGGGCGTTTATTGCACAGCAGTTGGGTTGTATTAATGTGGCCGCCGCCGATCTGCAGCATTTTGTTGATAATAGTCCTCACGATCCCGTGATCGAGATAGTGAAGATGCAGCTCAAAGAATTAAACGAACACGCCGAGGTTTATCACTAAAGCAGAGCCTTTCGGGGCTCTTCTTATTTATTCAACTTTTATTAACGAATTCAATCCGCAAAAATAATAACACTGGGCAGATGGAAGTTTGACCCAGGGACTTAAAAGTTAAGTCTCTAATAAAAATAATAACTGTATCAACAGGGAGAAATTAGCATGACAAGCACGGCTTTAGTGACGAACGATGCCACGGCGTTAGGAATACTCGCGACAATTCTAGGTTTTGTATTTTATACCAGTAGCAGTAGTCATCCTTTTTGGCAGAAGTTTTATCGTTTTATTCCCGCCCTTTTATTGTGCTATTTCTTGCCATCGTTATTGAATACCTTTGGGGTAATCGATGGTAATACCTCACAACTGTATTTTGTAGCATCCCGTTATTTGCTGCCAGCTTGTTTAGTATTATTGATTTTAAGCGTTGATTTAAAAGCTATTTTAAGTTTAGGGCCGAAAGCTTTGATCATGTTTTTAACCGGCACTGTCGGTATCGTTATCGGCGGCCCTATCGCCTTGTTGCTGGTGTCGGTTATTGAACCTTCTTTAATTGGGGTCGATGGCCCCGATGCTGTATGGCGTGGTATGACGACCTTAGCGGGGAGCTGGATTGGTGGCGGCGCAAACCAAGCTGCAATGAAAGAAATTTATGACGTGGGCGGTAATATTTTCTCTGTGATGGTGACAGTCGATGTGATAGTCGCCAATATTTGGATGGCAGTGCTGCTGTTTCTTGCCTCAAAAGCGAAAGAGATCGATGCTAAAACCGGTGCAGATACTTCTGCTATTGAAGCGTTAAAAGATAAAGTTGAAAAGTATCACGCTGAAAATGCACGCATTCCTAATCTGCGCGATCTTATGCTGATTGTCGCTGTAGGCTTTGGTATCACAGGTATTGCTCATATCGCCGCTGATTTTCTGGGGCCATTTTTTGAAGTGAACTATCCTTGGACCGCAGATTACAGTTTAACCTCTAAATTCTTCTGGCTAGTGGTGATAGTCACAACGATTGGTTTGGCGATGTCATTCAGCCCAGTGCGTCATTTAGAGGCGGCGGGGGCATCAAAAGTGGCTTCAGCCTTCCTTTACATCTTAGTTGCGACCATTGGTCTACATATGGATGTGAGTAAGGTGCTCGATACGCCATTGTACTTTTTAATTGGTATTGTGTGGATGATCGTTCACGCAAGCTTTATGTTATTGGTGGCTAAGCTGATTAAAGCCCCGTTATTTTATATGGCCGTAGGCAGCCAAGCGAATGTGGGTGGCGCTGCGTCAGCCCCTGTAGTTGCGGCGGCATTTCACCCCGCTTTAGCACCAGTGGGCGTACTGTTAGCCGTATTAGGTTATGCGTTAGGAACCTATATGGCATGGATTTGTGGTCAAATTTTACAGTTAGTTGCGGTATAACCGCCTTAGCTCCTATTCACCGCTGGGAAAGGTTCCAGCATTTTAGAGAGAAGTTGCGATGAGTAATAAAATCATAAACCTAGGTTCAATCGAGATTGCCAACGATAAACCTTTCGTGTTGTTTGGTGGCATGAACGTGCTTGAGTCTCGCGATCTCGCTATGTCGATTGCTGAAACCTACGCCGAAGTGACTCAAAAGCTGGGGATCCCTTATATATTTAAGGCGTCTTTTGATAAGGCGAATCGTTCTTCGATTAACTCTTACCGCGGTCCAGGTATGGAGGAAGGCTTAAAGATTTTTGAAGAGATTAAAAAGACCTTTAATTTACCTTTGATCACCGACGTGCATGAAGTGCATCAGTGTGCGCCAGTGGCAGAAGTAGTTGATATTATTCAGTTACCTGCATTTCTAGCCCGCCAGACAGATTTGGTTGTCGCGATGGCAAAAACTGGCGCTATCATCAATGTGAAAAAGCCACAGTTTTTAGCACCACATGAAATGCGCCATATCATCACTAAGTTTAACGAAGCGGGTAATGACGAGATCATCTTGTGTGAACGTGGTTCAAGCTTTGGATATAACAACTTAGTCGTTGATATGTTGGGCATGGATGAGATGAAGCAATCTGGCTACCCTGTGATTTTTGATGCGACTCATGCGCTGCAACGCCCTGGTGGTCGTGCCGATTCAGCGGGTGGACGTCGCGCACAGGCAACCGAATTAGCGCGCAGTGGTATGGCGCTGGGTTTAGCGGGTCTATTCATTGAGGCGCACCCCGATCCTGATAACGCTAAGTGTGATGGCCCATGTGCGCTGCCTTTGCATCAGTTAGAAAATTATCTGAAGCAAATGAAAGCGATCGACGATTTGGTTAAATCCTTCGAGCCAATCGATACCAGTAAGTAATCGCAAGCTAAGACTTAATGAATTAGTGACTTAATCCCAAAGCCTCGACTCGTTCGGGGCTTTTGTTTTTCAGTCGAGGAATGTGATTGGTATAGCCCCGTAGCTATCTGAAACATTAATGTTTTATGATGGGCTTTGCTTAACGATCTTGTTTTTATAGCCGACCAGATTCTTTACGGAATACCTTTATGTGGATCTTACTCACTTTGCTGGCGGCATTTATGCAGGCTTGGCGTAATGCGTTTCAAAGCCAGCTGAGTAAAGAAGTGAGTGTTGCGGGCGTGACCTTAGCGCGTTTTATTTGGGCTGGGCCGATTGCCGCCGTGTATCTGGCGAGCTTATATCTTTGGCAGGATGTCGGAATCCCCGATTTTAGCGACCGTTTTATCGGTTTTATTCTCGGAGCATCGGCGATGCAAATCCTCGCGACGGGCTTGATGGTGAAATTGTTCAAGCAACAGAACTTTGCCGTTGGTGCTGGGCTAGCCAAGAGTGAAGCTGTGGTCGCGGCAGTGTTAGGCACAGTGTTTTTTGGGACGCATTTATCCCTTTTAGGTTGGTCGGGAGTGTTGTTGGGTGGTGTGGCAATTTTTCTCATTAGTGCCAAACAAGGCCTGCGAAGTCTGTCGCTCAATACGGTATTGATTGGTTTAGCCTGTGGTACTTCGTTTGCGCTGACATCGCTTTGGGTACGAGAAGCGAGTTTATGTTTGAATATTGGTTTCCCCCATAGCGCAGCTTGGGTGTTGCTATTTGTGATAGGCCTACAAACTTTGCTGTTAGTCAGTTATTTGTTGCTTAAGGATAAATTTACGCTGATAGCATTATGGCAACGACCTAAGTTGACTTTACTGACAAGCACCACCAGTTGTTTAGGTTCTATCGGTTGGTTTAGTGCTATGTCGCTGCAGGCAGTGCCTTATGTGAAGACCTTAGGCCAAGTTGAAGTTTTCTTTATGATCTTGATTGCCACCTTTTGGCTGAAGGAAAAAGTAAAGATAAAAGATATGCTAGGGTTAGTCTTGATCGCTATTGCCGCCATTTTGGTGATGTGGGAATAGACTAAATTAATAGAAGGTATGCTGGTTTTTTAGACTAAAATAGAACTCGATTCAGTGTGTTTATATCAAGCAAACATTCGCTGAGATACAAATATACACACGTCTTGCTCCATAGATTTTGATACCATTTTTAACCGAGCGCTGTGCGAGTTAAGGATATATGCGAAAAAAGTTAGCAAAATTAAATCTGTCATTATGGCAATGGCTGGCAGTCATATTGTTTCCAATTGGAATTGCTGCTGCCGCAAGTTATCTCTCTGCACAGTATTTTGTTGAAGATAAAGTCAAAGGTGTGGGGGCTATTTATGTGAGTCATATTGATACTTTGGTGTCCCATGCTAATGAAATCAGCCATTATGCATTGGCATTGAAGGATTCTGAGTGTCAAGAGTTATACAACTATATGTTGTTCCAACCCTACTTTCGCTCGGCTTTAATATATGATTCACAACATGTTTATTGCTCATCTAAAACCGGTGATATTGATACTCCCCTGAGCATTGTTAGTGCTACCGAAAATCTTGAAATATCTAACCAGTTTATTATTACGGGCACGCCTTTTATGCCTGAGGTGCCCGCGATAGTGTCATCTAAATGGGACCCTAAATCTAAACACGGCGCTGCTGTCATTATTGAAGGACAATATTTATTAGATTCCTTTGTACAGCCCGATGTGTTTCCTAGCGCAGTTATCAATGTCGCTTTATCCATCAATGGTAAAACGATTCCTGAATCACTCGAGTTTATCAAAAATGAGGTAATGACTTTAGATTCTGAGGATCATCGTTTTTCGGTGTTACTAGAAATGTCACCTGCTTTTTTTAGGCATTTTTTTTGGATATTTTTTGCCATCTCATTACCCTTTAGCATTATTTTGATTACGGGTTCTATCTTGTTTGTGCTCTATTCACGGTTATCTCGTCACTCCCTTGCTGATGATATTCGTAGCGGGATAGAGAACGAAGAGTTCTTTTTGGTTTATCAACCTGTGATCTGTGCTGAGGACGGCAAGGCCAAAGGAGTCGAGGCATTAGTGCGTTGGCAGCACCCACAAATGGGCTTAGTGCGGCCTGATTTGTTTATTCCTATCGCCGAAGAGAGCAAGCTGATTGTTCCATTGACCAATTATATCTTCGAAAAGGCATTAAAAGATTTTGCTAATATGAAGGTTGAATCGGGCTTTAGAGTCGCGTTCAACGTGGCGCCAGAGCATTTTACCCAAGATGATATCGAGTCGAAATTTATTCATCTGCGGGATTCTTTGGATCGTATTGGCGTTAAGCCTTTAATCGAAATCACCGAACGGCAATTATTAACGCCGGATATTTGCCAGCGCATTGAAAGCTTACGCCAGTTGGGGATTTTAGTGGCTATCGATGACTTTGGTACTGGGCAAACAACCTTATCTTTGTTACAAACCATGCCATTAGATTACTTGAAAATCGATAAATGCTTCATCGATACCATAGGGCAGGATTCCGTGACTTCCCACGTGCTCGATACCATTATTGAGCTCTCCCATAAGATGAATTATGTGGTGGTGGCTGAAGGGGTTGAAACGCAGGAGCAGGCGGACTATTTGACTAGTCGCCAAGTCCATTTTTTACAAGGTTATCTCTTTGCTAAGCCGATGAAGTTGGCGGATTTAAAGTTATGGTTAGTCGAGCATTTTAAAAAGTAGCATCATGATGTAAGTCAGCCATCAGGGCGCCTTGGTACCCTTATGGCTATTGAACTGTCTTAACTAAAGGTTCTGGCTCGAGGTTCTGATTAAAGGCTATAACCCGTTTCTTCGTGTTCCGATAAATCTAAGCCGTTAACTTCTTGTTCTGTGCTGACGCGAAGGCCGCCAAGTAGCTTACGGATGATCACAAACAGCAACCAAGTGACCACCGCAGTATAAGTGAATGTCGCTGCAACCCCGATAATCTGTACCCCAAGTTGGTCTATCATAGTGTTGTTCATAGTCGCAAAACCGTAGCCGCTAAAAACGCCTAATTGGGTCGAGCTAAAGACTCCTGCCAAAAGAGTACCAAGAATACCGCCGACACCGTGCACGGGGAAAACGTCTAAGGAGTCATCGATTTTAAGTTTCTGTTTGATATAAACCGTTGAGTAAAAACACACGATTCCACCGAGTAAACCTATGACTAAGGCGCCTGCTGGGCCAACATAACCAGAGGCGGGAGTGATAGTGCCTAAGCCCGCTACCACGCCTGTGACTATGCCAAGGGCGCTGGGTTTACCAAACTTAATCCACTCAATTGCCGCCCATGTCATCGCGCCCATAGAAGCGGCGAGATGAGTGGCTAGAATCGCCATGGCTGCGGTGCCATTAGCGCCGAGCGCACTGCCACCGTTAAAACCGAACCAACCCACCCACAGCATGCCCGCACCTGTGACAGTCATCGTCAGGTTGTGCGGCATAATCGCCGAGTTTAAAAATCCTTTGCGTGGACCTAGCACTTTAGCGGCCACGAGCGCAGCAACCCCTGCGGTGATATGCACCACGGTTCCGCCCGCGAAATCATACAGTCCTAGCTGTGCTAACCAGCCACCGCCCCAAACCCAGTGGGTGATCGGCGCATAAACCAGTAATAACCAAGCACCTGAAAAGATAAGCACAGCTGAAAACTTCATTCGCTCGGCAAAACCACCGATGATTAAGGCTGGCGTTATGATGGCAAAGGTCATTTGAAATAGCATAAACAGCGGCTCGGGAATATCCCCGCTAAGACTATCGCGACCAATACCTGACAGTAGTGCTTTGTCTAAGCCACCGATGAAACTGTTACCTGTGTCGAATGCGAGTGAATAACCTAGCCCGAACCATAAAACTGACACTAGGGCGGCAATAGAGAAGCATTGCATCAATATTGAAAGCACGTTTTTACTGCGAACTAAACCGCCGTAAAACAACGCTAATCCTGGCAGGGTCATCAATAACACTAATGCGGATGAGCTTAAGATCCACGCCGTATTTGCAGCGCTAAATTGACCATCATCGGCGACGGCATTCGTCGCCAATATACTGAATAATATCAATAGGTATTTAATACTGAGTCTGAAGCTCACTAGCATCATAGGGCATCAACTCCTTCTTCCGAAGTGCGAATGCGCACCACTTGTTCTAACGAAGTCACAAAGATTTTGCCATCACCCACTTTGCCCGTATGGGCTGCAGCAATAATGGCATCAATAACGGCATCTTCTTGATCGGAATGAATGGCAACTTCGAGTTTAATCTTAGGTAAAAAGTCCACTGCATATTCAGCACCACGATACAATTCCGTATGGCCCTTTTGGCGGCCAAAACCGCGTACTTCAGTGACTGTCATGCCATGGACGCTGAGCTGGGTTAAAGCTTCACGTACATCGTCTAATTTGAATGGTTTAATGATTGCGGTGACCAGTTTCAATTTTCTCTCCAACAAGCTGCAGACTCAATTTATTGGAATAAAGCAGGAATTAGGCCATATAGATAAAGCATTTATTATCATTGCGTTAACATTAAGACGCACCGAAATAGCTTAAAATTTTGGTGCAAAACAGTGCAAAGCAAAGTTAATCTGCCCTGATTTGGTGCGTATTGTTGGTGCAAGGTAAATTTGCTTGACTAGCATGAGTGCAGCAAAAGCCGAGTGAGTATGGCGCTAGGGTAATTCGCGTTTTAATGTGGTAAATAAAAAGTGAGGATTCAGCAAAAAATTAAAAATTATTTAAATTAAACATACTGTTATATTTAGTTTTGTTATGTGAGTTTTCTTGCTTAAGCTTCTAGCTGTTTGATGCGCGCCCAGAGGTCAGCATTAACTGGCGCACTTAAACCGTGCGCTTGTGCACGCTCACAGATATAACCATTAATTTGGTCTATCTCAGTTCGTCTTTGGTGTGCAATATCTTGGTGCATCGATGAGGAATTCCCCGCAGTGAGGCGGATCACCTGATAGACCCTGTCGTGTAACAATTGTTTATCGAGAGGCACGCCCTCGAGTGTGGCAACCGTGACTAACTCGTCGAGAATGCCTTTAATCATGTCACTAAAACCTGGCTCGGCGAGTGTGCCATTAGGACATTGATATAGTGCTGTAAGTGGATTAATCGCGGCATTAACGGCGAGTTTCTGCCATAGACAAGGCACAATGGCATCCACCCATTCATTGTTTGGGATAGCCGCCAGTAAAGCATTGCGATAATGCTCAGTGAGCTCTGTACCTGCAAAATGCCCAAATTGAGTTAGCCCTTGTCCAGTTTGCCTAATTTGCCAACGGGCTTGACGTAACACCCCTTGGGAAGTTGTCCCTAGGCTTAGCCCTCTGCCATCAGCTTGCGCATCAATTAGCGGCGCTAGGGCTAAATGAGGTCCCATTCCATTGTGTAACAACAAAATGTGGCATTGTCTGGGCAGTTGGTTGAGTAAGGGCAAAAGTGCATCGAGCACTTGATAGGCTTTGACGCAGACAATCACGAGGCGGATATTATCGAGCGCATTGGCCGCTAAGATAGGCACAGAATACTGGAGTGCTTGTGTTTTCTGTTGATTATCATTGGCCGGCGCTAATGGAGTGACGCTAAGTGTCTGCTGTATAGATGCAATTGAATCGCGGCCGATAAGACCAACACCCATGCCCGCTGTCGTCAGTTGGTGGCAAATAAGCTGTCCAACGGCACCAGCACCTAAAATCGCAATATCCACCACGCGATTTATGTTCACAGCATGAGTCATATCTGTAGCCTTAAGGTATCTGTTATCAGTACCAGTTTGAAGCGCCTGAGTTAATCTTCTCGTAATTGCGCTGCGCGGAAGTATTTGCCATAGGCCCAATTGCAAAAGTAAAACAGTGCAATACCCGAAAAGTCGGCAATAACATCACCCACAGAAGCGCTACGGTAGGGCAAACGTGATTGCACTAACTCAATTAAAATGGCGTAGCTTGCCAGTGTGAGAGATAACCAATACCACTTAGGTTTGAAAGCAAGATAGGCGAGATAGGAGAGGCAAAAAAAGCTCCCAAGATGGCCTACCTTGTCGATATTCGGAATACTTTGCGAATAGGTTGGTCTGGAAAATACCAGATAACTGATCACGACAAAGGCTACGGCTAAAGCCAGCTTAAATAGGGTATTTTTAGTTATCACAAATATGTTTGTATTAGCTTAGAGTGGGGCAATGATAGGAAAATGTGTGGCTAAAGTCACCCATGATTACGCTTTTATTCTAGGCTTTACCTTCAACTTAGGCCTGTGTGTGGGTAAACTAGCTGCATATTAATTTGATATGGGACATAAAAACTATGCCTTCAATGGATATTGTGTCAGAAGTGAATGAAGTTGAACTGCGTAATGCGGTTGATAATACTAAGCGTGAGCTGGCGACACGTTTCGATTTTCGCGGTAAAACGGCTGACGTGGAATATAAGGACCATGTGGTCACGTTAACCGCTGAAGATGACTTCCAATGCCAACAATTAGTGGACATTTTACGTATGCAACTGAGCAAACGTAATGTGGATCCGTCTTCGATGGAAGTCGATGAGAAAGCCATCCACAGCGGTAAAACCTTCTCCCTAAAAGTGAAGTTTAAAGAAGGTATAGAAACCTTAATTGCTAAAAAACTGGTCAAGCTAATTAAAGACAGCAAACTTAAAGTGCAAGCGTCTATTCAGGGCGAGAAAGTACGAGTTACAGGTAAAAAACGTGACGATTTACAAGCTGTCATGGCGTTGGCACGTGAGTCTGAGTTAGGCCAGCCTTTCCAATTTGATAACTTTAAAGATTAATCGAGCAGAATTGGTTTAACGTGATGCAGTATCGCGTTTGCCATTTCGTCTTTAAATGTAAAAGCCCTCACACTAAGGTGTGAGGGCTTTTTTATATTGATGGCATAAGTGCTATGAGACCTTAATCCGATTTTGTTGGTGCACTTTTTGACGAATCATCCATTAATGATGTGCTTGGATGCGGCGCATACTTGTTGACTAAGACAACCAAAAACAACACCGGAAAGCCAATAACACTGGCGGCGACAAAGAAGTTCACATAACCAAATGCGTCGACATAAGCGCCCGAGAAGCCCGCGATAAATTTAGGGAAAAGCAACATAATCGAAGACAGTAAGGCATATTGCGTTGCACTGTAGCCGTTGCTAGTGAGACTCGAGAGATAGGCAATAAATGCCGCCGTGGCTATCCCAGCGCTGAAGTTATCCACTGAAATAGCAAAGGTTAAAAAGGGCACGTTGTAGCCAATCACTGCCTGCCACGCGAATAGCAGATTGGTTACGGCAACCAGTAAGGCACCGAGGAAAAGGATTTTCATAGTTCCGAAGCGAGCTAACAGAACGCCGCCAAAGGCTGCGCCGACTAAGGTCATGATCAGGCCATAGATTTTACTTAAATAGGCAATTTCTTCCTTAGTGAATCCCATGTCCACATAAAAGACGTTCGCCATAATCCCCATCACAATATCCGAGATCCGGTAGCAAGAAATCAGTAATAAGATGAGGATAGCGCTGCGGCCATAGCGTTTGAAAAAGTCGATAAAGGGTAAAATACTGGCCGTATATACCCAAGATATGCCCGCTGCGATAATTCTAGGATAACGGGCACTTAAGCGTTGTTTTAGCGCTAATTCAGTGGCATCGGCGGCGCGGGTATCGACTTCGGGTTCGCGGCTAAAAAGCGTGGTCAAAATCCCAACAGACATCAAGCCCGCCATAATCAGGTAAGAAGTTTGCCATGCCACTAAGTTGTATGCCGTGTTACCGGGTTCAACCCAAGCCGCTATGGTTAGCGCGCCTGCGGTGGCGATAATCATGGCGCTGCGATAACCCACTTGATAGGCCGCTGCTAGTGCGGCTTGCATCTTTTCTGGGGCTGATTCAATCCGAAAGGCATCAATAACAATATCTTGGGTGGCTGAGGCAAAGGCGACCATTAACGCGAACAGTGCCAAGCGCTCGAGATCTTTGAGAGGGTCACTAAAAGACATGCCTAAGATGGCACCAACCAATAACAACTGAGCGAACAGCATCCAGCTACGGCGGCGGCCTAGAAATCGAGTTAGCAGCGGCAATGAAAGCCGATCGACTAAGGGTGACCAAGCCCATTTAAACGCATAGGCTAAGGCTATCCAGCTGAAATAACCGATTGAAGTGCGATCAACACCAGCTTCACGCAACCAAAAGGATAACGTTGAAAATACTAGCATTAATGGTAGACCAGCAGAAAAACCCAGTAATAACAGGATCAAAACCCGCTTGTGATAATAGACACTGAGGGCATCGAGTGTACGTTGAATAAAACCTGTTGCGGACATAGGCATGAGTCTAAGTGTTTAATCCGCTTAGCTTACGGGTAAGGTGCCATAGGATTCAAGGGCTAATGGTATTCCTTTTACTTTGGAGTCCCGTTTAGCACTATAAGATGGTTGAATATGGCTCGAGAGTTAACTGCTTGTAGCTAAAAGTTTACCGCTTATCTTTATCGCTAGCATAGATCTTGATAGTAAGGAGAGCGTAATAATGTACACACGAGGAATTGGTTTACGAAATAAAAAAGGCCCTATTACAGGGCCATTTTTTATCGATAGGAATGCTGAACTTAAGGTCTTATCCCGATGCATCCCTGCGGCACTCGGCCGCCTAAACTCAGATAGTCACAGCAATCATTTACTTGCTTACGCAGATATTGATTACCGCGGATCACACAGTCAGGCCACCTGTTAAAGCTGTGGAGCAAGTGCCAAAACACTTTTTCAGTTTCAGTTTGCGCTTCGCCAGTCGAATTCAGTTGCTGCCATTCTTCTAACGTGTCCCATAAGTAAAGTTGCACTTCATGGAAGTCGAGTTCTTCACTCAAAAACGCTTTTCCATAGAAGGCGAGTTGGGGCGCTTTATTATCGATGAACTCAGTTGCCGTCATCGTTTGCCTCCTTTCTGTTTACTATCACAGTATAGATGCAAAATTAGCGCTTTTGCTCGAAATTATATTTTGATTACTGTTTTGGTAATAACTTGGCTTTTTTCAATATGATAGGGGTAACAGGAACATCGGGCCAATTGAGCTTAGTGTTAGTTCCTGTCTCAACGACAGCCATAGCTTCGAGGACAGTTTTACCTTCAATCACTTCACCAAATACGGCATAACCCCAACGACGTTTAGAGGGATCGAGCTTAGTGTTGTCGGCAACGTTAAAGTAGAACTGACGAGTGGCTGAGTGCGGCTCGTTTTCACGTGCCATGGCGATCGTGCCCATGCTATTTGTTAGGCCATTTCCTGATTCGTTGACTATCGGCTTACCCTCAGGCAGCTCTTCATACTTGGGGGTGAGTCCGCCGCCTTGCACCACAAAGTCACTGATCACGCGGTGAAATATTGTGTTGTCGTATTCGCCTTTAACGACATGAGTTAAAAAGTTATCGACAGTGATTGGTGCACGAGTTCTATCTAGCTCGACCACGATTTTGCCTAAGCTAGTATCAAATTCGACTCTGGGATACAAGGTATCGGCCTGAATGTCGAGTGCGAGGCTATGATGACTCATAAAGATGAGTAAGAGGGCTGATATCCAACGGAGCATATTGATTTCCTTATAATAAACTGACGCTGTTATTTTTGTAGAAACTGATTAAGCTCAGGATCGTTTAGAATCTCGCCGGTAAGTTGGCCGAGCAATTTGTTCATATCCAGTTCTAAGGTTGCAAAATCGGGCGTTAAAGGACCTTTTAAAGTGCCTTTGGCTTTATAGCGTTTAACCAGCTCTTGGGTGGAGTTTTTGGCTTGAACTGCGATTAACACACTGTGTTTTGCCTCATAGCCAAAGGTCTTTTTAGTGATATCCATTTGCAATTCTTCTAATTGAATTTGCACTGAATTAGTTGCGCTTGGGTCGATTTGGTAGCCTGCTTGAGCAAAACCTGCGCGGAATACTTCATCAAGTAACAGTTTAGGCGGTTCGCTCGGGCCAACTAAACGTGTTTTTGTCCCTTCTTCAATAAAACGAGCAACATAATCGACTGTGCGTGTATCTACCGTTTCAAGAGCGATAGGTACAAGTTGCGCCGTTTGTTGGCTGATATTGGGCACTTGAGGGCTGAAAGCCATATGAGTCGGATTTTGGCTGGCACAGCCCGCGAAGAGCAGGGGGAAAGTCAAGGTCAGTAATAGCCGTTTCATGGGATCTCTCGTACAAGTAAAAGTGGCTACAGCATACCAGAAATCACTTTTGATGCCACAGAACAGCGTGATTCAGTTGAGGTACAGCTTTTATTGCTAATATCTTGTGCTCATTATTCACATCCGTGTTTTCTGTGCATTCACATCATTTATTCGCATAGTTACAAGGCATGGAAGGCAGGTTAAATATGGAAAAAATATCATTCACTTCGTTATTTGTTGGCCTGATGCTGGCGTCAGGCATGATGAGCTCCAATGCGCTCGCGGGCGATTCTGCCCATATACTGGGTGGTAGTTTAGGTTACGGTACCCAAGAATTTGAAACTAAGAACGGTAAATATGATGCGGGTGACACCTTAACCAGCGACTTATATTACCGCTATATGCTCAACGAGCATTTTGGGTTTGAGGCGGGTTATTTAGCGGGTTCAGGTGGGGTGGCGAGTGCGCTTGTTAGCGTCATCAGTGAGATAAAAGATTTACGTTACCAAGGTGTTAGAACCGCCGCTTACGGTGAGTATGCTTTGTCTCGTGGTAACAGCCTGTATGCCAAATTAGGCGCTGCTTACACTCAAGTCAGCTATGAGATAGATAAACAAGATATGGACTCGGATGATGTCGGTTTTTATGGCGCTGCAGGCTGGCAATATCGATTTAAGTCAGGATTCGGTTTGAATTTGGAATACCAATATATCCCGATGAAAGAGCTTGAATTACAGGGGATCAACTTTGGTATTAGCTACCGATTCTAATCTTTCCTTATCCAACGATTAAAGCGCCTTTAGGCGCTTTAATCGTTTTACAAACAAGGAATTTAAAACATTAAACCGAATACTGGCTGGCAACAAAATGACAACATTTTGTCCTTGCACTCTTTTAATGCAATGGGGGACAGGTTAGAGTAAAAATTCGATGTTTAGAATGAGAGAGCATAGATGCTCCCGCGTCCTTTTTGTAAGGCTTAGTCATGTTAACGATAGCAACGCAAATCGCCCCAGATAACCTGATCAATCCGAAGGGGTTACCCCATTTCGGTCATTTCGATGGCATAGTCAAAACCTTAGGTTTAGCGGACTTTGCCTATTTCGATACTATGGATAAACCTGCTTCAGCGTGGGCTAAGCATTTCGATTATAAACAATTTCAGTTTGTCTCTTTGGTCACGCCGCGTTATGTCCTAGGCATCGCGCTTGCCGATATTGCCTACGTCGGCAGTGCTTTTTGTTATTTATACGACATAAAAACCAACACACTCACCCAGCTTGATTGGTTAAAACCTTTGAGGTTTGGCTATCAGATGACACCATCGCCAGCCGAGGGCCGAAGTAGTATTGGCCGTAAAGGGGCGCAGTTAAGCTTTGAGATTGTAGAGGGCGGTTGGCGGTTAGTGATTGATACTAAAAATATTCAAGCCGATGTGACTTTACACTCAGCCCCCTTAAGTTTGCCTATGGCTATGTGTAGTCCTACTGGATACAACGGCTGGACTTACACACAAAAGCATAATGGTTTGACCGTTAAAGGTAGTTTGACTGTGGGTCATGAGCCGCAGCCGCTGAATCAAGCTTTAGCAGGCTATGACTTTTCAGCGGGTTACATGCGCCGTGATACCAGTTGGCGCTGGGCGTCAATTAACGCGCGGATCCATGAGGGCATTATGGGGCTTAATTTAGCGGCGGGTGTTAATGAAACTGGGGCTACTGAAAATGTCTTTTGGATTAATGGCGAGCGTCATTTACTCGGGCCAGTGCAATTTGAGTTTGATCGCCATGCCACGCTCGGCGCCGAGGTTTGGCGAGTCTACAGTCAAAATGGCCAAGTGGATTTGCAGTTTGCGGCGCGCAATTGTCGCAGTGAAAAGCGTAATTTGCTCTTGCTTAAGAGTAATTTCCGCCAATTCATCGGTCATTTCAGTGGCACGATTACCGATAATCAAGGGCACAGTTACCAGTTAAATAATGTTCTGGGACTCGCCGAAGATCACTATGCTCGCTGGTAGCTAACGGCGACTAACGGATCGCAGCTGCCTGCGTTGTGGCGTTGAATGCGGTTTATAGAATGTAGTCAGAGTTTTTATAAAAGTAACAATAAAAATAACCATAAAATAAAAATAGAACAGGATGATCTTATATGGATATCGCCTCGCTGATCCAGCACCCAGAATTGTTACTGCTGGTGCTTGCACCTTTGTTTTTCGTGTGTATTTTGCTGGAATGGTACTTTGGCGATAAAAGACAAAAGCTACCGTTAAGTGCACGTTATCGCGGCCAAGAAGTGCTGTGTAATTTCAGCCTCGCGGCCATGCACCAAGGTGCCGATCTGCTCACTGGTTTGCTGATCGCTAAGCTGTATTTGGCGATTTTTGGTTGGAAGTTATTCGATATTGAAATGGGCCCATTGAGCTTTATTGCCTTGATGGTCGCGCAGGACTTTTGTTATTACTGGTTCCACAGGGCGAGCCACAGAGTCCGCTGGATGTGGGCGGCTCACGTGGTGCATCATAGCTCTGAGAATATGAATTTTAGCACTGCGTTTCGTCAGAGTTTAATGTATCCCTTTGCAGGCATGTGGGTATTTTGGTTACCGCTGGTGGTCATAGGTTTCGATCCAAACTGGGTGGTGTTTGTGGTATTACTCAATCTGGGATTGCAATTTTTTGTGCATACCCAAGCGATTAAATCACTCGGACCGCTGGAATGGGTCTTCAATACTCCATCACATCACAGGGTGCACCACGGTCGTAATCCCCAATATATAGATAAAAACTATGCGGGTGTGCTGATTATTTGGGACAAGCTGTTTGGCACTTTTGAGCCCGAGGTAGAGACTGTGATTTACGGCATCACTAAGCCAGTGAATAGTTTTAATCCCTTTAAAGTGACTTTTAGTGAATGGCGAGACATGTTTGCAGAGGTCACAGCGACAGGCTTGAGTGTTAAACAACGACTGCGTATCTTGTTTGCTCCACCTTCCAGCAGTTTAAAAAGCGAGGAATAACAATCCACTGCATTTTCCAAGTTAAATAGCGCAAATGGCTAATAGAGTCTTGAATTTAGCCTTGCTAGCATATATTCCGTTTTTTGCCACTGTTTTGGTGTAAAAATGTACAATCCCATACTTTGGTGGTACTTTTTGGGGTAAGGAGTTTAACTCGGGAGGACTTATCATGATGGATGAACCTCGATTATCCGCGGAGGAGCTTGCTTGTTTTAGCGAACTTTTTTCGCCGACTCGTGTGGGCACAGCCTTGACTAACGATCCCCTAGTCAATCACGTGCTCACAGTCACAACTGAAGTACCGCAAGTTATCGCCTCGATTCTCGGTAAGGCAAAACTCACTCTATTGGCCGAAGTCGGACCCTATAAACTCTGGTTTCCGCTACTGATGAAAGTGGATGACTTTGGTCAGTTTCAACCCACTTTAGGTGTACCTGAAGTGCTAGATGCCTCGGGAGTGGAGCGCAGTTGGCGGTTAACTCAAGCCGATGATGTGTGGATATTCGACCACGATCAAGGTGAGCAATGGTCTGTTGCCTCGCTATCTAGTTCTGGCATGGCCATTCGTGCTAAATCACAGCAGCAATTTAAACAATTGTTAGGCAGTAAAGACTTGCAATTACAATTGCCCAATGGCGAGACTATGCGCGTCGATATCGAGCCTATTCGTAGCGAGAAAGGTCTGGCTTTCGTTAAGTTTCAGGCCGAAACCGAAGAGCGTGAAGCGTTACGTCAATTCTTATTTAGTCGCCACCGTAGCCAGCACGCTCAGCTCTACCGTGACTTACGTTAGGACCTCCATTGCGACAGTTTTCGGCCTTGTGTTAGTTGACCTGTTATCTAAAAATCTCAGTTCTGCAACTTGAATGTGAAATCCACGGATTTAAAAACTGTCATTTGTGATTGCAGTGCTTTTCACCGATTGTTACCTGCCAATCTGTCTCTCGATGGATTAGAATGGCGGTGAATTCAACACATCAGAGCGAGCGGTATGCACGTACATATTTTAGGGATTTGTGGAACCTTCATGGGTGGTCTAGCGTTATTGGCTAGGGCCAAAGGGCACAGAGTGACGGGCTCGGATGCCAATGTCTATCCTCCAATGAGCACGCAACTAGAGGACCAAGGCATTGAGCTTATTCAAGGTTTTGATCCTAGCCAGTTGGGTGAAGCAGGGCACTATCCTGACTTAGTTGTCATTGGTAATGCCATGAGCCGGGGTAATCCTTGCGTGGAAGCCGTGTTGAACATTGGCATCCCTTATACCTCTGGCCCGCAGTTTTTAGCCGATCATATTTTGCCTGAGCGTTGGGTGCTGGCAGTGTCTGGCACTCACGGTAAAACCTCGACTTCTAGCATGTTAGCTTGGATTTTAGATGATTGTGGTTATGAGCCTGGGTTCTTAATCGGTGGCGTACCGCAAAACTTTGGTGTGTCGGCACGTTTAGGCAAGACCGCTTTCTTTGTCGTTGAGGCCGACGAATACGACAGTGCCTTCTTCGATAAACGTTCGAAATTCGTGCATTATCATCCGCGTACCTTAGTGATCAACAATCTTGAGTTCGATCATGCCGATATTTTTGCCGATCTGGCTGCGATTCAAAAACAGTTTAACCACTTAATTCGCACCGTTCCTGGTGAAGGCAAGATCATTTGGCCCGCCGATTCCCATGCTGTTAAGCAAACGATTGATATGGGTTGTTGGAGTGAGCAAGAAACCTATCACTTAGCCGAATCGACCAGCGGTTGGTATGGCAAAGCGTTAAGTGATGATTGCCATCGCTTTGAAGTATTTTTTGATGGCGAATCTCAAGGCATTCTCGAATGGGATTTGATTGGTCAACACAATATTGAAAACGCCATGATGGCCATTGCTGCCGCACGCCAGGTGGGCGTTAAGCCGAGTGCTGCAATTGAAGCTTTAGCTAAGTTTATGCCACCTAAGCGTCGACTCGAATTACTCGGAACCGTTAACGGTGTGAGCGTATATGACGATTTTGCCCACCATCCGACGGCCATTGCGACCACATTAAAAGGCATGCGGGCTAAGGTTGGGCAGAGCAAGATTACTGTGGTACTCGAGCCGCGCTCAAATACCATGAAGAGCGGTGTCCATAAAGACACTTTAGCTTTTTCTATGATGCAAGCCGACGAAGCCTTTTTATATCAAGCCGATACCATCGACTGGAATATGAAAGAAGCTATGGAAGCGGCGGTGATCCCTGTGACTGTGTTACATCAAATTGATGATGTGGTCGCGAAAGTCGCAGCAACCGCCAAAGCAGGCGACACCATAGTGGTGATGAGTAACGGTGGTTTTGGTGGGTTACATAAGAAGCTGCTGGCCGCATTAGAACAGGCTTCAACTGTAGAGCAGGTTAGCTAAGATGGCCTACGCAAAGTCGACTAAGGCGATTAGCTTAGCTTGGACGGGCGCCTCGGGTGCTCCCTATGGGCTTAAGTTACTCGAGTGTCTGTTGGTATCGGGATATCAAGTGTTTTTGATGATCTCCAGTGCCGCTCGAGTGGTATTGGCGACGGAACACGGCTTACAGTTAAGCGCCAACAGTGACAAAGCCCATGCCCAGCTGTTGGCTTTGCTGCACGAAAAAGGCGTGATTATTGCTGGCGAGTTAGTGGTATTAGGCAAAGATGAGTGGTTTTCACCGCCTGCATCGGGTAGCGCAGCACCTAAACAAATGGTGATTTGTCCTTGCTCAACGGGGACGTTAGCGGCAGTTGCTACCGGAATGAGTAATAATTTACTCGAACGCGCCGCCGATGTGGTGATTAAAGAGCGCGGTCAGCTTATCCTAGTACCTAGGGAAACTCCTTTTAGTGCCATACACTTAGAGCATATGTTAAGCCTTTCTCGCCTCGGCGCGACCATTATGCCCGCTGCACCCGGCTTTTATCACAATCCCAAATCGGTAGAAGATCTGGTAGACTTCATGGTCGCTCGAATTCTCGATCATTTGGGCGTTGACCATGCATTAACGAGTCGCTGGGGTTATGACAAACAGTCTAACCGCGACCTCGACAATTGAGACTTATATGAAACACACCACCGAAGTGATGATCTCTGCTGAAGAGATAAGCCAGAAATTGGATCAAATGGCCGAGCTAATCAATGCCCATTATGCCCACAGTGAACGTCTGCTGATGGTAGGCTTGTTAAAAGGCTCTGTGGTCTTTATGGCAGACCTGTGTCGCCGCATTAAAGGCCATGTTGAAATCGATTTTATGTCGGTTTCCAGTTATGGCAATTCTATGACGAGCTCACGGGATGTGAAAGTTCTGAAAGATGTGCAATCAGATATCGCCGGTCGCGATGTGCTGATTGTGGAAGACTTGATTGACTCAGGTAATACGTTAAGTAAAGTGCGCGAGATGTTGTTACTGCGGGAGCCTAAGAGTCTTGCACTGTGCACCCTGTTGGATAAACCTGAGCGTCGTGAAGTGGATGTGAAGGTCGATTTTATCGGTTTTACTATCCCTGATGAGTTTATCGTAGGTTATGGTATTGATTATGCCGAGCAGTATCGCAATCTACCTTATATCGCCAAAGTCGTACCACTCGATTAAGTGTCCGATACAGTTTAAAACTCCCGCAACAGGCGGGAGTTTTGCTTTTTGCTGCAATATAAAAAGCATTAATGATTGAATCATTAAATTTTTTCTTTTCAATCAATTAGCTAATTTTTTGCTTTAGTTCTGCAACCCATCATTGTAATTGTGTTTTTTAGCACCATCTTATTACTTTCTAATGTGTAAGGATCGGTACAAATATGGCGAATATTACCCATGCTCTGGTACTCGAAGGGCTTAAAAAAACCTATAAAGGCGGCGTAGAAGCGGTCAAAGGCATCAGCCTTACCGTCAATCAAGGGGATTTCTTTGCCTTGCTCGGCCCCAATGGTGCGGGTAAATCCACCACGATTGGTATTATTAGCTCCTTAGTGCAGAAGAGTTCTGGTACGGTCAAAGTCTTTGATTATGATATCGATAAGCAGCTAGAACACGCCAAGCTCTGCATTGGTTTAGTGCCACAAGAGTTTAACTTCAACCAGTTTGAAACCGTGCTGCAAATTGTGGTGAATCAAGCGGGTTACTATGGTGTGCCAAAACCTATCGCCCTTGAGCGTGCCAAAAAATACTTAAGCCAACTGGATCTGTGGGAAAAGCGCAATAGCCCTTCGCGGGAATTATCCGGCGGCATGAAGCGACGGTTAATGATTGCGCGTGCGCTGATGCACGAACCTAAATTATTGATTTTAGATGAACCTACCGCAGGTGTGGATATTGAACTGCGCCGCTCTATGTGGGAGTTTCTAAAACAAATAAACCAGCAGGGCGTGACGATCATCCTGACCACTCATTACCTTGAAGAAGCGGAAATGCTTTGCCGTAATATCGGCATTATCGATAAAGGTATTTTAGTGGAATGCACTAGCATGAAGGCGTTGCTGAGTAAGCTGAATATGGAGACGTTTATTCTCGATCTTCGTCGCGATACTGAAACGGCTCCCGTGCTCGATGGCATGGCATGTCGCTTAACCGACTCTCATACCTTAGAGGTGGATGTAGCGAAAGAGCATAATCTTAACGATGTCTTTAGCCAATTGAGCGCAGCCAATATTGAAGTGCTATCGATGCGTAACAAGTCTAATCGGTTAGAAGAACTCTTCGTCGAACTCGTGAAGAAAACTCAGGGAGCCTCAGCATGAATCAGCTCTACTTTATTGCCTTTAAAAGTATTTTAAGTAAAGAGATCAATCGTTTTACGCGAATTTGGATCCAGACCTTAGTCCCGCCAGCGATTACCATGACCTTGTATTTTTTGATTTTTGGTAACTTAGTCGGCAGCCGGATTGGAGAAATGGGCGGTGTATCTTATATGGAGTTTATCGCCCCTGGTTTGATCATGATGTCGGTGATCACTAACTCTTACTCGAATGTCGCTAGCTCATTTTACAGTGCCAAGTTTCAACGTAATTTAGAAGAGTTGATGGTGGCACCTGTGCCCCATTATGTGCTGATTGCTGGCTACGTAGGTGGCGGCGTGGCGCGCGGTTTATGTGTTGGCCTGATAGTGACATTAGTGGCCATGTTCTTTGTCGACATTAGCTTACATCACGCAGGTTTAGTGGTGATGACGGTATTTTTAACCTCAGTGTTATTCTCATTGGGTGGCTTAATTAACGCTGTTTTTGCTAAAAGCTTCGACGACATCAGTATCATCCCCACCTTTGTGCTTACCCCATTAACTTACCTTGGCGGCGTATTTTATTCCCTGTCACTCTTGCCCCCATTTTGGCAAGGCGTGTCGGCACTTAACCCTGTGGTCTATATGATCAACGTGTTCCGCTACGGCTTTTTAGGCTTTGCCGATATCAGCGTGCCATTATCCATCGCCATTATGATCGGTTTCTGTGTCGCACTTTGGACCTTAGCGTATTACTTAGTCTCGCGCGGAATAGGCCTGCGTTCCTAGACATATTTCTTTAGAGCGTAATAGAAAAAGGGAGCCATTAAGGCTCCCTTTTTACTGTCAACAACTCGTTACTTCATACGACGACGCATTGCCGCAAGTGGTAACAATAAGGCGGTTAACCAACCGAGTGAACCTCCTCCATTGTCTGTATTTTTATTTGGTGCAGCAACCGCAGTCACTTCACCAGTATTACTGTTTAATGTGCCATCATTCGCAATAACAGTAAATGTATAGGTTCCCTGCTCTTTTGGGGTAAAGCTAATATTTTTTGCTGCAGGATCAAAAGTCACTGTAGGACCTGATGTCTGTGTCCAAATATAGGTGAGTGCATCGCCATCGACATCTTTAGCATTTGACATGACGGTGATTTTTTGGCCTGTAGGCAAGGTTTCTCCTGTTGGGGCGACAGTTGGTGCATCATTGACATTAGCAACTGTCACAGTCACTTTAGTCGCTTTTGATACGTTGCCATCGGCATCTTCGACGCTGTAAGTGAAGCTATCGGTGCCAAAGAAGTCTTTCTTAGGCTGATAAGTCGCAATGCCAGCTTCACTGATAGTGACAGCACCATTGGCAGGTGCGTCTACTACAGTTGCTTTAGACAATGTACCTACAGGAGCAATATCCAAAACACGCTGTGCATTGGCGGTTATGCCATTGCCTGTGATTGATGCGCGAGCAACTTTTTGATCTGGATTGATATCATTTGCGAGCAAATCAATTTCTATTGAGGTTTCTTCTGTAGCTTCTGCAATATCGCCAGTGCCAAAGGAGAATTCTGCCGCTTTAGCCAGATAGTCGATAGTAACATTACCTGCCGTTGTGTTTTTCAGCGTCAATGTATTACCTGTTACAACCGAATCACCTTCACCATTAAAGTGGTAAGTTGTTCCAATTGTTCCGCCTATATTTTCAGCGCCGATAGTGACGTTTGAAGGCATATTTGGAATATTTATGTAATTGAATACAACCTCTTCAGTATCACCTGTTTTAATCCAAATGCTAAACGTATAAGGTGTATTTGATGTATCACCATAGAGTTGGCCTTTATTCCACTCTAAAGCTAACCATTTAACTCCATCATCATCTGTGAATACACCAACGGCTAAGTCACCACCGCCAGTATCGCCAGCAGATTTATCTGATAAATCAAAATCTGACCAGAAGGGCGCTAAAATGTTATTTGGGTTGCTGCCATCAGGTAGCTTTTTGTTCGCAAATGTACCACTTGCACTTCCACCTCCAACAATCGCTAGACCATTGTCAGACATAGTGATGCTGGAATAGCTAACCCCATTGTATTTAAAGCTAGGCACAGTAAAGGTGAACGCTTGTTCATCACAACCTTCTGGACAAGTAATTGGATTGACCCCTAGACTCACTATGCTTGGGAAACCAGCAGAGCCCTTGGTTGTCGTCATTTTAGGAAGATTTAGTGACCCAACCCAAGTAATGTTGCCTATATCTTCGTTGATTTGTAAACCATTTTGCGTCGCGCCAGCTAAGCTAACTTTTACATCATCTTTCGATGTTAGTTTCGTGCCTTCTGGTGCTTGCGCTGTAATAGTCACTGTACTGTCAAATGAGTTATTGTTAATCACAACTGATATTGGAATCGCATCGGTTGCGTTAAGTTCGGTTTTCTTGCTCATAGTCGAAATCAGTGAGGCATCACTTGACTCTTTAGCTAACACAGCCAAAGGTAAGTGAGCATCTTGCAGTCCTTCGGTGCTGCTTATCATTACATTACCAAAAATCCACTCACCATATTCTGCGAAAGTTGAGTCAACGGTTACAGTAAACGTGGCAGAGGCTCCTGCGGCAAGTTCTAAGCTAGAAGGTGATACTGTTATGCCTGTACTATCGGATGAAGTTGATAAGTTCCAAGATGTTTTTGCATCACTCTTGTTATATACCGTTCGAGTGAAAGTACATGGACCAACACAAGAGTCTGATGCGATTGATGGTTTGTCGAACGTTAATATAGCTTTGGCTGCAGCATCTAAATCCATGCGTCCAGCACCCATACCAAATGGTGTGGCTGGTGTTGTTGCATCATCATCTAAAATATCATCAAATTTAGCTGTTGATGTTAAAGCAGTTTTAATATCGTTTGCAGACCAATCTGGATGTAATTGACGCATCATAGCTGCAGCACCTGCTACGTGCGGGCTTGCCATACTGGTGCCAGAGATCATATTAAAGTCTTCACCACCATCATCAGGAGAAAAAGCTGACAGAATGTTGGTACCAGGTGCTGCGATATCCGGTTTAAGAATATTTTGGTTGCCATCAGGACCGCGTGAACTGGTGCTATTTAGGTTATCAGCAAGTTCAGAAACCATGATGCGTTTAGTTTTTGCAACTATAGTACCTGTTGTTGCAGCATCTCCTATGGCTTCAATTACGGCTAAACCTGCATCTTTCGTAATCATGACAGCAGGGAATGGTTCACCAGGCATAGACATAGTCGTCGGTGCACCTGCCGCATTGTTATAAACTACAAGGGCTTTAGCGCCTGCAGCTTTTGCGTTTGTGGCTTTTAGTGAGAAGTTACATGTTCCGCGAGAAATCAATGCAATGCCATCTTTGAACGAATCCGCAGCAAAGGCATCACAACCATTGGCATTTTCAGCATCTAAATTAACGGCCGCAATCACTGGAGCGGTAATATCTTCTGAAAGCACTGCATCAGAACTTGGGATAGCAAGTAAATCATCACCACCGGTATTAAAGCTATTAGCGAAAAAACGCCCTGTTGTAGTGTTAGCAACAGTTATTCCTGATTCAATACAAGCAGGGCAGCCGATAGTTTGAGGACCATTACCATCGTTACCGGCAGCGCTAACTACAACAACACCCGCAGCTTCTGCAGCTTCAAACATGGTTTTGTATGGGCTGCTAGCTGGATCACTACCAGCACTCCCCCCCCATGAGTTGTTGATTACATCTGCGCCATCATTAACAGCATGCTCTAAGGCTTCCATTAACATGATGTTAGAGCCGGTTCCGCCTGTGCAATCAGGCTTACTGTAAAGAGCCTTGTAGACCATAAGGTAAGCTGCTGGTGCTACACCAGATAGTTGAACGGGAATATCTTTATAAGTAGTTGATATCTTGTTACCGACAGCGGTACCTGCAACGTGAGTTCCGTGACCACCATAGCTAAGTGGACTCATGTATTCATTAGGACACACAGGTGATGTTGGCTGTGACCAACGCGCAACGATCAGCTTGTTGTTACAGAATGAAGCATCGACAGTCGAGCAGTAGTCATCCGATGGTCGACTACCGCTGGGTGCTGTGAAGCCTGCATCGGTAAACATGGGGTTTTCCGGACGAATGCCGCCATCAATAATAGCAACTTTCATTCCTTTGCCCGCATTAGCCATGCCGGAAACGGCTTCCCACATAGCTGGGGTATTAATCACTTGGTGTGATGCATCCATGTTAGTTTCATATATAGCCTCTGGGTATACTGCTTTCACTCCAGGCATTTTGGCTATTTTTTCAACACTTAGTCCTTGGCCAACAACTGTTATACCGTTAAAAAGTGTTTGGAAATGACGTTCCACTTTTGCATTTGGCGCAATTTTAGCTAAATCGCTAGCAAAAGCGTTTTGCTCTTTAGCTAGGTGACTTGAATAGCTTTTGACATTAGTAGATTGAATATCTAGTTTTTCTTTTTTCGAATTTAAAGCTGTTGCTGCGAAGTTGCCGATGCCGCCTCTATACTTAGCTAGTGCAGGAGATTCCATCTCAACAATAAAACGTTGTGGAGCATCGAGGTTAGTGGCTGATGTTTGCGGTTTAGTATATTTATCATGCGCGCTTATTTCTGGAGAGTAAGGTTTAAATGTAAATTCACTGTTAGCAATAGCTGCGCTTGAGAGTAGTGCAGCGGAGATAGCGATCGATAGTTTTGTCTTCACAACTTCTTCCTTGTCAATTAATGCTTTCAGCACTTTATTAAACGTGCCTGTAGCTGAATTGTTATAGTTTCTGCTGCGCTCTTTGGCGGTAGCAATGAAGTTGTAACACAAAAGTATCGTATGGTTAACACTTTTGCGGTAAAAAAGATGTTAATCACACTTTGGTATTTGTTATGTTGTTTGTAGGTGTTTGCTGTTTTTCCTGTTTAAGGTTTAACCGCTCTGACGATTGGGTTTTGTAGGCTGATCAAGGTTTCCGTCGACTGGATTTCATCGATAGATTGGATGCGATTGATGAGCACGTGTTGCAAGCCGTCGATGGATTGGCACATGACCTTGACGAAAATACTGTAGTTGCCTGTGGTGTAATAGGCTTCGACGACTTCTTCGAGAGCGTTGAGTTTGGCGATAGCTGCGGGGTAATCGCCAGCACTTTTAAGGTTGATACCGATAAAACAGCAAACGTCATAGCCTAAGGCTTTAGGGTTTACCGTGATCTGCGCACCTGTAATGATCCCCGCTTGCTTCATTTTTTCTACCCGAACATGGATAGTGCCGGCGCTCACGCTAAAGCGTTTAGCGAGTTCGGCAAAGGGTGTGCGGGCATCCTGCATTAGGGCTTCGAGGATATGATTATCGAGTTGATCGCGCTGAAATGCGGTATCCATAAATAAACTCTCTATAACGTAGTGAATTGTCATAAAGTTACGTTTTTTTATGGGGAATTGCTACCGATTTTGCCCGTATTATTTGATTTTAGTGATCATTGTTCGCCCAAAGGCTCACAAAAAGGGACTTTTGCGCTAAAAGTCATACTGACACCTGAGTAGGGATGTTTGATGGTGAGTTCTGCTGCATGCAGCAATAGTCGAGGCGCTAAGGATTTTGCCAGTGAGTCGGCATAAAAACCATCACCTAAGATCGGATGTCCTAGCGCCATCATATGCACCCGTAATTGGTGTGAGCGGCCTGTGATTGGCGTCAGTTTAACCAGCGTTGAGCGTTTGGCGCGGCTCATTACTTGATAGTGAGTCAAAGACGGTTTGCCAACAAGATGATCGACTTTCTGTTTAGGGCGATTTGGCCAGTCGCAGATCAGTGGATAATCAACGCTGCCAGTGTCATTTTTGACATGGCCTGCAACCCTTGCATAATAGGTTTTGCTGGTTTCTCTATCGTGGAACTGACGTTTTAATTCCCGCTCGGCGCTACGAATAAGGGCGACAACTATCACGCCTGAGGTCGCCATATCGAGGCGATGGACGATTTGACAATGGGGATGCTCTGCTTTTACCCGGGCATAGACACTGTCGTAATGGGCGGGGTCGCGACCGGGCACAGACAACAATCCTGAAGGTTTGTTGATGACGATAATGTCTTTATCTTGATAAAGAATATCGAGCCAAGGAGTGGTCGGTGGTTGGTATATAAAATCAGTCATAATGGGGCCTATTCGTCAATGCGGGGCAAAGATACTCTGCTAGGCTTGAGGGTGCAAGTGCGACGCCCAAAGATTGCCTGTGGCATGAACCTTTCTGAGATGACTAAAGCATCGAAGCAAAGCGCATTAGTTGATGATTTGCTGATAGAGCTGTATTTGAGTTTTTGTTATACTCCCGTCCTTTTCGTTAATGATCATTTTGAGTCTGTGAAGCCATGAGCCAGCCAGAGATATACACTCCCGAGAATCTTTCTCACGTCCATAACCGTCTTGAGTTATTGGCGCCTGCAAAAAATGCTGACTACGGTATCGAAGCCATACGCCATGGTGCCGATGCGGTATACATAGGTGGTCCTGCGTTTGGTGCGCGGGCAACGGCGGGTAACAGTGTTGAAGATATCGCGCGCCTGTGTACTTATGCTCATCAATATCATGCTCAGGTATTCGTCGCCCTCAATACCATTTTGATGGATAACGAACTGGCCGACGCCGAAAAACTTATTTGGCAATTGTACGAAGCGGGTGCCGATGCGCTGATTGTGCAGGACATGGGCGTATTACAGCTCAATTTGCCGCCGATTGCCCTTCATGCCAGTACCCAAATGGATAACCGCAGCCCAGAAAAAGTGGCGTTTTTAGAGCAAGTTGGTTTTTCTCAGGTGGTGCTTGCCCGTGAATTGGGCTTAAGCCAAATCCGTGATGTCGCCGCGCATACTAATATGCAGCTCGAATTCTTTATCCACGGTGCTTTGTGTGTGGCTTACAGTGGCTTATGTAATTTGAGCCATTCCTTTAGTAACCGCAGTGCTAACCGCGGTGAATGCTCGCAAATGTGCCGTCTGCCGGGCAATCTTAAAACCCGTCAAGGTGATGTGTTAGCGCAGAACGAACATTTATTGTCTTTAAAAGACAATAACCAAACCGAAAACCTTGAGGCGCTCATCGATGCGGGCATTCGCTCGTTTAAGATTGAAGGTCGCTTAAAAGATTTAAGTTACGTTAAAAACGTCACCGCGCATTATCGCCAAAAGCTGGATGCGATTATGGCGCGTCGTCCCGAGTTTAAGGCTTCGTCCCACGGCCGCTGCGAACATAGTTTTACCCCTGATCCTGAAAAGACCTTTAACCGTGGCAGCACAGATTACTTTGTTAACGAACGTAGCCAAGGAATTAAAGATTTCCGCTCGCCTAAATACATAGGCGAAGAAGTCGGCAAAGTGGTCAGCATAGGTAAAGATTTTATCCAAGTGAGCTCAACCCATGAGTTTAATAACGGCGATGGCTTAGCATTTTTCCCTGCGAATTTTGCCATGGCAAAACAATCCGATGACAAGCTGCAAGGCCTGCGGGTTAACCGCGCCGAAGGGTTAAAACTGCATATATTGCAGGTGCCAAAGGATTTAAAAGTCGGCATGACTTTGTACCGTAACCATAACCAAGCCTTCGAAGCCCTGTTATCTAAAGAATCTTCTAAGCGGATTATCGGCGTTGATTTACGGTTGAGCGATACCCAAGACGGACTGGCGCTGACCTTGACGGATATCTATGGCCTTACAGCCACAGTGAATTTAGTGGCCGAGAAGACGCCCGCGACAGATGTCGATAAGACCTTACAAAATACTCGCACTCAGCTGGGTAAGCTCGGCAGCACCGACTTTGTTGCCCGTAGCATCAGTATCGATACGGCCCAAGCTTGGTTCTTGCCTGCGTCTGTGCTCAATGGTCTGCGCCGTGATGGTGTGGCCGCTCTAGAGGCTGCCCGTGTGCAAGGTTATGTGCGTCCACTGCCGTGGAAGCATAATCAAGATGCAGTCTATCCCGTCAAGCATTTGAGTTACTTAGGTAATGTTGCTAACGAAAAGGCTAAGGATTTTTATCAACGCCACGGCGTGATTGAAATTCAAGATACCTATGAGAAAAATGGCGTCACCGAAGACGTGCCATTGATGATCACTAAGCATTGCCTGCGCTTTAACTTCAATCTGTGTCCGAAAGAAGTGCCAGGGATCAAGGCCGATCCTATGGTGCTTGAAATCGGCAACGATGTGCTCAAGTTAGTCTTCGACTGTCCTAAATGCGAAATGATGGTGGTCGGTGAAAACCGTCAAGTGCGAGGCCAGAAACACCTTTAATATTTGTCATTAGGAGCATTGCCCGAGTGCAATGCTCCTAGCACCTATTCAGCTTGCATCTGCGCGCCTATAACAGCCTACTTCTCATTGATGTTGCTCTCACCATCGCCACTCCCATATTTTCATCAAAGCCCTATATTGCACATGCGGTAATGAGCAGATATCTTATTGAAAATAATATTAATAATAAGGGATGTTAAAATGGGATTGTTAGACGGTTTACTCGGTAATGCTGCTGAGGTTGATTTACAGGAATTAGCCGAGGAATTAAGGCCTATCATGGGCATTCAAGAAGAATTAAAACTCGCCTACAAAGTGATCCGTGATTTGTTTATTTTCACCAATAAACGCCTGATCTTAATTGATAAGCAGGGACTTACAGGCAAGAAGGTTACTTACCATTCAATACCTTATAAATCCATTACCCATTTTGAAGTGGAAACGACAGGGCATTTTGATATGGATGCCGAGCTTAAAATTTGGATTTCAGGCCAGAGCGAACCTTTAGTAAAAGAGCTCAAGCGTGGCACGGATGTTGTGGGTATTCAAAAGACCATCGCCACTTTTGCGCTTTAGTTTTTTTGCACTTTAGTTTTAGTGCCGTGGCTTAAGTTTTAGTGCTGCGACTTAGATTCATTTAGTGCTAGCAAGCTTGGAATTGTTATCGCAAGCTGACGGTTAATGTGAGTAAGGTAAGCCAAGTTTTATCTGGGCTTACCTATCCTCGCTATCGAGTGTGATTCAAATCTGCTTGATTAATTTAACACTATCCTACTTGTGCTAGTGGAGTGTTCTATCGGTTCGCCCGCCATAGTATAGGTTTCGGAAAGCTTGAGTTTGCCTTGCTCATCGTATTGATTGTGGATGCCGACCCAGAATTGCTCCTGTCCCTGAATTTGTAAATTACCTTCTTCGGCAATCTGGCGATTGGGATGATAGCGTTTCATTGCATAAAGCTTGCTTTCATCATCAAATTTTAAGTGATAAGCCAATATGGGTTCTTCGGTGTGAGCGGCGACATCTGCTATTGTTTTATCTTCTCGCTGTTTTGTTGTGGTATTGCTATTGGGTACGTGATACTTCTGACGAGATAAATATGCGTTATTGCTACTATTGCTAGCATGATGTTCGCTGTTATCCGAACGGTTATTTGGTCCGTTACTTTGCCCATCAGCATCGTCTTCATCATAGTCATAACTAGGATTTTCTGGACTATCCCATTCAGGTTCTTCATCTTCCTGAGTTGCTATATTTTCATGAAAATCAAAGTAGTGGCGGCTTTCTATCAGTTGGCCTTGTTCATCTAGCCAGGCTTCGCGGTACACTTTTCCTTGGGGCGTAAAACGTTGCCAATGGCCGATATCGAGGTAACGACCATTAGTAATTTGGATTGTGCCAGTTTCTAAAATTAAACCCTGAGGGGATAAGGATTTAGAGCTAAATAAATCCCCTTGCGTACGGGTGAGTAACCAGCGAATGGCACCATCTTCATAATATTCGATGCGAGTATCGGCAATACCTTCTTGATAGTATTCCCTTTGATTATTATCAAGATTATAGCCGCAGCGGGTATTCGAGTGACTCTGATAGGATTCGAGGATCCCTTTGTTATTATAAAAGCTGGACTCTTTGAGGTAGCCTTGACCATCACGAACTTCATATTTAGAAATTGTACGTATCGTGCCATCTTCATAAAACCAGCGAGCAGTGCCATCACGGTTGCCCTGTGTGTGCGGTAAGTACATCTGAATTTGCTGGTTTTCGTGGTATTCAATAAAAGGGGCTACCGAGAGGTTATTTTTATATTGGCCTTCGGCCGAAAGCACGCCACTTTTATAATAGCTTCTAAATAGACCTTCCCTGAGTCCCTTTTCAAGATAGATCTCAAGGGCGAGTTGACCATTGTCATGATACCAAAGGGCCATGCCTTGTTCTTTACCATCCTTAAAATAGATTTTTTCTTCAAGTTGACCATTGGGATACCATTTTACATGTTCGCCATGTAATTGGCCTTCGGTATTGAAGGGTTCACGCCATGCAGGCTTACCTGAGTCGTAAAACTCTTCAATGACTTTGCCCGTCACATCGTTAAACACTTTTTGTTTAATCGCTCCATTGGGATGATACCAAACGGCTTCATATTCATAGCCTTGGTTGTAATATCTTTCAGCTTCTAGTGAACCATCAGGGTAATATTGTTTTTCAATTCCGTGGATAACATCTTGCACTAAGGGCCGGATCAGCTGTATTTGTCCAGATTCATAGTAGCGAGTTAACGTATTGATATAATATCCATTGCTATCTTGTTCGGCGGTTTCTTTAAGCTGACCATTGCCATAAAAGTATTGAATAAATTGACCTTGGGGATGGCGATCTTCTATTTGATTGATCTTGCCCTCATGGTCATACCACGTTTGTGTTCCAAGTTGCTGATCATTAATAAAGTTGCCTTCAAATAACAGGGTACCTAGGGCATTGAATTGACGGGTCACGCCATTACGTTCGCCAAAATAGTTTGAATCGACGGCTTGGGTAAGTCCTGGGCTTTGGGTGATGATTCTAAGTATACCCGCACCATCTTCAGTATTGAGTTGGTGAAAAGTGCGGTGCAGTTGGCCTGTTAGGCTGGCGTAATCTTGAATATCGCCTTGCACTATATTGTCTGCATCTAGGGTAAAGTGGCTTATCAATAATGCATCGAGATTGTTAAGCTCAACTTGCCACAACGCCTTTATTTGGCTGTTCTTTTTGGGGGTGATACTGCACACTTTTACCTTGTCGAGCCAAAAGTGCTGCTCGGGGAAA
Source organism: Shewanella sp. NKUCC01_JLK (assembly GCF_019345615.1). Classification (NCBI taxonomy): domain Bacteria; kingdom Pseudomonadati; phylum Pseudomonadota; class Gammaproteobacteria; order Alteromonadales; family Shewanellaceae; genus Shewanella; species Shewanella sp. NKUCC01_JLK. The sequence continues at coordinate 148,525 of NZ_JAHKRD010000008.1, read as the reverse complement.
GGGAATTGATTGCTGATTTCGAGGCGGTCGAATTCGGTATGGTGGAAGTCGCAGCATTCATTGGCGTTTTCCCAGCCTAAGAGTTCTATGACTTGGGGCGTATCGTAGTGATAGAGAGTTAAGCCGTGGTCGGCATTTTCTTCGCAAGAAGTCGCGTCTGCCTTTGTCGCATGGATTTTTAAGCTGAAGTAGCGCTGGAATAGCGGTGCAGCGACTGACGGCTCCTGCGTTAAATCTTGTTCTTGGCTGAGTGTTTGTGATTCAGTTTGAAGATGAATGTCTTTTGGATCGCGGCTAGTTTGGTTTGAGGGAAATAACTTGGCTTTGAGTGCGCGAAACAACGACATTGGGGGAAATCTCCATATCCATATGTAAAACATTAAGCTTATCTGAGTGATACTCATCGCAACTGAGTATTTCTGTGCGCATATCATAGCGGTTTATGGATTCGTTTCTCAATGCTTGATTGCTCCAAATACCGTTTAATCAGAGTGGCACATTAATAAAAGCAGAGGAATAAAGACAAAATGCTTGATAACTTTTTTGCAAAATTACCCACAGATTTATCGGCGGAAACTTTTGAAAAACTGGCGGGTAATAATACTGTGACTATTGAGCGCATCGTTTCCAATGGGCAATATACCCAAGCTACCTGAAGATACGAGTTTCAGAGCGCTTAGGGTGCTTCAATTCAAGGCGCATCAATGACAGAATGTCGGCCACCTTCTGAATTGATGCAACACGGAAGTGGAGTGCCCTAAGCGCTCCGTCCCGGCGGGTTTTAACGCACTCTATGCCGTGTTGGCTATTTTTAACTTAGTCCACTAGGTCTGCAAATAGCCGTCTTGCCTAAAGTGCGTTAAATTCCCGCTGAATCCTGCATCTTCAGGTGGTTTGGGTATCTACCCGAAGGTCAATGGTACGATCAAACTCAACATGAATGGGTGATGCTGCTCAAAGGCGAGGCGACGCTTGAATTTGAACAAGGTGAACCCGTTACGCTAACCCCTGGAGATTACTTAACGATTCCGCCCCATCAAAAACATCGAGTCGCTTCGACTTCTATAAGTTCAGAAACCCTATGGCTCGCGGTATTTTACGATTGATTAAGGCTATAGGTTAACGATTCTGCCATAGCCAACTGGGCGTATTGAGTAAGTCTTGGCCTTGGATCTGCGTTTGGCCTAAGGTTTTGTCTAAGGCCAAGGTATTGCAGTGTTCAAATTGACTTAAGGCATTAATAAGCCGATTAGCATGGGAAACCACCCACAACTGGCACTCTTCCGACACCTTAGCGATTAAGCGTGCAAGCGCAGGTAATAAGTCGGGATGTAGGCTAGTTTCTGGCTCATTTAACACCATAAGCTCTGGCGGTCTTGGGGTCAGTAGGGCGGCGATTAACAGCAAATAGCGCAGGGTGCCATCCGACAATTCACTGGCATTGAGTGGCCTTAATAAACCATGCTGATGAAATGCGAGCACTAAAATGCCGCCCTCTTGAGGTTCAATGCGAACCTCAGCACCGGGAAACGCATCGCTGACCGCATGGTCAAAAGCCGTTTTATCACCTATCTCAAAAATGGTTTGAATTGCTGATGCAAGGTCGCGCCCATCGTGGTGCAATACTGGCGTGGCTGTACCTAATTGTGGACGACGGGCTGGCGCTTCTGCATCGGTTCTGAAGTGATCGTAAAAGCGCCATGCGCGGATACTATCGCGAAGTTTTAGCACTTCAGGGCAGCGCTCTGGATCGGCAAGTTCGGTAAAAATACTGTCGCCGGTTTGCAGGTGTGCGCCTAAGGTTATCCAGCCTTGTCCGTCAGCAGTGCGACTCTTCACCATAGGACCACGGCGCTCAACCAATACTGTTGAGGGTCGATACTTAAGCCCGTTCCAAATGGCTTCGCGCTTGATTTGTGGATCTAAGCCAAACAGCGTGGTGGCGTCGGGTTTGGGTAAACCGAGTTCAATAAGATAGCTAAAATCTTCGCCGGCAAAGCCAAGCTTTAGGCGTCTTGGCGCTTGCCTGACGGTGGCTTCAATGGCGGTGTCGCCCGCTAGCATACTTTTGGTGGGGTTTTCTGGTCCCGCCCAAAAGCTGGAGTCGAGTCCACCTTCTTGGGCTAAAGCATTGACAACGCCGCCTTGCGCCGTTTGTGCGAGTAAACGTAGTGCCTTGTATAGATTCGATTTACCACTGCCATTCGCCCCAGTGATCAAATTGAGTTGCCCTAGGGGCAAGACGATTTCACGCAGAGAGCGATAATTGAAAATAGCGAGTGTGGTCAGCATAGAATATCCAAGACTGAAATGAGCTGATAAGTCAGTAAATTTATCGACAAAGTAAATTAAACATGACGATAAAACAATGGCATTTACAGTAGCACTTTGTTGAGCACTCTTTGCCAGTTACCACCCATAAAACGGTCGCGGTCGGTAGATTTAAAGCGCGCCTTGGCTAAGGCATCGTCGATACGGCTCATGCGATCGATATGATTCAGCTCAGGGATCACGACATGCCTTGGCTCTGCATCAAAACCTAGCACGCCTTTCGCCCTCAGGCTGTACCACCATTCTTGATATTCTTTAATGCCTTTGGCGTTGTCATTACCCAGTGCCAGTAGGTTTTCTTGGCCTCGGAGCGGGAAGTCATTCGCGATTGCCACGCAGTCCACTCCACCAACACGCATAACGTATTCCAGTTGACGAATATAATCATCAATCGTGGGCACGGCATTATTGGTAAGCCAGAAACTCATCATAAATACGCCGAATACGCCGCCGCTATCGCCGATGGCGCGGATCACTTCATCGGGAGAACAACGGGCATGGTTGACTATGCCGCGCGCTGCGCCGTGGCTTTGCACTATGGGTGACTTAGTGATTTTTGCGACATCTAAAGCGGTTTGAGCGCTGGAGTGACTCACATCGATCAAGATATTGGCGTGATTGAGTTTGGCGATAAGTTCACGTCCGTGTGCGGTGAGCGGCTTATTGAGCCCGACGCTGGCATCACTGTCTAAGGCGCCACCGGCAAAGGTATTACCGTAATGGTGGGTGAGTTGCAGTACGCGTAGCCCTTGTTGATGAAACTCATCTACCCGCGCCCACTGGTTAGCTTCACTGTCTTCTTCGACACAATCTGCGCCTTGGATTTGAAAGTATACCGCAGTGCGTTGGCTGTCGCGTGCACGTTGAATATCTTGCCCCCTCAGGCCTTGCAACAAAATATCGGGATGATCACTTACCCGTTTAGCGGCCTGCTTAATGCTTTCCATGCAAGCTTTATAAGTGCGTTTGTAGTTTTGAGTGCCATCGGCTTGTTCTATGGTCTCAATAGCCGAAATATCGCAAAGATAGGCATCGAGCTTAGCGGCAGTTACATCACTTAAGTCATCGGGAAGGAAAGATAAACCATCGACATATATCCGCCTCTGTGCGGCGGCAAAGCTAGGTAAACTGGCGAGTGGACTTAACAGAGTTGCTGCGCCAAGACCTTTAAGGAGTGTACGACGGTAGTGATTGACTGCCTTGATGGGCATGCTCGGTTCCTATCAATAACGCAAATGTAACTTCTTTATACCTTTTTAGGGCGTAGAAGTCTTTGATTAAATCCCTTTTTTGGCCTTTGCCCCTGAGCTAGAGTTGTGATTATTTGTTGTTGCCGAGTGGTTTCAATTATCGCTTGTCGCAGTAAATGAAAACCCTCGGGTTATGATTATCGAGTGGCTTCAACCATTGCTTTTGCCAGTGAGTTAAGGCCGTTAGTGCGCGATGGGCTGAGCTGACCTTCTAGGCCCAATTGTTTGAAGTAAGCTGTAGGATCAAATGCTTGGATTTCAGCGCGGCTTTTGCCATGGCAGGCACCAAGTAATAATCCAATCAATCCCTTAACGATGCGGGCATCGCTGTCGGCTAAATAATAGTGTTTGCCAGCCTGTTTTAGATGGTAAATCCACGCATCACTCTCGCAGCCTTTTACTTGAGCGGCCTCGATGCGAAGCTCAGGGCTTAAACTTGGTAAGTCTTTCCCTAGCAACATAATTTGGCGATATCTTTCCTGCCAGTTAGGGGCATTGGTAAAACGCGCCAGTAAGGTTTCGGCATCTTGCACTAAATAGTGAAAATCGGCCTCATTTGGCATGATTGAATCTGTCATAGGGCTAAATCCTGTCTAACTTATTTTGAGCATCGTATGAGTGGCGTAGATCAGTGGCTAAATGCTGGATTACAGCAGCAAGTCTTTTACCGAGGCTAACGCGGCAATAAAGCGGTCGATATCGTCTTTATTGGTGTAGATACCGATAGAGGCACGGCAACAGCCCTTAAGATTCAGGCTCTGCATTAATGGCATGGCACAATGATGGCCACAACGAACGGCAACCCCTTGTTGGTCCAGCAAAATGCCTACATCTTGGTGATGTTCACCGGCAAGATTAAAGGCGACGACACCGATATTGTCATCAAAGGCGCCGTATAAATGCACTTCACCGAGTGCGCGCAATTGGCTTTGTAAATAGTTAACTAGTTCAGCTTCATAAGCTTGAACCTGCGGCATGAGCTCGGTTTGTAAAAATGTAATGGCCGCGCCCAAACCTATGACTTCAGCAATCGGCGGTGTGCCCGCTTCTAAGCGGTTCGGCAGGTTGCCAAATTCTGTCGCCTCAAAACTCACGCGTTTAATCATCTCGCCGCCAGTTAATAGTGGCGCGAGATTATCTAACGCGTCGAAACGGCCGTAAAGCACGCCAACACCAGTGGGACCATACATTTTATGCCCCGAGAAGACGTAGAAATCACAATCGATTTCAGTCACATCCAGCGTTAAATGCGCCACTGCCTGCGCACCATCAACTAAGGTGATAGCACCATGTTTTTTCGCTAACTGCACTAGCTGAGCCACGGGATTGACTGTACCTAGGGCGTTGGAAACATGGCACAGGGCGACGATTTTAGGCTTTAACTCGAGCAAGGTTTTATAGGCGTTGATATCTAAGCGGCAATCCTGACAGAGCGGGATTGGTTTAATGATTGCCCCTGTGCGTTTCGCCAGTTCCTGCCAAGGCACGATATTGGCGTGGTGAGCGGCGGCGTCGATTAATATCACATCGCCAGCGCTTAATTGGGCAGTCAGTCCAAAGGCGACTAAGTTGATTGATTCTGTGGTGCCGTGGGTAAAAATGATTTCTTCGCGGCGTTTTGCCTTCAAAAATTGCTGCAACTGATCGCGCACTTTCTCATAGCTTAAGGTCGAACGCGCTGATAACTGATGCGCAGCACGGTGTACATTGGCATTGTCGTTAGCGTAAAACTGCGCCATGGCATCTAACACCATTTGCGGTTTCTGGCTGGTGGCTGCTGTGTCGAGATAACACAAGGGATAACCATCAAGCAGTTGATTTAACGCTGGGAATTGCGACCGGATCTGAGCATTTTGCTGATATGCCTCTGATGAGCCAAGTGTCACTGTGGTATCAGGCATAGCACTCGCCGAGGCATGGGATGTTTCAATGTCAGCCATTGTATTCGTCGCTGTGTTAGTCACAGTATTTGGCGTAGGCGATGCAGGTTGAGTCATGGGCGAGGTTAAGGGCAATGAAAAAGGCCATGGGATCTTCTGTGATCTGCCATGTGAATGCAAGTTTTAGCGGTTTGTTGAGGCGTTGGTATCGGACAGTGGTATTGAACGCCTAATTTCACCAAGGTCTGTCAAACTGTTGCCTAATAGATATTTTGCACGCCTTAAACGGTTTTAGACTCTAACGCATCATTGAGCTTAGCTATGATGCGATTTTTCTAATGTTTAAGTTTTTCTTTTAAATTCAGCTAATACTTTACGCTTAATTCATCCACCGAAAGTTAAAACTCCGACTATCCTAAATTGGACGTCCTTCGTTGTCAGTGTTTGCTGGAGAGTAGTTTTATGGTGAAGCTTTTAAAAGACTTACGGATTAAACATAAGATGATCGCCCTCGTTGGGGTGATGTTAGTACTGATCTTGATTTTGTCTGGATTTAGTCTGTTGAAGATGCAGCGTGTATCGGAGGAAATTCATGGCATTGCAGAAGAGAATATTCCATTAGTCAGGCTATCGACTGACATCACCATTAAGCAGCTTGAAAGCTCTGTCATTCTAGAAAAAGCGTTTCGTGCCGCGGATGTTGACGCCGTATCCAGTCCACTCATTCTAGCGGCTTTTATTGCGGATGTTGTTCAGCACAATGAAGACATTAGCAAGGAGTTGCTCTCGACTCAAACCATGCTTGGAGAGGCATTAAAAAACGCTAAAACTCCTCAAGTACGTGAGAAAACACAGCAGCTAAATCAAGATATTGACACGATCATTCAGCATTTTGCAGATTATAAAGTCCTGCTTGGCACCGTTATTTCGGGTATTCAGCAAAAAGAAGACCATACCGCTTTAGCTAAGCGGGTTGAATCTTTAGAGGAAGCGCAAAATGTGTTTAATGCTGAGCTAAGTCAATTCGTAGAACGTTTAGCGTTGATGACTCAAGCTGCAGTTTCTGTAACAGAGGAAGAAGAGCTTAGGGCCATTTATGGCTTAACGATTATTTCGATAGTGTCTTTAGTCATAGGATTATTGATTGGCATCGCTTGCAGTCAATACATGGTCAAATCTATCAATCGGTTACGTAATTCTGCCGCCATGATGGAAAAGGGCAACTTTAACCAAGAGCTGCGCGTCGATTCCAAGGATGAATTAGGCGAACTTACCGTCAGTATGAATCAAATGGCGTGGACTTTAAGTAAAACTGTTGGCCAAGTGATTGCTCGAAGTGAAGAAATTGCCTCTATGGTGACTGAGCTTAATGCGGTGGCCGAGAATAATCGTGAGGCTATGTTGAGGCAGCAGGATAACACTGACCAAGTCGCCGCCTCTATGACCCAAATGGCAGCAACGATCACTGAAGTGGCGAGTAGTGCAGAAACCGCTTCTTACTCAGCGGGACAAGCCGAGCATAAAGTGAAAGAAAGTTGTGAGGTTGTCGATGCGAGCGAAAAAATCTCGAAGCAGTTGGTTGCCAGCGCCCAGTATTCAAATCAACTTATTCAACAGGTTCAAGCGAGTACGGGAAAAATCCTCAACTTTGTTTCAGTGGTCGATGCGATTGCGGGGCAGACGAACTTATTAGCTTTGAATGCATCGATTGAAGCGGCACGGGCGGGAGATCAAGGTCGTGGTTTTGCTGTCGTTGCCGAAGAAGTGCGGGCATTGGCAACGCGCAGTCAAACGGCCACGCAGGAGATCAGCGATCTTATCCAAACACTTGTGAAAGATGCCAAATCCTCAGTCGAATCCTTCGCCAATAACGATAAGCAAATCAGTGAGTCATCACTGCTCGTTAATCAAGCCAAGCAGCACTTATTTGAGATTCTAGATGCGTTGACTGAACTGACTCAGGCTAATACTCAAGTCGCGACCGCCAGTGAGGAGCAAGCCGTGACCGCCGAAGATATTAGTGAGCGCATTAATGCGATTCGTGATTCGGGTGAGTTGGTTCTCTGCAGCGCTAACGAAACCGCGAAAGCCAGTGAGTCACTGTCTAAGCAGGCTAATTCATTGAGGGAAACGATGCAGCAGTTTAAGGTGCGAGTTGTTTAAATGTATTAGCCCATAATTCAGTGTGCCAACGACTGACAGTGGTTAACTTAACTGGCGCCACTTCATCTTAGCTTGAGCCTCATTTGTGCCTTAACTCAATGTGAGGTGAGTATATCCTCAAACAATTTGAAGATGCAGGATTCAAGTTGTTTGGGATATAGGTCTCTCTTGTTATCCGACACACAATTGCCGTAAAAATGATACTGGTTGTGCAGTGACTTGCAACAAACTGTTGTAATATGTAGCGCTAAATAACGACTAAAAATGTGAATTAAATGGGCATGCGTATTCTTTGGCTTCTTGTGTTAACGCTGAGCATTCTTCCTAGAACCGCTGCAGCATCAGATATTGCGAGCAGTGTTACTGGAGGAACTAATCGCCTTGCTGACGGCGGTGATTTTGAGCTGGGCATGAGTGTTTACGGGATTAATCAAGTCGATGTTCGGCAAACGGATTCTGGTTCTGCACAGTTGTCGCTGTTAGTCAGTGGCATGTACCAGTACAAAGGGCTGTTTGTTGAGATGATCCATCAATCTCAAGATGGCATTAATCTGGGATTTAATCTTTGGAGCTCAGAGGATTGGTCATTAGAACTGCTATTGGCTAACTTGCAAGGTTCATGGTCCCGTCCTGATGTGGATCCCAGTATGCTGGATGAAGCTGGCCGCAATGCTTATCTACTATCGGAAGATTCTCTCTATGTTGGTGCCGGTTTTCGTGCCACGCGTTATTGGGGCGATAACTATGTTTTTCAGTATAGGTTAGTATCTGATTATTATGATGATCAAGGTATTCAAAGTTCTGCCAGATTGGGTAAGTCCTGGCAGGTTCGTAATTGGAATTTTCACGTATTGGGGAGCGTAGGTTACTCATCTGCCACCTTGAATCGCTATCTTTTTGGGATCAGTAAGGAAGAAGCCACTGAACGCTTTCCTGAGTATCGGCCGGATAGCTCTTTCAGTTACGGCATGGAGTTAGGGGTTGCCTATCCGCTGAGTGAAAATTTTGTCTTTCGGGCCATGTACCGCTTCAATGTGTTATCCCAAGAAGTGACCGACAGTCCCTTCAATCAAGCGAGTTATACATCGTATTTTAATGCTTCTCTTAGCTATGTGTTTTAGGAGGAGGGCATGAACCGATTTTATCAATTGTTAGCGGTAGTGATGCTGAGCGCGCCTTTTTTGGCTTGGAGTCAGGATGATGCCGTTATTTTTACCGCAACCCCAGAACGCTGCATTGCACTGCATAAAGGGCAAACTTGCTATCAAGATGTATTGTTCCGATGGCAGACACCCGCGAGCGGCGAGTACTGCCTCATACTGACAGACCGTCAGCACCAGTTAACCTGCTGGACTGGCAAAGCTATGCAAGAATATCAATATAGTTTTGAAGGGGATAAAACGGCGACTTTTAGTCTTATCCGTAATGATGATGTGCAACCGCTCGCGCAAGTTAAAGTGGTCGTGACATGGGTTTATAAGGCCCCTAAACAGAGTCAGTCCGGTTGGAGGTTATTCTAATATGTCAGTTGCAAAGCATATCTTAGTCGTAGAGGACGATACCTCACTGGCAGAGTGGATCAGTGATTATTTACTGGATCACGGTTACGGAGTCACAGTGGCCAGCCAAGGTGATTTTGCCTTAGAGATGATAGCCGATGAGATGCCTGACTTAGTGCTACTCGACGTGATGATGCCCGTTAAGAATGGCTTCGATGTGTGTAAGGAGGCCAGGGCATTTTATACTGGGCCCATTTTATTTATGACGGCTTGCGTTGAGGACGGCGATGAAATCCGCGGGTTAGATGCCGGTGCTGATGATTACCTCACTAAGCCGATTCGACCACAGGTGCTGTTAGCGCGGATAAAGGCCCTGTTACGCCGAGTGAGTGATGAGGAGCAAAAGCAGCAATTAGTGTTTGATTCTTTAGTGTTAAATGCGACGGCAAAGTCAGTCACCATTGATAAACAGCCGCTGGATTTGAATGCCAATGAGTTTGATGTTTTGTGGCTGCTGGCATTGAAGGCGGGCACGATAGTGAGTCGCAATGAATTGGTGGCCCAACTGCGGGGCATTGAATACGATGGCCTAGACCGCTCGGTGGATATTCGCATATCGCGCTTACGCAAGAAGTTGCAGGAAGCGTTGAGTCAGCCCTATAAAGTCAAAACCATTCGTGGCAAGGGATATTTGTTTTGCCGCGATGAGGCAGAGCAAGCTTTATGAAGAAGTTAATGACTTCTCTGGTGCTGGTCGTGCTGGTGGCCATTGCCAGCCTAGGCTGGTCGATAAGTGAGTTTGCAACACTTATTGATCCTGATAATGAAACGCCTAGCCCAGCAACTCACCTCGCGGCATTAAAACTGCTGGGCGGTTCACTGGCGCAAACGTTAGATAACGATCCCGCCCCTAATAATGCGTTTATAGACAACTGGAATCAGCGAAATGCAGATCAATTGTCTTTGGTGAATGAAGCAGATTTTGTCTTACCCTCAGCCCTAAAGACAGAGTTTTATTCAGGGGAATCATTATTGCTGGAGTCCGATGACGGCATCTCTTTGCACTATTTATTGCCTAAAACGGGTCAGGTGCTGAATATCAATACCCAGATAGTGACGCCAGCCGATGTGAGTTTTAACGCGAATAAGCTGTATACCATGCTTTTTTATGGCGGTGTGGTGGTGATTTTGTTGGTGTGGGTGTCTCCTTTAATCCGCCAACTGGTTAATCTCAGTAAGGTGACTCAAGCATTTGGTATGGGAGAATTACAGCAGCGAATTGTGGTCAGTAAAGCGTCCTACATAGGCACAATAGAAAGCGAATTCAACCGTATGGCAGATCGCATCCAGCAATTAATCGATGACAATAAATTGCTTAGTCGGGCAGTTTCCCATGATTTAAAAACTCCGATTGCGCGGCTGCGATTTGGTATTGCGGCGTTAGAAGAAACCCAAAGCGAACAACTTAGGGTGAAGTATTTTCAGCGATTGAACCGCGATCTGGACACTATGGAAGAGTTGGTCATGACACTGCTCAGCTATGCCCGCCTCGATGAGGCGAATATCCAACCTGATTGGCAACCTATTGAGCTTAATACTTGGTTGCTGGAAAAGTATCAAGGCCAAGTATACTCAGGGTTTTCAATGGAACTCATCACCTGCCCAATACCGCTAAATATCAAAACAGATCCTAAGTACTTGTCAATGCAGGTGAATAACTTGCTCAGTAATGCGCTGCGTTTTGGCCGTGCCAATATCCGGTTGATGTTGGCATTGGAAGATGGGATTGCGTGGTTACACGTTGACGATGATGGCCCTGGCATAGATGAACAGGAATCTGCTCAAGTGATTAAACCTTTTGTACGTGGTCAGCACAGCCGCGGAAATTCCGGTCATGGCATGGGTCTGGCGATTGTCGATAGAATTGGTTGTTGGATGGGTTCCCCATTACGTATTGGCCGTGCTCCTGACTTGGGTGGTGCTCGCATGTCACTAAAATTCAAGGCTGAAGTTTAAATTGGGGGTTTAATACGATTGGTATAATGCGAGGTTTGAGTCGTTTTTGTCTGTTTCTTTAACATGAGCTGAAGCGAGCAATGCGGCTAAACCTACGTCATCTAATCTGCGGTGTTGATTTAGAGATAGAGGCAGAATGACTCAACTCACTATACGAATGAGTGCCTAACGAATTGGTGCTGAACAGGGGGGGATTTATAAATAAAACGCACCAGCATTGATACCTAACGAGAATCTAGACTGGTGCATTTTTGATGAGCAATTAACTTTTCACATTGACATTGTTAAGTATGTAATCTGTTTCATAGATGCGGGAATTCGCATTTTCTGGCTTGCTATGTAAACCTGTGACTTCGACCATGACAGAGGTTTCTTGATTCATCGTCGAACTCCCCCACAAGATATCCTTACTCGCGCTCGCTCCTACTCCAAACTGGCCAATTGCATCGCGATCGGTTTGTTCGTGAGTAAAAGTGAAGTAGTTATAACCCGCTTGTTTGCATAACTCTGCTGACTTACGCATGACGTACTTTCGGGCCAATGCGCGGTCAGTGTTGGTATTGCCAACAAAGCTTATCTGCCAGCTATCGGGTGCAATCTGTGCGGTTTCAAATCCTTTACCGAAAGACCAAAATTGCTTTTCGGTATCGTAGGAAGTGGCACAAGCTGAAAGCATCAAAGCTAATCCAGCACATAAAAACGTTTTTCTGATAAGTGTCATGGTCTTGTCTCGTCAGGTTGTTTAGAAGCTATAGTTCACGCCAAGGGTAGTAACCCACTGGTTGTTACTGTCTATTAGCGGAGAGTCAGCCATGTTGGCACCTATGTGCGAGTAACCAGTGGCTTGAGTAATATCTAAATGCTTAGTGACTGGAATAACCAAAGCGTAGCCTAGCTTATAGGCAAAGGTGCCGTCGGCTTGATAGGCAGGACGCTGCGCCGTAGCTTCAGATGGTGTCACACCTGTGTAGTAGTTTGCGAAGTCTTTACTGAAGTAGTGCACACCCGCATAAGGCACCAGATCACCGAAGCCTACATTTATTGGATGGTAATAGGTGATATCAGCCTGAAAACCATCATAAATATTGGTGACATCGTGTTGGAATTTGGTTGATAGCGTGCCATTTCCTAAATGAATGTCGGCGTTTAAACCCAGATCACCACTGAATTTGCGATCCTTCATGCCCGTTAAAATATCCGCATCATCGGCATCAAAGCCGGGATTGGCAACGGCAAAGATACTGAAATTAACGGCACTATCGTTCGTGCCTAAAAAGCGGTAGTTGATGCCGGACAGATCGGCGTTGAAGTCTTCACCGTGGTAGCCGCCATTGAGATAGGCACCTGTCTGGTGATCTTGACCCTTATAAAATTGACTACCAGTAGCAACACCTGCGCCAGCAAAGAACTGATCTTGATGACTATAGATATTACCGTTACGAATGTAGGTATTGCTTTCAGCAAGAGCGTGGCTTGACATCAAAACACTTGTGATTACAAAGCAAAGTTTTTTCATTTTTTTATCCTTAAGACATCTGTCTAGTGACTGTGATGCCACTATATTTCACTTCTTAAAAGGACTCTGTATCCGAATGTAACCTAGATAAGGTTTGAAAGGAGGATAATCTCTTATTAAACGAGGAGGGATTAGGTTTGTAATAAGGTTTTAAGATTATTAATTTTTAAAATTGATAGCATCAAGAGCGTTTCTTGATGCTATTAGGTCATCGAATTAACCAAGTAGCAGACTAATTCCAAACTTTACACTGATTACAAATAGCGACACCGTTATATAGGTCATGCGTTCTTCTACTTTTACAGATACTGCATGGCTGACCGTCAGCATTTTCATCTAAGATTGCAGCATGTTCTACTTGGGGTATTTCCTGCGGCACTACCTCTGAGCCACAATGTTTACACCTTCGGGCAGCGCATTTTATTTCTTCAGCGCATTCTGGGCAGTCACGATAAAGTGATTTATCTTCTTGAACATTTTCATTTGTGTGTGCTTGAGCCTCATTTTTCGTGATTGCAGGCATACAAGCAACGCAAATAATGCCAATCAATGGACTCACAATAAATGAGATGAAGAACCATAAAACGGCTGATCTGTTTTTACTGGAAGCTATAATTGCAGTGACAAAACATAGCATTAGCCAAAAAAGTATATAGAACATGATAAGGTCCATTTAATCAATTGAGGTGTGATTCTACTGCTGAAAAGCCTATAGCATCAGGTGCATTTACCTGATGCCATAGTTCCACTATTTAACCCGATTATCGACTAAGGGCAAGGTAATCTAAATTGATCGGACAGTTGGTTTAATCGCACTAATAGCTCTGGTGATAAGGTGACTTTTAAACTGTCGATGTTTTCTTTCAGTTGATATAAGTCGGTGGCGCCTATGATATTGGAGCCGACAAACTTACGTGAGTTAACAAAAGCTAACGCCATTTGTGCGGGCGTGAGTTTGAACTCGCGGGCCAAATCGACATAGGCTTTTGTCGCCTCCAGAGCCATTTGCGAACCTGTATAGCGGGCGAAACGCTTAAACAAGGTCAGGCGCGCGCCTTCAGGCCATTGGTCGTTGCAATATTTTCCCGTCAAGGCGCCAAAGGCCAGTGGCGAATAGGCCAGTAATGGCAAGTTTTCGCGGTGACTGATTTCGCTCATGCCGACTTCGAAACTGCGATTAAGCAAGTTATAGGGATTTTGCACACTCACAATACGCGGCAAGCCATGTTTTTCGGCGAGTTGCAGGTACTTCATCAAGCCCCAAGGCGTTTCGTTCGACACACCGATATAGCGCACTTTACCTTGGCGGATCACTTCGGCGAGCGCTTCTAGGGTCTCGAGGATCGGTGTTTGATGTTCATGCTCTTGTTGATCGTAAAACAGTTCACCAAAGAAATTGGTATTACGGTCAGGCCAATGGATTTGATAAAGGTCGATAGTGTCTATTTGGAGGCGTGCTAAAGATGCATCGACCGCTTGGTGGATGTTGTTCCAGTCCAGCGCCATATTTTTGCGAATGTAATCACTTTTACCCCCCGGTGCGGCAATTTTAGTGGCGATCACTAAGTCGTCTCGGTTACCGCGGGCCTTAATATATTGCCCTAGGATACGCTCGGTTTCCCCTTGGGTCTCCGGCTTAGGTGGTACGGGATACATTTCCGCCGTATCGATAAAGTTGATGCCATTGCCTATGGCGTAGTCCAGCTGTGCAAACGCTTCGGCTTGGGTATTTTGTTCGCCCCAAGTCATAGTGCCCAAACAAATTTTACTGACCTCAAGATTAGAATGCGGTATGCGTCTGTATTCCATCTATTTCTCCTACGGAAACTCTCTTAGTTTGAGGCTACCAAGCTTTTGCTGTAAAGCAAAGGTTAAACCATAGGTTGAAATGTTAGTGCGCTAAAAATAGCCAGCAAGTTTAGCCATCCTGCCCCATTTTGAGGCATGCCATTGGCTGAAGTTTGTTCGCTGAGTTGCTCTTTTAACGGTTTTAGCGCTTTACTGCACTGAAATGGATATTTTTGCTTATTTTTGTAAACCTTAGGTACTACTAAATCAGTAATGACGTATTTATGAATAAATTGTTATAAAACTACATTTGCAGATTACAGTAAGTAAGGATGTGAATCTGTGTCACAAAATTGCGTAAATTTACGTATCTAACTTACGAATTTGCAGCGGAATGTGACGCCAATATCGGAATCTGCGTTAACAAATCTCTACCCTAAATTTATCTAAAAATTTTTCATGGTTGATATTTGTGATGGCAGATTTTTCAAACCAAATTGTAACGATCAAAAAAGGCCTCGACTTGCCGATTGTTGGTGAGCCGCGACAGGTCATTGAACTCGGTGCTAAGCCATCCCAAGTGGCTGTTCTGGGAGAAGAGTTCGTTGGGCTTAAGCCGACGATGTTGGTCGAAGAGGGTGATTTTGTTCAAAAGGGCCAAGCCCTATTTGAAGACAAAAAAACGCCTGGTGTGTTGTTCACTGCACCTGCTAGTGGCCAAGTCGTAGCAATTAACCGCGGCGAGCGTCGAATTCTACAATCAGTCGTCATTCGTTGTGATGACGGTGAAAACCGCGATGGGCAGATTTCCTTCGATATCCATCAAGACATCGCCGCTCTCCCTCGGCCAACCGTTCAAGACCAGTTGGTGAAGAGTGGTCTATGGACTGCCCTGCGTACTCGGCCTTTCTCGCGCGTGCCTGCGCTCGATAGCACGCCAGCAGGTATTTTCGTCACCGCTATCGATACTAATCCACTGGCCGCTGATCCGCGTTTGATCATCGCCGAGCAAACCGAAGCTTTTAAAGCTGGCTTGCTGGTGTTGAGCCGTTTAACCGAAGGCAAGGTTTACCTGTGCCAGGATAAGGGCGAAGCGATTGTTAAAGAAGCATTACCACAACTTGAGGTGCGCCGTTTTGATGGTGTTCATCCTGCGGGTTTAGTGGGCACTCATATTCACTTTACCTTGCCAGTGAGTTTAGAACGTCAGGTATGGCATATCGGTTATCAAGATGTGATTGCCTACGGCAAGTTATTCCAAACCGGTGAGTTGTATACCGACCGCATCGTCGCCTTAGGTGGCCCGAGCGTGCTGAACCCGCGTTTACTGCGCACTCAATTGGGCGCTGAGCTAAGTGCCTTAGTGAGTGATGAAATCAAACCTGGCCATAACCGCGTGGTATCGGGATCTGTGTTATCTGGCCATACCGCGGCGGGCGTACATGACTTTTTAGGCCGATTCCACAACCAAGTGTCAGTGTTGAGCGAAGATTCGCAGCACCATGTTCTCCCTTGGGTGCGCGGTGGTTCTGACAAATTCTCCATCACTCGTGCCGTAACATCACGTCTGTTTGGTGCGACTAAATTGTTCGAGTTTACGACTCATCAGGGCGGTTCTGCTCGCGCCATGATGGCTTTTGGTCAGTTAGATCGCGTGATGCCACTGGATATTTTACCCACCTTACTCGTTCGAGACTTAGTGGTGCGTGATACCGACGAGGCGCAAGCCTTAGGTGCATTGGAGTTAGATGAAGAAGATCTGGCGCTGTGTACCTTCGTATGTCCCGGCAAATATGACTTTGGTAAAGAATTACGTGCCTGTCTAGATGTTATTGAGAGGGAAGGTTAATGACCAAACAAGTGAAAAAACCTGATTTACAGGACGCCTCTGATTTACAACAAGAGTACTACGCAACGGGTAAGTCGATGAAGGGCTTTTTGCGCTCACTCGTCATTGCCAACGGTCGTAGCACTAAGGGCCAAGTGCATGTGCGTGACGCGATTGACGTGAAACGTACCATGACGCTAGTCGGTTTGTGTTTACTGCCCGCCATTTTATTCGGTCTATATAACATTGGCCTACAGGCACAGCTTGCGCTCGCGGGAGGATTATCGACGCCAGATATTTGGAAGTTAGAAATCTTTAATACCCTGTTTGGCAGCCTTAGCCAAGACACTGGGATATTAGGTTTATTCCTCTATGGTCTTAGTTTTTATCTGCCGATTTACCTGACAGCACTGCTCACCAGTTTGTTTTGGGAAGTGGTGTTTGCGCGGGTTCGTGGTCAAGAGTTGCACGAAGGCTTCTTCGTGACGGCCCTGCTGTTTACCTTAATCTTGCCAGTATCGACACCGTTGTGGCTGGTGGCCATGGGGATTTCCTTTGGTGTGGTCGTGGCTAAAGAGCTATTTGGTGGCATGGGATATAACTTCCTTAACCCTGCGCTGGCGGGCTTGGCTTTTATCTACTTCGCCTATCCATCTGAAGTTTCAACCATTAAACAGCTAGTTGCCGTTGATGGTTTCTCTGGTGCAACAGCGCTGGCACAAACCGCAGCGGGCAAGTTGAGTTTTGCCGATTACTCTTGGTTTAGCGCCTTTAGCGATCCTAACTGGTGGAACAACTTTTTTGGCTTTACCGTGGGCGCGATTGGCGAAACCAGCACCTTAGCGATTTTGATCGGCGGTTCATTATTGCTGATCAGCCGCTTAGCGGATTGGCGCATTGTGCTCGGTGTGTTGCTGGGCATGATAGCGACAGCAACGCTGTGTAATTACATCGGTTCTAGCAGCAATCAAATGATGGCAATGCCGTGGACTTGGCATCTTGTCACTGGCGGTTTTGCGCTAGCAATGATGTTTATGGCCACCGATCCTGTAACCACTTCGTACACTCGCCAAGGCAAGTTTGCCTACGGTGCTTTGATTGGTTTTATGACTGTGCTTATCCGTGTCGCTAACCCCAAAATGCCTGAGGGCGTGATGTTAGCCATTCTGTTCGCCAACCTTTGGGCGCCGCTGTTCGATTATCTGGTGGCCCGCGCCAACATCAAACGGAGATTAAAACGTCATGGTATTTAAGAAAGATACTGTGGTGGGGACCATGATCTTCACCATCACGCTCTGCCTCCTGTGCTCTTTTATGATCACAGGCACAGCAGGCATATTGAAAGAACGTAAAGTCGCCAAAAAACGTGACGAAGTGCAGCGCTATGTGTTGATGGCCGCCGATGTGAACTTAGGTCAGGGCAATGAGTTTAGAGAGATTTTTGCTAAATCCGTTAAGCCATTATTGATCAACTTAGATACAGGCAAGGTGGACTCAGACGCTAACGTCCTCGATTTCGATGAGCGTATGGCGGCAATTAATCCTGAGACTTCAAGTGCGCCGAAAAAAGATATCGCCAAGATTAAAACCCGTGCGAACGATGCCCGCGTGTTTAAAGTGCTCGATGCCAACGGCAAGTTAGACAGCGTGGTTGTGCCTTTCTATGGCAAAGGTCTGTGGTCGATGATCTACGGTTATGTGGCGGTTGAACCCGATTTCAACACCATTAAAGGGCTCGTCGTGTACGAGCACGGTGAAACCCCTGGTATCGGCGATTTTTTAACTGATCCTAAGTGGGTGTCACTATGGAAGGGTAAGCAATTGTTTGATGAAAAAGGCAAGTTTTCGATACGTCTTGTGAAAGGCGGCGCTAAAGAAGGCGATATTCATGGTGTCGATGCGGTAAGTGGCGCGACCATGACGGGCCGCGGCGTGCAGCGCGCAATGGAGTTTTGGTTTGGCGTTGAGGGTTTTCAAACCTTCTTCAATCAGCTGAAAGCGACGGCCACGCAGGGTGAATTGCAAGGTGAGTTGGGAGAGGCAAAATGAGCAACACTTTATCCATGCGTGACATGTTAACGGGGCCAGTGTTTGCCAATAACCCCGTCGCGATGCAAGTGCTGGGCGTATGTTCGGCACTGGCGGTCAGTAACTCAATGCAAACCGCTGTGGTGATGACGCTCGCAGTGACCTTTGTATTGGTGTTTTCTAACCTGATTATCTCTGCCATGCGTAACTTTATCCCGACCAGTGTGCGCATTATCGCGCAGATGACGGTTATCGCCTCCTTGGTGATTATCGTCGACATGGTTCTGCAGGATGTAGCCTATGAGTTATCTAAGCAACTTTCTGTATTCGTTGGGTTAATTATCACTAACTGTATCATCATGGGCCGTGCAGAAGCCTTCGCCATGAAGTATCCACCGCATTTAGCGGTCGTCGATGCGCTTGGTAATGCGACAGGTTATGGTTTGATTTTGATCAGCGTCGCCTTTGTACGCGAGCTGTTAGGGACGGGGAATTTATTCGGTCACCCTGTGTTTACCACCATCGAGAATGGTGGCTGGTACTTGCCAAACGAGATGTTCAAGTTACCACCGAGCGCCTTCTTCCTGATTGGTGTGTTGATCTGGACTATCAATGTGATCCAGCGGAAACGGGGTTAAGGAGCAGATATGGAACACTATATAAATCTATTTTTGCAGGCCACTTTTATCGACAACATGGCGCTGTCGTTCTTCTTGGGCATGTGTACTTTCTTGGCCGTGTCTAAAAAGGTGTCAACCGCCTTTGGTCTAGGTGTCGCTGTGATTGTGGTGATGACCTTAGCCGTGCCGTTAAACCAGCTGATTTACGTCAAAGTGCTCGCACCTGGCGCACTGTCTTGGGCGGGATTACCCGGTATCGATTTAAGTTACCTGCAACTGATCACTTTCATTGGTGTGATTGCGGCGTTAGTGCAAATCCTTGAAATGTTTTTGGATAAGTACATTCCTAGCCTGTATGACTCCCTTGGGATCTTTTTACCTTTGCTCACAGTGAACTGCGCGATTTTTGCCGGGGTGATCTTTATGGCGAACCGTGATTACAACTTCGGTGAGTCAGTGGTGTTTGCGATGGGCTCGGGTCTTGGTTGGGCGGTGGCGATTGTACTGCTGGCGGGACTGCGCGAAAGAATGAAATTCAACGCGATTCCTGAAGGCTTACAAGGTATTGGTATCACCTTTATTACTACAGGCTTGATGGCGCTGGGCTTTATGTCTTTCTCAGGGATCTCGCTGTAAAGCTACAGTAGGCGAGCCAAGAATTGAGAAAGTGAAACCAGATTCTTTTTAGAAAAGAGCTAGAAAAGGGTAATACGATGGAAATGGCAATTGGCATAGGCATGTTCACGCTAGTGGTCTGTCTATTGGTGATAGTGATTCTAATCGCCAAAAAGAAATTAGTGGCTACGGGTGAAGTGACGATCAGCATCAACGAAGATGCCGAAAAAAGCATTCAAGTTGCCGCGGGTGACAAGTTACTCGGCGCTTTGGCGAGTCAGAGTATTTTTATTCCGTCTGCCTGTGGTGGCGGCGGAACCTGTGGTCAGTGCCGAGTGAAAATCAAATCGGGCGGCGGTGACATTCTGCCGACTGAAATGGGCCATATCACCAAGAAAGAGGCTAAAGAAGGTTGTCGTCTCGCCTGCCAAGTCTCAGTGAAAACCGATATGGAACTTGAGCTCGACGAAGAAATCTTTGGGGTGAAGAAGTGGCAATGTCAGGTGATCTCTAATGATAACAAGGCAACTTTTATCAAAGAGCTATTGCTTGAGTTACCCGAAGGTGAAGATGTTCGCTTTAAAGCGGGGGGTTATATTCAAATTGAAGCACCAGCCCATGTGGTGAAATACGCTGACTTTGATATTCCTGAAAAATACCGTGGCGATTGGGACAAATACGGCCTGTTTGACATTGTCTCTACCGTTAATGAAGAAGTGTTGCGCGCTTACTCTATGGCCAACTATCCCGATGAAAAGGGCCGCATTATGCTGAACGTGCGGATTGCGACGCCGCCATCGGCCAATGTGCCAGCGGGCAAGATGTCATCTTACATCTTCAACCTGAAAGCGGGCGATACAGTGACCATTTCAGGGCCATTCGGTGAGTTCTTTGTGAAGGAAACCGATGCGGAAATGGTGTTTATCGGTGGCGGTGCCGGCATGGCACCTATGCGTTCACACATTTTCGATCAGCTTAAGAGTAAGAAAACCACACGTAAAATGAGCTTCTGGTACGGTGCTCGTTCGACCCGTGAAGTGTTTTATCAAGCGGATTTCGATGCTCTAGCGGCCGAGAATGACAACTTCGTTTGGCATGTGGCGTTATCTGAGCCATTGCCTGAGGATAATTGGACTGGCTACACTGGCTTTATTCATAATGTGATTTATGAGAATTATCTTAAAAATCATAAGGCACCAGAAGACTGCGAGTACTACATGTGTGGTCCTCCAATCATGAACTCTTCAGTGATTAAGATGCTTGAAAGCCTAGGCGTTGAACCAGAAAATATCCTACTCGATGACTTTGGTGATTAGGTTGTAAGTGAGTAATAAAAAATCGCGTTAGGCCCAGCTTAACGCGATTTTTGTTTATAGGGCTTTTTATCATTTTGCAGTTTTTAGCTTTCGCATCTTGATGCTATTTAGCACCTCACCTAGCTAAAAGATTTGCCGCCGTGGCGGGTTAAATAGCTCACCATGCGCTCACTCTCAGCGGTATAGCATCCCATGCGGAACTCACCCTGCCAGTAAGCAATATCGAGCGGATGATACCCCTGCGAGTTTGGATGATTCACATTGGCCCCCGCATCCACCAATAATTTGAGCAGTTCAAAAGACTGCAACTCACAGGCATGCAAGAGTGCCGTCATCCCGCCATTGTCCACGCCTTCAAGATTAGCGTCATTTGCAATAATGCGCTTAACAGCAAGCGTATCTTTGGCTTTAACCGCATCGATGAGTTCAGTGCTCATTTGATCGCTATTTAACCTCATCCAAAGGATTTAATTTAAGTGGATTTAGCCTAGGTTTCTTTAACTTGTGGGCGAAACTCCGTAAGCTGAATAGCTTATACCTAAATGCTTATATCTACAGGTATAACTTATCATGGATGTAATAGTTGTAGGATAGGAGGCTTGTTTGAAAAAGTTAGCAGTAGTATCACTTATCTGTTTCTCCCTCTGCGCATGCTCTTCACTCAATGAAGTTAAATTGGATTCTCAATCGGTATCCAGCTACATAGGTGAAAAGGTCAAAGTCACCACAATATCTGGCGAACAAATGGAATTTCAAGTCGAAAGTGCAACGGAACAGCATATCGAGGGAGAAGGGCAACTAGTCAAAATTGAAGATATACAGACGTTGGAAGTTGAGGAGTTTAGCCCACTAAAATCGATATCACTTTCTGCAGGCTTATATATGGTAGGTGCGATAATTATTACTATTGTCGTTTTATAGCCATTTTGAATGTGTATTCGCTGCAACTTGAGATATTCAGTCTACAAACTGGGGCAGACTGCCACTTGGTTTATACTGCTCGGATTAGCTTCGTCGCCCTAGGTATCACTTTGTTGTGTCATTTTTATATGGAATATTTCCTTTATAATTCAATTGTAAAGATTAAATTGTATTATCCATAAAAAGCGCTTGTGATAAGCTTGCTTTTTTCTAGCAGGCAGCATTATTTGTTAATTACGTTAAGGATAACCCATGCGTTTGAGTGTCATCAGTACCCTGTTGACTGGTTTTTTATTATTCCCAAGTGCCAATAGTTTTGGTCTGTTATTAGAAACAGGTGCTGAACAAGAGCAAATCGGGCAAGGCAGTAGCTCTATTGCCGTTGAAAGCCAAACCGCATCTTCAGTATCGAAGGTGGCGGAGATCAAGACCTTAATCCAAACCGCGATAAAGGATTCGCCGCAGCCATTTAGTGGTAGTGTTATCCTGCTTGAGCAGGGCAAGCCGCAGCTTGAACTGCAAAAGGGTGAAGGTATTAGTCAAGATTCGCGCTTTGTGATGGCATCGCTCTCTAAGCAGATTACTGCAACCTTGATATTGCAGGCACTCGATGCGGGGAAACTTGATTTAACTCAAACGCTTAATCATTATCTTTTTGGTGATTCTGAAGGGAAGAATAAGGCGCTAAAAGGCATGGATGCAGGTGTAAATCCAAGTGCGGATGCACTTAATCCCAGTCAATATGATGAGCGGATTACGCTACACCAACTGCTGACGCATACATCGGGTGTCGATAAACTGAGTAAGGCCAATCGATTCGAGCCGGGAAGCCAATTTGAATACTCCAACTTTGGTTATTCACTGCTTGGGCAAGTGCTTGAGAAGGTCAATCACCAATCCTTTGCCGAGCAAGTGGCGCAGTTTGCAACGCGATACCAGCTTAATGGCTTGAGTGCTGAGCTTGGCAGTATTGAGGCGATTCACGCCAAAGTGCCTTCACTTGCCGTAGGTTTACAGGAAAGCGAGGTGATTGCCCCTGCTGACTTAGTGCTTGATGAAGCTTTGTTGCCCGCAGGGGGATTAATTACCTCAGCGCCAGCTTATGCCGCCTTTCAGCATCTATTACATTCTGGCAAGTTGATGAGTGCAAAGAGTTATCAACGGATGACAACGGCGTATACCGAGATCCAATTCTTATGGCCGAATATGCGCTATGGCTATGGGGTGAGGATCAATAAGGACGATGGTCTCATCGAATACAGTCATACGGGCTATTTATCTGGCTATATGTCGATGACACTGCATTATCCTGAATTCAATTTGGATCTGGTGATGCTGGAAAATCTATCGCTAAATCTTAATGATCGCGCTCGAGTATTTGAACTGCATAATCAGATACGTCAAATCATTCGTAGCCAGTTACTGCTTATTAAAACATCACTTGCACAGTGATTTGAGTAAACTGACTACTGACATAAGTGCCCTTATGCTGATATTAAGCACGGTACTTTAGTACTTAAAAGATTACTAAGATATAGTTTCTGCGGGAGATAGTGGCTACTATCTCCCGCGTTAAGGGAATAAATAGAGTCTTTTACTACTTAATGTCGCCATATTTAATTGAATCACGACTATCTGTTTCATATATCATTTCATATTCATAGTTCAATGAGTCTAACAAGCTAATTATATAATCTTCGGATTTAATTCTTTCGTATCCAGGAAAATCTTGGTGGAAAATGATACTCAATAACCAGCTGCATTCAGGTTTTGATGGTGCGAAAGTATTTTCATCAAGATCTACATTGGGGAATAATTTAATGAATGTGCCTGTCTCTTTATTTAGATTCCAATGGTAATGTTTTATCCTGAATGGTAAAAAACTCTCAAGCATAGTAGGGTTCTTAGCTGTAGATGTTTTTCTATCTATTAATGCTAGAAATTCTTTGAGTTTATTATGAATTGTTTTTTCATCTTTACTTGTTGATTTTATACCAAATAGTACTTGATGTTTCATATGGTTGAATCTCCTCATTGAATAGATTTTATCGGCACTGGTGTCTTTTAAAGAGCCATTTTCTTTAGTTAAGGGTGTAAGTTTGTTAGCTAACAGAGAATTTAAACTCTATTTTAATGATTAACGTCCCTAACAAAGAGACGTTAATCTGTGACTGACAGTTACCAAAAGCGCTTTCTAAGTGCGGTCTCGATATCAATCTCAACCCTAAAGTACTGTAAAATCGTCCAAACTGAATCGACTAAGGCTTCGGTAAGCGCTGGATAATCATCCTCGATAATTCCGTTAATTTCTTCGACGGTTTCATCGATATATTCCTGAACACCTTCCTCAAATTCGGCCTTTGTCGCTTGATTGCGGAAAAAGCTAAAGTTGTCGAGCTTTTCTATCAATTGATCAATAAGGACTCTCACCGAATTGAGTTGCTCAACTGTGATCGTCGGATCGGTGGCGATCAGTTTAAAAAAGCTATGCACTTTGGTTTTGAGATCGAATAGCGTTGGGATTTTATCTCGATTTGCCGCCGCATTACTCACCTCTAATTTGGCTTGCTTGACGGGGGCAGGTGTCACATTCACCTCAGATGCTTGCGGATTGGCCGTCATAGGCTCGGCATTGCTCGAAGCTGTTGCTGGTATTGCGCGATTGTGGGCTATGGTTGTGGGGGCTGGCGGTATCTCGCGTCCCAGTGTTTGTAGCAGGCGGCGCTGGAAATAGCTTTGCGGCAGGGCTTTGCTAAGTGCTTGCTCAAGCTGAGTTTCACTGTAGGAGGCTATCTGCAGCAGCGCTTCGAAAATCTCTTTATATTCTTGCTCAATAGCCGCTATTAGCGGGCTATTGCCTAAGCTATTGGTCACGGTTAAGTCGGCGCCATATTGCTGCAAAAGTCTTAAGATCCGCACCGCCGTTGATTCAAAGCGGGGGAACTCGATTGAACTGCCGCCTATCACAGCGCAAAGGGCTGGGGTTGTGTCTTCGGCATTGATGGCATTGGGGTTGGCGCCATGTTCGAGTAGCACTTCTACGCAGGACTGTGCGCCGTAGTAACTGGCGCACATTAATGGCGTAAATTGCTCATCTACTGAGAATTCTTCTAACTTTGCTCCATGGCGCAGTAAGAGTTCTACTGTTTTTCGCCGCATAGGGCCGGTAATTTCATCCCACCAGTAGGTCGAAATCGCCTTGTGTAGAATGGGTGAGTTATCGTGACCGCAATGGGTAAAAATATCCCCGCCTTGGTGAATGAGCCATTCAAGTAGTTGGGTTCGACAGGAGATAGCCGCCGCAGACACATAGTTAGTGTTGTAGATATTGGTGAGGCTTAAATCCAGCCCCTTGGTGAGCAGATATTCCATCACTTGGATATGCGTTGCTTGATCTTCTTTCCCTGAACCACGCTGGCAGATAGTGAGTAAGGTTGGTTCATCCACCGCCCCAAATTTTTTATTGATATCCATACCATATTGCAGGAACAGATCGAAAAACTCGGGCAGAAAGGTTTTCTTTTCGACCATTGGATAAACCAATAGTCGTAAATTCGACCAGACTAACATCTCATAGGGTTTACCCGTATTCACAAATTCGGCATTTGGATTAGCGCCATATTTGAGCAACAGTTCAAGGGCTTGGTAGATGTAGCTCCGTTTATTCGGATCGGTAAATTGGGCATTATTAATATATTGGTTGAGCAAGGGTGAATGGTCGGCATCAGGCGGTGTCATCCTATAGATGCGATTGATATCGACGGTGGCCTTAATCAGTTTTTCGATAATCCTAAGGTCAAATTCTGAGGTCAATGCCGCATAGACCAAACTTTTAGCGTGGGAGTCGGCTTTGAGCTGCGGATAATGGTCTAACAGGTATTCAGTGTAGTCTTGCGCTTTAGCGTAAACGCATAGTTCGAGTAAATTAGCATCATCCCAGAAGCTGCTATCGTTGGCCATAATATAGCGTGACTTTTTAAATGCAGGGAAGCGTTTAACTAAGGGAGAAAATGTTTCTACTCCCCAAAATTCGCTCGAAGAAATAATGTTTTCAATTAGGCTTAATTTGCCAATGTCTAATGGAATATCTTTATTAATGATATGCAGGAACAGATCTCTATTGCGTTCATCATATAATATTTCTAGCGGGTGATTTAATTCACCATTGGTCCAAAAGCTCGCCGGTTTATTGATATCTAAGTTAGCTGCAAGTAGAAGGTCGATCATGTCTCTACGTTGATGGTCTTGATAGATATATTGCGGATTAGGATGAAATAGATAGTTGAGCCAGCAATTATTATATTGATTTTGAAAGTAAAGATTGGCACTAGAGTCTAGGTATAGGGTAACGAGTTCTGAGTTGTTATATTCAATAGCCGAATGCAAGGCACTGAAACCATTACATTCGATTTTAGCGCCTTTGCTGAGCAAGTATTTTATAAGCACTAAATCGGACTGAGGACTGCAAGATAGTGGAACTAATATATTGCAGGGCGAAACATTGAGATCAATAAAGTTGAGATCTCCACTATCGGCAAGAAATTGATCAACTTTCTTTATTTTAGCCGAGGTCGAAAGCGTGTTATCTAGGCATATTTCCCGAAGTGTGAGTTTCTTATCACTAAAAATCCAACTGAGCATAATGTTCCTTATTTAATGCCGTTAACAAAATGGTATCAAACACCTTTCAATTTATTAAAAATTGAGTGGGGTAAAATTGCCATATTTTAATGCATTTAAGTTAAGAAAAACTATGCCCTGAGACTGATAATTAAAATGATCCTGTTTGAATAACATTTTTTGATACAAATTGATAATGCCAAACAAGTTGCATGATGACATGTTTGGCATTGTTACTTTGATTGGAATTCTGCTTCATATCCTATTGATTAAGATCTAGCAGCATCGGCATTTCGCAGGCGTCGTGGCCTGTGTTCCCTAGGGGAGCCGACAGATGTACAAAGCCTAATTTCTCATAGAGTTTTACGGCTTCATTTAGTACAGCGGTGGTTTCTAAATAGCAGCTTTGATAACCCGTTTCGCGGGCGAAATCGAGTGCCATTAACGCTACGCGTTTTGCGAGTCCTTTGCCGCGGATTTCGGGCATAAAGTACATTTTTTGTAGTTCGCAGACGCCATCATTGTTAGCTAAAGGCGCAATACCGGCGCCGCCTGAAATGCGGCCCTCTAATTCAATAATCCAATAGTTGGCGCCCGCTTGGGAGTAAATCTGGCTTAGGCAATCTAAGGTCGGGTCCGCCACGCTATAGCCTTTATCCGCGGTTAAGCCGTATTCGGCCGAAACATCGCGGATGACTTTGGCAATTACGGCATCATCTTGGGCTGTGGCTTGGCGAATGTGGCAACCACTTTGCTGCTTGGCGTTATGTACGGCTTGGTTATATAACACAAGGGCCTCTTCGATTTGTGAAGTTTGCAATGGAGTCAGTTGGGCTAAGATCCCTTGGAATAATTGATTCTGCTGAGTATCCAATTTAACGAGTAACTTCTTACCCGCAGGTGTCAGTTGCACAACTAAGCAGCGACTGTCCCGTGGGTGCACCTGACTCTGGGCAAGATGTTTATCGATCAAATGTTTGATAGCGCGGCTCGCATTGGACTTATCTATGCTGAGTTTGCTTGCAAGCTCTTTGATGGTCAGGGGCTGCTTGCCTATCTCAAACAGGGCATGGGCTTGCACGGGCGAAAGGGGTAAATCCCCAAAGGCGGCGTTGAGCATGCCTAAATTTCTCACCAGATAGCGAGACAAATGCCTGAGTTGGGCGGATGAGCCTGACTCAGTCGTTTGCTTAGTTTGAGTCACAGGCTTCGCGGGATCTTGAGCCAATGGTGCGTCTGTTTGAGCCATAGTCGAATAGGTTTGGTTGCATGTCACAACTAAGTTAGCGGGCTTTAATTCCTCTTGCAACATATTACTAACAATCTACTGTGTAAATATCAGGATTCAATAATGGCGCCATGGCGAGAATAATCGCTTGGGTGTAATTACTTTCACGGGTCGCATGGCCGTGGGTGAGTAAACCTATGGCACCGCCTTTTTGCTTAATATTGATTGTATTGAACAACCTATCCATGACATCCCCGAGTTCTTCTCCCGCTTCTAATGCCCGATAAACTTGCATTGGTAAAGGTAAAATCGCACTGCGGCCAATGGCAAGCTGGTCTTTATGGCCAATCGCGATATAGGCGAATGTGGCTGGGCCAAAGTCGAAACAATCGACACCGCCTTCCATCGCAAAATAGTAGTCGGCTTTAGTCTCTTGCGGGTCCTGCTGTTGACAATAGCGCACCCGATTTATCGCCCCTTGGCGAGTGTCGAGATCTGTCATTGGCTGCGCCGCAACACCTGAAGGCGCATCCATACCGCTGGCTTCTATGATGCTCTCAGGGAACAGCTGTGCCATGGCGTTAGTTGCGGCGTTGATTTTTACCGGGTTTTTAGAACCCACTTTTATCTTAATAATGTTTTGTTGCATATAAGTTATTTATTTTGGATTTTAATGTGGACGCTCGTTTGAATCATTGCTTAAATGGTCTGAGGTGTCTAAGCGTTTGGGTTTTCTATTCTGCCACAGTCGTCGGCGAAGCTCAGTAAAAAAGCCAACAGTAGGGGAGGCAATAGCCAGCCTTAGGGACTAGGAAGCGACATGCAACTATTGCTCCTTCAGTAATTTGGGCTGGAATAGGCAGTAAGGCTATGTCATTGAAGGAACCAAAACCAAGAGATAATAATAATGAAATTCAACAAACTCGTGATTGCTATGGGAATAGCCTGCGGTGTAATACTGACCGGCTGTAACGATAGCGAAGATAGCACTACGCCTACCGAACCTGAAACTCAACTGCAAGCTTTTGCCCCCAATGGTTTACTCAAAGCCAGTATTCGCCGTACGACTTACGGCGTGCCGCATATCCAAGCTGACAACTTAGAAAGTTTAGGTTTTGGTAGCGGTTATGCGCAGGCACAGGACAACTTATGTGTATTAGCCGATGGTTTTATCAAGGCGAACTCACAGCGTTCTATGTATTTTGGTCCCCATGCGTCGATTGACTTCACTACGGGTCAACCTACGGCGGAAGATAACGGTAACCTTATCTCAGATTTCGCCTATAAAGCGTTAAAGATCAGAGCACAAGCCGAAGAAAAATGGCCGAAATTTAGTGAAAACTCTCGGGCACTTATCCAAGGTTTTACCTCTGGTTATAACCAATATCTTGCTGATGTCGAAGCGGGAACACAAACGGCAGAACCTTTCTGTGGCGGTCAGCCTTGGGTGAAACCCATAGTGCCAGAAGATGTGGTGACTTATTTGTTTTCTATCGCCTTATTACCGGGCGCAGCTAACTTTCTCGATCTGATTTTTTACGCTAACCCAGGAGATGCACAGGAATACATGCCGCGTATCGTTGGGCCCGCGCCTAGCCAAGACCAAACTGCGTTTGTGGCCGATATGCAGTCTAAGTTGATTGCCCGCGCGGCCCGTATCACGACACCAGAGACCAATCCCCGTGATTTAGGTTCAAATGGTTGGGGTTTAGGCAAGGATAAAACCGAAAATGGTAAGGGCATGGTGCTAGGTAATCCGCATTTCCCGCATACGGGTAACCTGCGTTTTTGGCAATCCCATATTACGATCCCAGGGCATTTAGATATGATGGGCGGCTCGTTAGTGGGTATGCCTGGACCGATTAATATTGGTTTCAATAAAGATCTCGCTTGGACTCATACCTTCTCTACCGCTGAGCATTTTGTGATGTATAACCTTGAGTTAGTCTCGGGTGATCGGATGCAGTATTTGTTTGATGGTAAACCTATGCCTATCACCAAAGAGACAGTATCGGTTCTAGTGAATGCAGGTCCAGCGGGCATGCTGGTCGCCGAGAAAGATATTTATACTACGGCCAAAGGCCCTATGGTCGAAGCTCCACCCGCTTTAGCGCCTTTTGGTTGGGATGATGGCAGTGCCTTTATGATCCAAGATGCCAATATGGGGACTATGGACCCTGTTGACCATTGGTTAGCCATGAACATGGCGACGAACAAAGAAGAGTTCCAACAGGCATTTAAGGACTACGATGGTGTCATCTTCAATAACACTATGTACGCAGATAAAGAGGGCAATGCTTTCTATATCGACGACTCAACTGTGCCTGGATTATCCGAATCGGCAGTCGTGTTGTTAAAAACCTCACCGGATATTAAAGCGGCTAAGGCAAAAGCCGGATTTACGATTTTACCCGGTAACACTTCACTGTTTAGCTTCGATGCTCCTACGCCCTATGAGCGTGCGCCCAAGCTTGAGCGCAGCGACTTTGTGCAAAACTCCAATGACTCCTTTTGGTCGACCAACTTGAATGAACCGCTGACTTACTTCTCGCCTATGTACGGCGCAGAGGCCGGACAGCTATCACTACGTACACGGATGGGCTTGAGTTTAATGCAGGATGCCGCGGGGGCTGATGGCAAGTTCAGCTTGGAAGAACTCGAAGCGGCTGTGCTGTCGAATCGCAGTTATCTCGCCGAGTTAGTGCTGCCTGACTTGATTGCCCAGTGTGATGCCCAAGGCAGTACACCTGTGGTGGTGTCGGCGAGTTTATCTAAGGATATCTCTTCGGCTTGTGCGGCATTAAAGGCGTGGAACGGTAAGCAAGATAACGACAGTAAAGGTGGTGCTTTACTACGTGAATTTGCCCATCTATTCAGCCAAACAACCATGTTGACTCAAGGATTCGATCCCGCTAATGCGGCAACGACACCTAAAACCTTGACTACGGATGGCAGTGCCTTAAAGGCCTTGGCTCACAGTGCGCTTAACCTTGAGGCCGCAGGCTTTGCCTTAGATGCGCCATTAGGGGATGTGCAATTTGTGGAGAAATCTCTGCCAGATGGAACGCCAAGCGGGTCGCGTTTACCTTGGCCGGGTAGTCATAATGCTGAAGGTGGATTCAACGTGTTTTCAACCAGTTTGTCGGGTGATGACACTTTGATCCCGCAGCACAAATATGCAGCTGCGATGGATGTGGTCACTGGCAAGGCAATGAGTTCTGGCTTAACGGCGAAAGGGTATCAAGTGCGTTATGGTTCAAGTTGGATGATGGCGGTGAACTTTACCGACGAGGGGCCTGTGGCGCGGGGGATTTTAACTTACTCTGAGTCGAGTAATATCTTAACGCCTGCGTTTGCTGATCAAAGTATCTTGTACTCGAGTGCTAAAAGCTTCCGTCCTTTGTTGTTCAAAGAGTCTGACATCGCCCCTGCTGTAGTGTCGACAACTGAGCTTACACTACAAAAACCATAAGTCAGATTTTGCGCTTTAATTGTTAGCGGCTCACTTCGGAGTTGAATCCGGATGAGCCGTTTTTTATGCGTGTTTGCGACTGATAGCGATTTGTAAAAATTTAACATTAACGACTGTGATCTCGATCTACCTTAGGTGCGAGTATGCAGCGACTAGTCTCGTTTTGTTGATTTTTGTGACACATGCCCGGTTAGCTGTTTTTCTCGGCGCTTATGCAATGTCACTGGATTTGGCTTGAGGTGAATATCTTGTATTTTTAAGTGGCTTTTTATGTATATGTTTTGATGCTGTATTGAAAACTTATTACATTAAATCAGCGATCTAGATCTCAATATCAGTTTATTATGAAATTCCCTTACATAAAGCCGTGTCAGATCAACTTTTATGGGCTTTTTTTGGTTATCCTTAGCGCGAATTTATTATGCTAGTCACACCGTAAGGTAACTTTTATATGCAAAAAGATGCGACCAGTGTTCTTGGAACACCTCAAAGCACACAGAATCTAGATTCAACGAAACACTTACCTTGGACTCGCCAAGACACGACTTGGATGTTGAGTTTGTTCGGCACTGCCGTTGGCGCTGGAATTTTATTTTTACCTATCAATGCGGGCATGGGCGGCTTTTGGCCTCTTGTGTTAATGGCAGTGATCATTGGTCCTATGACCTATCTTGCCCACCGTGGTTTATCTCGTTTTGTTTGTTCATCAAGCATTCCTGGTAGCGACATTACTCAAGTAGTTGAAGAGCATTTTGGTGTTGGCGCGGGTAAAGCCATTACCGTACTGTATTTCTTTGCTATCTATCCGATTGTATTAATTTACGGTGTAGGTATTACCAACACTGTTGATAGCTTTATCGTCAATCAGTTAGGCATGGCATCGCCACCACGCTTCATTCTATCGGGTGTATTGATCCTCGGTATGATGGCTGTAATGGTCGCAGGTGAGAAATTCATGCTCAAAGTGACACAATTGCTGGTGTATCCGCTGGTGGGTATTTTGGCCTTTATGTCTATCTACCTGATCCCTGAATGGAAAATGGATGCTTTACTCGTTGTACCAGAAGCGGGTGCATTTTTAGGCACAGTTTGGTTAACGATTCCAGTTTTAGTGTTTGCCTTTAACCATTCTCCAGCGATTTCACAGTTTTCTGTGTCATTGAAACGTGACCATGGCGCGAATGCTTCTCGCAAAGCTGATGTTATTTTACGTAATACTTCCATGATGTTAGTGGGCTTTGTGATGTTGTTTGTGTTCTCTTGTGTGTTGTCATTATCGCCAGCACAATTGGCCGAAGCGAAAGCTCAGAATCTACCGATTTTGTCTTATCTCGCCAACGTGCATTCAAGTGGTTTTGTGAGCTACTTTGGTCCATTAATCGCCTTTATCGCGATTGTGTCTTCTTTCTTTGGCCATTACATGGGCGCGACAGAAGGCATGAAGGGGATTATTGTTAAGCAGTTAGACACGAATAAAAAAGGCATTTCAGAGCAAAAAATCAACAAATTTATTCTGGTGTTTATGTTTGTGACGATTTGGGCCGTGGCAATCAAAAACCCAAGTATTTTGAATATGATTGAAGCTTTAGGTGGCCCAATTATCGCGGCTATCCTGTACTTGATGCCTATGTATGCTGTGTATAAAGTGCCAGCATTAAAAGCGCACCGTGGTCGCATCAGCAATATCTTCGTGGTTATAGCGGGTTTATTGGCAATGACGGCTATTCTGTTTGGCTTCTTTCGTTAAGTTTTAATCTTAGTAGGAACGCGGTTTGAATGTGAATCGTGAGTCGTAAAAAGAAAAGGATCGTGCCATTGGCCCGATCCTTTTTTATTACGTATAAGATTTGAATCGCTTATTTTTCTTCGTACATTAAGTAGTAACTCTGCTTCATCCCTAACGCTTGATAGGTCTGCTGTGCGGCGAGATTTTCTTGCTCGACATATAAACGGAAGCTTGCGGCACCACCATTGGCTTCGGCCAGTTGTTTGACTTCGCTGTAGAGTTTGGCATAGATGCCTTGGCGACGATTTTTCGGGCGAATATACACACTCTGGATCCAGTAATAATCCTTCGCACGCCAATCGCTCCATTCAAATGTCACCATGAGCGAGCCGACTAGCTCACCTGCGATTTCAGCGACCAGGTAAAACCCTTTTTGCGGGCTCTCAAGTAGCGTGCCCACACCTCGAGTCAGTGTCGCTTCATCTAAGGCTAGGCCTTCGGTTTCTTGGGCCATGGCCTGATTAAACTGCACTAAGGCGATTAGGTCTTGAGCCTTAGCTTTACGAATCAACATACTACAACTCCTAGGCGGTTATTTGGCAATACCGCTCTTGTTTAGTAAACAACATTTTGTGGTTCACTTTATCATGGAACGACAAGGGATAACGAGTTTGGCAGTGGCAGGTTAGGCACTGATATTATTTATTACTGTGGATATTTGTACGACTAAAGTCTTATCTGCTAGGCTTATCTTTAGTGTCCTTTCGCTGAACTAAGTGAGTTAATGATGGGATTTATTAAGTCTACTCGCCGCTATAAACTTAAAATTTTACCCGTCTATGATATTGCTGCTGATGAACAGATAAATCATCTTCTGCATTTTATTTTAACGCTGTTGAGCTTCGGTTTATGGGGTTTAGTTTGGTGGTGGTTGGTCTTAAAAGCTAACGGTAAGTCCGACTTTATTTTCAGTGGTTTTGATGACGATTATTGGAGTTATTTGATTGAGCGTGAGCAACCGCCTGCGTCGCTTTATCGTCAGCAAATAGCACCAAAAAAAGTCACAGAATATTTTGATGCTTAAGCAGGAAAACTAACATCTCAGCGGCTAATTTAACAAAGTTTGTGTGGCTAATATTACTGATTTTAAGGCGGTTTAGCTCAACGTGACCCAGATCATCCCTCGATTAAAACCCCTCTGCTAGACTCGGCGATTGCCCCATTTAGACTGAGAAACTAGCGCGCTAGTTTTGGTCTTTGCCCCATCATAGTTTCGAATTCAAGGTTATCAATATGACA
Organism: Shewanella sp. NKUCC01_JLK; assembly: GCF_019345615.1. Taxonomy (NCBI): domain Bacteria; kingdom Pseudomonadati; phylum Pseudomonadota; class Gammaproteobacteria; order Alteromonadales; family Shewanellaceae; genus Shewanella; species Shewanella sp. NKUCC01_JLK. The sequence goes on along the minus strand of NZ_JAHKRD010000008.1, from coordinate 114,409 downwards.
AAACAAAAGTCGTCAGCATTAGGCCGTGTTTGGTCTCGCTGGATGTCAGTGCCGCTGTGGCTGCAAATTGTTATCGGTATGGTGCTAGGTATTTTAGTGGGCATCATCTTCGGCGAGCAAGCGACTCACTTAAAGCCGATAGGCACCTTGTTTGTTAATTCCATTAAGATGCTGATTGTGCCATTGGTGTTTTGCTCACTGATTGTGGGCGTCACTTCGATGCAAGATACGAACAAGATGGGGCGTATTGGTTTTAAATCTTTTGCGTTTTATCTCTTTACCACGGCTATCGCGATCACTATCGGTTTAATTGTCGGTTATGTTCTTCAACCCGGTGCTGGTTTAGGTTTGTCATTGGCAGAAGGCGCGACTCAAACTGCCAAAGAAATACCTTCTTTAATCGATACTTTGATCGACATAGTGCCGACGAACCCTATTGCGGCTTTAGCAAGCGGGCAAATTTTGCAAGTTATAGTATTTGCGATTGTTTTAGGTATCGCCTTAGTGCTGATTGGCGAGCATGGAAAACCTGCAATTAAAGTGTTCGAAAGTTTAGCTGAGGCCATGTATAAAATGGCCGACATGGTGATGAAGCTCGCACCCTACGGTGTATTTGGGCTAATGGCTTGGGTAGCGGGGGAGTATGGGATTGATATGCTCTGGCCACTGATCAAAGTCATTATTGCTGTGTACCTTGGCTGTATTATTCATGTGATTGGATTCTATAGTTTGTTATTGCGCGGATTTGCGAAGTTAAGCCCGCTGCAGTTTTTTAAAGGGATTAGCAATGCAATGTTAGTGGCGTTTACCACGTCGAGCTCTGCAGGCACGCTCCCTGTGAGTATGAAGTGTGCGAGTGAAAATTTGGGGGTTCATAAGAAGATCTCTAGCTTCGTATTACCGCTAGGCACCACAATCAATATGGATGGCACAGCATTATACCAAGGGGTCACAGTGCTGTTTGTGGCACAGGCGTTTGGTATCGACCTGACTGTCGTCGATTATCTCACCATTATTTTAACGGCGACGTTGGCCTCTATTGGTACTGCGGGTGTGCCCGGTGCGGGTTTAGTGATGTTGACTTTAGTACTCACAACCGTAGGGCTTCCCTTAGAAGGGGTGGCATTGATTGCGGGAATTGACCGTATTTTAGATATGGTGCGTACTGTGGTAAACGTCTCCGGTGACTTAGTGGCGACGACTGTCATTGCAAAGTCTGAAGATGAGTTGGATATGGCGCATTATAATGCCGACACAGATCAAAGCGCCGTAATCGCCGAACAGAATATCGCCCTCGAAATTGCAGCGGCTAAGAGTGTCAAAGCATAGGGAGCTTTTATTGCTGGTTCGTTAACTAAAAAAACCGCCATTGGCGGTTTTTTTTATGCTGACAAGTTTTATGGTTACTTCATTTGGCTTAACACTAACACTGGCTTGTCGTCGCTGTTAAGTAAGGTAAGTCGGCCTTGCACTAATTTTGCTTTGGTAACTAATGGCATAGCTTGCATCACTTTGTGCTCTTGCTGCATTAGGGCATCCACACAGGCTTTCATTGTGCTACCGGCAGGAGATAGCTTAAGCTCTTCGCCTTGCTGAGTATATTGACCGAAAAAGTTATTGCAGCTGTTGTTGCCATGTAATTTACCTTCGGCCTCAAAGGTGATTTGCGCTGGGCTGTAATCGATAATCGGTTGGCCTTGAACCATTTCAATGTGCCAGTTGCCTTCTAATGGAATGGTCTCATTTTGGGTGATATCGGCACTTTGGCAGGCGGTGATGCCTAAGAGTAATGCACCTAAGATGAATGTTTGTTTTAACATCGTTGCGGTTCCTTTTTCCATGATTATGGCCATAGTGTGACAAGTTTTTCGTAAGATCTAAAGGGGTTTATATGACAGGCTCATTTAAAAGTACTCTGAATTTGTTGAAGTTTTTACATTGGTTAGGTGTATTGATGCTAGTTTGTGGACTTGGGTTTTATATGTTGACGCAATGGAGTCTAGAGATAAGCGGCATGTTATTGATCTCAAGTCTGATTGGTTTAGGATTAGTCTTAATGTCGCCCTATCCTGTGGTGCTGTTTATCCAATGGGCGAAGCACCAAGATGAGCATTCCAAGTAATTTTGTACTGCCTAATTAAGCCTAAATTTCATTAAATCAAAGCTCTGCCGAATCTGCGGCGGGATTATCGTACAAGCTTGAGTCAATGGCGGGTTCTACTGGCGTGTCTGCGGCTTGTGGTACAGGTGGGCGCATTGAATCGAGTTTACTCCGTGCGAGTTCCATCATAGGTGCAAGTTTGGCGCTGGATTCTGGGGTAAAAAAACTGTAACTCACATCGAGTTTTAGCTGATGGTTTTGTTGTTCTAGCTGTTTTTCCACCCGCTTCATAATATGTAGAACATCCCGTTCACCATCCACAAAAGCAAGTACCACAAATTGAGTGCTGTTGTAATGGGCGGCAACGTCAGCGGTTCTTATCGTATCTTGGATCAACTTGCCTAACAGCCTGTGGTGATTATCTTCGAGGGGGATGGGCGTGTTATCCGGACTCAGTAATTCAAAGAAGATGATGCCTGCATGGGCACCAAAGCGGCGGCCTAAATTGAGCTGTCTTGGCGCCATCATCAAAAAACCATAATTATTGAGCATGCCGGTTTCTTGGTCGCGCATCGAAAGGGATTCAATTCTATGGTTCTGACACAGCAGAGATAATTCCTGTTGCAGCAATATCTGAAACGGTTCGAGCATAGCGGCATTGACTAGTGGCTCTGTTATATGCGGGTTGAGTACACACAGGGCACCAAATTGGCTACCATCCGGCCAAGCGATAGGACGTGAGAGAATATGCTGAATACCATCAAAATCCCTTGGTAAATCCTCTAACATAAAGCTGCCGAGGTTTTGATATAAACCATCAGGTTGGCTGTTTTGTATCTGTTTGAAGAGTTCGAGTTCTGGTGGATATAAAGTGCCCGCGGTAAATTGTGGTGTTTCAGTGATTGCGCTGACAATGATCTCAAATCCTGCGCTGGTCTTTTGGAATATAAAAACCGTGTTAGCGTTGTAATAGCTTTTGATGAGCTCACATTGGTGCATCCAGCGAGTGAGATTCACTTGCTGATTGTCGCTATCAAGTAAACTCAGGTTGGGATTGATGGTCTCGGGCAACATACAAACGCCTAACTAGGGCTAGATATCCATTAAGTTTGGGAAATAAAAGGGGATTTAGCAAATCAAGGCACTAAATAGCACCTTGTTCTAGCTGTGCCTACTAAGCCAACCGAGTATACTGGCGGGCTGAAATTGGGCCCAAAGCCAACATTATGCTGTGAGAACATTGTGAAGATTAGATTAGCCTTACCCCAAGATGTTGATTTATTAGCGATGCTAGAGAAAAAACATCTCAATGATGAATTAGCCTCCGCCAGTATGGGGTTACAAGGGCAAGCTTTTTCCCACAGTGAATTGAGCGCATTAGTGCAGCACCATTGGGTCGTGGTGGCGCAGGTTGAGCAGCAGATCGTCGGTTATGTGATTGCAGGCCGTTGGGGATTTTTCGAACATTGGCCCATTTACCGCACTTTGTTGAATCGTTTAGGGCAACTCGATTGGGATGGACCTAAATTAACTAAGGTCAATTCTTGCCAATACGGGCCGATATGGGTGCAGCAAGCCTACCGTGGGCAAGGGATTTTCGAGGCATTAGTCCATGAAATTCGTCGCCAAGTTGCTCCGCATTTTAGCTATATGTTGACCTTTATTGCTGAAGATAATGAACGTTCCTTTGCCGCTCACTCGGGTAAAGCGCACATGCAGGTTGTGGATTTTTTCACCGTTTCGGCAAGAGATTATTATTTAATGGTGGCAAAGACCCAAGCTTAGTTGTTCGATGATAGAAATTAAGGATTCAATCTCTACTGTGTAAATAACCCGAGTTCAGGTTAAATAACGGAGATAAATACATGAATGTACAATTTGTTGAGTCACTATTAACGGCCTATGCCGAAGTCAATTTATCGGCTTGGGACAACTTGAGATTGGTCCTATCTGAGTGCGCTCACCATGAATGTGAGGCGAGGGGATTTGAAGTCGAGTTTATCTCCGATTCAGGGCAAGTGCAGCATTATTGGGTACAAGTGGGGAATATTTGGCTCGATTGTGGTCGAACCAATGCCTATTCGACGGTGATTACGCGACTGACCGATAAGGAACTTAGCCGTGTAAACTCCAAGAGCGCGTTAGAATGCGCTATTTTATCCCAAGAGCAGATTGGTCTACTCTGCATGCAAAACGCCCATTTCGATCATTGCTGAGAGTGTTAATTCAGTCCGTTTCTCAATCGCTTTTTTGATCAATACTTCTTCATCAGAAAGATGCGCTGAGGGTCAGTGGTGACAGTGCCTATGATCTCAAACCCTTGTTTTTCATAAAACACAGGTGCTTGAATCGATAAGGTATCCACTTGAGCTACCAAGCAACCCCGCTGTTTCGCCTCTGCTTCTGCAAGTGCCATCAGTTTACGCCCAAGCCCTGCGCCTCTGGTTTGCTCATCAACCCAGACGACATTGATTAAGAAGTTTTTATAGATAGTTCGACCACCCACACCACCAATCAACTTGCCAGCTTCATCACGTGCAATGACAGTCAAAGGTACTGATTTCTCTGGTCCTAAGAGCCCAGCATTATATTGCCGAACGCCGTCTACCAGCTCATCCACAATCGCGGTATTTTCTTCACTCATAACTTCAAAGTTCATGTCAAAAACTCTTTCTGGAATGTGATTACTTTATAAACGTAAAAGGTATTTATTAAGATTTTACATCGGTTGATGAAAATTCGGGGCCAGTGTTATCTATACAAATGGCCATATTTCGTAATATAAACAGATGATACTTAGCCTATAACATTTTTCAGTGCTGATACCACTCTGAAATGGGATGAAGAATTCTCTTCGGTATAGACGATCATCAAATGATGTTCATCAATACTGCCCAATTTTAGCGCCGTAAGATTGCTGGATAAATAATGAAATTAAGTTTTTCTCCAAGCGACCCTTTCAGCACTAATAGGCTCTTTTTACCACTTGGCTAGACTCGTAGTACATCGGCATATCTTCTCACTTTATTTGCATCTTCTTGTCCGTGGCATCGTTATCCCCTTGTATTGGAAACCTGCAATTAAGCCCTGTTCGAAATAGTAAGGCATAAAATGTAACTATGATTCAGATAACGCGATGGCTCAGATAATGCGATGGGTGGTTAAGATAAAACGGCTTAAATAAAGCTTTTAGACAAAGTGTTTACTTCTTTTAAATTCATATTTTTCAATCGATTAAATATCTTTTTGCGGTGAATGGAGGGGTTTAGCCCCCCTTTGTCGTGTAGTTCATTCAAGCGATGAATGTAAGCAAATTACGATCAATTTCACTAAACGTAAATGTTATTTCTGTTGTATTCAACTTTTGATTGATCTCACTAATGTTAATCATTATCATTCGCGAAATCATTTATAGGTTACATTTGTAAACTAAGTTTACTAAACAGGAGAGGTTTATGTTATTTCGTCAAACTTGCTTGGCAGTTGCCATTACCGCTGTATTTGCGGGTAATTTTGTCCAAGCCGAAGAGGCTCCCGACAGAAAAATGGAAGTTATGGTTGTTACTGCCTCTGGATATGAACAGAAATTGGTTGATGCACCTGCCAGTATTTCTGTTATCACCCAAGAAGATTTGATGATAAAACCTTATACCACTCTCCTAGATGCAGTGCGTGACTTGGAAGGGGTTGATATTGGTGAAACCCGTGATAAAACAGGGCAAGGTACCATCAGTCTACGCGGTATGGGATCTGACTATACCTTAATCCTTGTCGATGGTAAGCGTCAGAACAACCATGGTGATATTTATCCAAACAGTTTTGGTGGCAATCAATTTGGTCATGTACCACCACTTGATGCTATTGATCGAATTGAAGTTATTCGTGGGCCAGCATCAACGTTATACGGTGCAGATGCTCTAGGTGGTGTGGTGAACATCATCACTAAAAAAGTGGGCGACGAATGGTCTGGCTCTATCACTCACAGCCGAACTCATCAAACCAATGATGCCTATGGCGAAGATATCACTACCGATTTCAGCGTGATGGGTCCCCTCATTAAAGGCGTTCTTGGGTTATCGATTCATGGCAGTATTTATGATCGAATGGGGTCTACACCAGAGTATGCACCAGTAGATTATCCCAATGGAGAAGTACGCACTCGTTCACTCGGTTTTGGTGGTGGCGGTAAAACCGTCGATAACGAAAATCATATGTTAGGTGGGAGTTTAAGTTGGACGCTAAATGAACATCACAAAATTTGGTTTGATTTAGATTCCTCATCTCAAGATTATGATAATACGCCACTGATCAATGATAACGGTGAACGCGAGTATCCGCTTGGTACTGTTGATAATATCGATAGTCTCTGGATTGCCAGTAACTTCTGTAAAGGCGGCGTAGGTTCCCGTGAGGCTGCTTGTCTAGCCAGCGGTGGTGAATGGGCAAGACGATCAAATCCGCGAGCGGGTTACAGCGAGACTCAAAAATTTACCCGTGATGCTTGGGCGTTAACCCATGAAGGTGCTTGGGATTTTGGTACAAGCTTTGTGTCACTATCCTATGTAGACACACAAAATAATGGCCGCACACTTCCATTTACCACTGCTGAAAGAGTATTACTACTGCAGATGATTGATGGTAAAGGGGATTACACCGGCATGACTGAAGCCGAACGTAAAGCGATTGCTGAATCCACTTTCCTGCCTAGACCTAAACGCGAAATGGCAAGTAATCAATATACGCTTGATATGAAACTCGATATTCCATTTGAAGCTGCAGGAAATCATGTCGCAGTGACGGGGGCGCAGGTGATTCGTGGTGAGTTGAAAGACGGTGTATTTGGTATGGAAGAAGGTACGCCGGGCGCAGTACAAGAACACAATATGTGGTCTGTTTTTGTTGAAGATACATGGAGCATGACTTCTGATTTATCTGTTACTGCGGGTTTACGTCATGATGATCATGAAATATTTGGCAACCAACTCAGCCCACGTCTATACGGCGTTTACACCATTAATAATGAGTGGACTGTAAAGGGTGGGGTGAGCACAGGCTTTAAAACACCTAAAACCACACAATTGTATGATGGTGTCGTTGGCTTTGGTGGCCAAGGAACCTCACCGCAATTTGGTAACCCAGATCTCGAAGCTGAAACCAGTGTGTCCAGCGAAGTCGCCCTGTATTGGTCTCATCCAGATGGCCATAATTTTAACGTCACTATCTTTAAAAATGACTTTGACGATAAGATTGCTTCACAACCCTGTGGTAAAGGTACGAGCATAGAATGTTCCGATGCGGGTGAATATGCTGATTTAGGTTATGCAGTCAGTAGCAAAACAGTCAACATAGATAAAGTTACTATTCAAGGTGCTGAGCTCGCGGGACGTTGGGAAATTCTAGATGCCTTAACGTTAAATGCTAATTATACCTACACAGATAGCGAGCAGAAAAGCGGTGCAGAGCAAGGCCGTCCACTCGGCAACAGTGCCAAGCATATGGCAAACGCGACATTAAAATGGGAGTTGACCGACTCATTTAACGTATTCTTGACCTCAGAATACCGTGCTAAACGTTATCGCTCTTGGGATATCATTAATGATGCTCCACTCTACTATAAGGGTTATAACGTGTTCCATCTTGGTGGTTCTTATCAGGCGAGTGAGTTTGTCACCTTCAACATGCGAGTAAATAACTTGTTTGATAAAGATTTTACTTCATACGATATTGTCTTCACCGAATGTAGTGACACTAGCACCACTTGTGTCTCTGACGATAATGGCCAAAACGGATACACAGCATCTTACGTTGATGATTTTAATAACAAAGATAAGGCCCGTAACTTCTGGGTTGGTATGAATGTACGTTTCTAAACGAATACCCTGTGCATTAGCCATTATTTGATATTCATGGGCGATAGATAAAACTGAGAGTTACCCGTTTGATAAAGGTATCCACTATCAATTAAACAATAGGGTAACTCTCATTACTCATTACTCAGTGCACCTGCACTGTGCTGGTGAGTCCGCACTATCGAGCCATCAATAAAGACCCATTCCGTGTCGGCCATTTTCACTAAAGCTTTGAGTAAATAGGCCTGAATGTCTTTTTAGACCATAAATGAAACCCTCTAAAAACCGTACTCCAATGGCTCAACTCTTTGGGTAAATCTTGCCAAGGGATACCTGTTAGAAGGTGGTAAAGAATGCCTTCGAATGTTTGTCTATGTTCAGGTTTATCATAAACACGGCCTGTGCTTTTCATTAAATGAAATAGTGTTTCCCAGCGTGCATTGGTTAGCATCAGTATTGGCATGCTGTCTAAAAATCATCCTCGAAAGCTCAATAGACCCTAGATGAAGTCAGAAAAATTAAAGGTGCTAGCGTATAAGTCTAAAGTATCAACCATTGCCCGTTTGGGTAAGTACCAATATAACCAAAGGGGATTCTTCCACAGAGATACCAAAATAGGCGTTCACTCGTAAAGGCTGAAAGTTTAACGTCAGCTAGGAGCAGTGTTGCGAGCGTATTAGCGTCATCGGATGTCAGCGCGCATATTTCTGCAACGGGAATAATTTTCCAAGTGGCGAGGTAAGCTGACTTAGAAATTTCATCGACTTCGTTATCAGAAATCCAAGTATGCACACCATTTATTACTGCCTTTGTTTTTAACGAATTTGCCAAGTCATGATCTGTTACACACAGGCTTTCATAGTGGATTTCGTAAGGTGTTTCAAAAAAGGCTTCAGGATCGGATTCAAGAAAAGCGGCGATCTCCTCTAATGTACCGTATGTCTTTGCTGTTTCTTCTGGCAGACCTACATTGGCTGCCCATGCACAAGATTGAAGTTGCTGTAATAAGATGGCGTTATCGGTCATGGGGTCAGTGCACTCTAATGGTCTGTGTATATGCTGCTTTTTATCTTGCCATATTTGTCTTAGCACTATTAATCTAACTAAATGTCAGACATAAAAAAACCGCTGGGTAGCGGTTTTTCATGGGTCTTAAGTGTAAAAATTGAAATGAATTAAGACTATAGACCCGCGTCAGCGCGCAATATTTCGGCTTTATCAGTTGCTTCCCATGGGAATTCGCTGCGGCCAAAGTGGCCATAAGCGGCGGTCGCTTGATAAATTGGACGTGCTAAATCTAGCATGGCCGTTAAACCGTATGGGCGCAGTTCAAAGTGTTGACGTACTAACTTGATCAGCACTTCTTCAGACACCTTACCGGTACCGAAGGTCTCGATGCTGATAGAGGTAGGCTCTGCCACACCAATAGCGTAAGACACTTGGATTTCACAGCGATCAGCAAGACCTGCTGCAACTATGTTTTTTGCCACATAACGTGCAGCATATGCCGCGCTACGATCCACTTTTGATGGATCTTTACCAGAGAATGCGCCACCACCATGACGGGCCATGCCGCCGTAGGTGTCAACGATGATCTTACGACCCGTTAAGCCGCAATCGCCTACTGGACCACCGATAACAAAACGGCCAGTTGGGTTGATAAAGAACTTAGTGTCTTTGTTTAACCATTGAGCCGGTAATACAGGCTTGATGATGGTTTCCATCACGCCTTCAATTAAGTCGGCTTGTGAAACGTCATCTCTGTGTTGAGTCGATAACACAACTGCATCGATACCGACAATTTTGCCATCATCATAGGCAAAAGTGACTTGGCTTTTCGCATCTGGGCGTAACCAAGGTAGCGTGCCATTTTTACGCACTTCAGACTGACGTTTCACTAATGCGTGAGCATAGGTGATAGGTGCAGGCATCAGAATGTCAGTTTCGTTGTTGGCATAACCAAACATTAACCCTTGATCGCCAGCACCTTGCTCTGCAGGGTCTGCGCGGTCTACACCTTGATTGATGTCGGGTGATTGCTTACCAATGGCGTTTAATACTGCGCACGAGTCTGCATCAAATCCCATATCTGAATGGGTATAACCAATTTCACGCACCGTTTTACGGGTGATTTCTTCAATATCAACCCAGGCAGAGGTAGTGACTTCACCACCGACTAATACCATGCCGGTTTTGACATAAGTTTCACACGCTACGCGTGCTTTTGGATCTTGAGCCAGAATTGCATCTAGCACAGCATCAGAAATCTGATCTGCAATCTTATCGGGATGACCTTCTGAGACCGACTCAGAAGTAAACAAGTGCTTTGCCATAGTAGGAAAATCTCGTCGTTAGCATTCAAACGTGTAGAAGCATCTACATCTAGACGGCTATTTTAGTTTAAATCCGATTGCCGATCACCCCCGATAATAAAAAATCCTCTCAGATTGTGACCTGAAAACGACTACGCTCAGTCATAAATAGGTTATTTTTCTTATATTTCATAGTATTAAGTTTGCTATGTTTTTGAGAAATTTATTTCTCCATTACAAGTGATCCTTGCTATGCCCTCTCAAGTAAACGCTAGCAAAGTGACCGGCTTGTTTCTGCGACTTGTATACCCAAGCGACCTGAATCCTGCATCTTCAGGTTGTTTGGGTATATATTCGCCCATCTTTTGCTGAGTGAATGGCAATTTTAGTTTGCGTCACACTGGCATGTAGGGGAAAATATGCATCCAAATTGCCCGCTAGACCCCACAAACAAGCAGGAGAGAGCATGTCTTCCCGTAAAGTACTCGCAAACGCAATCCGTGCGTTAAGTATGGATGCAGTTCAAAAAGCAAATTCAGGCCATCCCGGCGCCCCAATGGGTATGGCAGATATTGCTGAAGTGCTGTGGAATGATTTCCTTAAGCACAACCCGAACAATCCGAAATGGGTAGATAGAGATCGTTTTATCCTCTCTAACGGTCACGGTTCAATGCTGATTTACTCTTTACTTCACCTGACTGGTTATGAATTACCAATTGAAGAGCTTAAACAGTTCCGTCAATTGCATTCTAAAACCCCGGGTCACCCAGAATACGGTTACACCCCAGGTGTTGAAACCACAACGGGTCCACTCGGTGCGGGCATCAGCAACGCTGTCGGTATGGCGATTGCTGAGAAAACCTTAGCGGCACAGTTTAACCGTGATGGTCACGATATCGTTGATCACTATACTTACTGCTTCCTCGGCGATGGCTGTTTGATGGAAGGTATTTCCCACGAAGCCTGTTCATTAGCCGGTACTTTAGGTTTAGGTAAACTGGTCGCATTTTGGGATGATAACGGTATTTCTATCGATGGCCATGTTGAAGGCTGGTTCACCGATGATACGCCAAAACGTTTTGAAGCTTACGGCTGGCATGTGATTGCCGGTGTTGACGGTCACGATAGTGCGGCAATCCGTGCTGCTATCGAAGCGGCGAAAGCGGTGACTGATAAACCAACCATGATTTGCTGCAAAACCATTATCGGTTTTGGTTCACCTAACAAATCAGGCAGCCACGATTGCCACGGCGCGCCACTAGGCGATGCGGAAATCGCAGCAGCCCGTGAATTCCTTGGCTGGCCACATGCGCCATTCGAAATCCCTGCTGACGTTTATGCGGGTTGGGATGCCAAAGAAGCCGGTGCTGCCCGTGAAGCAGCGTGGAACGAGAAGTTTGCAGCTTATCGCGCAGCTCACCCAGAACTGGCTGCTGAATATGAGCGTCGCGTTCTGAAAGGTGAATTACCGGCTGATTTCGAAGAAAAAGCGCAGGCATTCGTGCAAGCATCACAGGACAAAGCCGAAGGTATTGCGAGCCGTAAAGCCTCACAAAATGCCATCGGTGCATTTGGCGCTATGTTGCCTGAACTGTTAGGCGGCTCTGCTGACTTAGCGGGTTCTAACTTGACACTGTGGTCAGGTTCTAAAGGTATTCAAGACGATCCAGCTGGTAACTACATTTACTACGGCGTGCGTGAATTCGGCATGAGCGGCATTATGAACGGTGCTTCGCTGCATGGTGGTTTCATCAACTACGGCGCAACTTTCATGATGTTCATGGAATATGCTCGTAACGCAGTCCGTATGTCGGCGCTGATGGGTATTCAAAACATCTTCGTTTATACCCATGACTCTATCGGTCAAGGTGAAGATGGCCCAACGCATCAACCAGTTGAGCAATTAGCTAACCTGCGTATGACGCCAAATATGGCCGTATGGCGTCCATGTGATGCGGCAGAAACGGCAGTTTCTTGGAAAGCTGCGATTGAGCGCCGTAATGCACCTACGTCACTGATCTTCAGCCGTCAAAACCTGAAAGCGCAAGCGCGTACCGCTGAGCAATTAGCCAACGTGGCTAAAGGTGCTTATGTACTGCAAGACTGTGCGGGTACACCAGAACTGATCCTGATCGCAACTGGTAGCGAAGTACAATTGGCAATGGATGCAGCCGCTGCACTGACTGAGCAAGGTAAACACGTTCGCGTGGTCTCTATGCCATCGACAACTGAGTTCGATAAGCAAGATGCCGCGTATAAAGAATCTGTATTACCACGTGCTGTGACTAAACGTGTGGCTATTGAAGCAGCGCATACCGATTTCTGGTACAAGTACGTCGGGTTTGAAGGCACAGTTGTAGGCATGACCACATTTGGTGAGTCTGCGCCGGGTAACGTGCTATTGAATCACTTCGGTTTCACCGTTGAAAATGTGCTGAATGCTGCAAAATCATTGGGCTAATGGCTCAAGGGATTAGATTCAATACAAAAGGTTAAACTTTTTAAGTGTTAATCTGTATAATGCGGCCTGCAATCGTTTGCAGGCCGTTTTTGTATTAAGAGGAAATTGAGACCTCAATGATCCGAGTCGCTATCAATGGTTATGGCCGTATCGGCCGCTCTATTCTCCGAGCTTTATATGAGTCTGGAAAACGGCAGCAAATGCAGATTGTCGCGATTAATGAATTAGCTAAACCTGAAGCCATTATTCATCTGACCCAGTACGACACCACCCACGGTCGGTTTGCGCACAAAGTGAAGCTTGTTGATGATCATATGCTGATTGGCGACGATGCGATAAAAATCCTCCACGAGCCCGATCCGGCAAAACTCCCTTGGCACGAGATGGACATAGATATTGTCTATGAAGCCACAGGCGTATTAGTTGATCGTCAAAGCTGCGAAGCCCATATTCATGCTGGCGCTAAACAAGTGCTGATAAGCCATCCATCCTCAGCGGATGTCGATGGCACGATTGTCTATGGTGTGAATCACGATTTACTCCGCGCCGAACACACAGTGGTTTCCAACGCTTCTTGCACCACAAACTGTATCGTGCCTGTGATCGATGTGCTCGATCGCCACTTTGGCGTTAAAAGCGGTGCGATTACCACTATCCATTCGGCGATGAACGATCAGCAAGTGATTGATGCTTACCATGATGATTTGCGTCGAACCCGCGCTGCTGGTCAATCGATTATCCCTGTCGACACTAAGCTTGCCCGCGGTATTGAGCGGATCTTGCCGCACATGAAAAATAAGTTTGAAGCGATTTCGGTGCGCGTGCCCACCATCAACGTGACCGCCATCGATTTGTCCGTGACCTTAGAAAAAACCGTCGATATTGCCACAGTCAATCAGGTGCTGGAATCAGCCGCCAATGGGCGATTTAACGGCATCTTAGGCTATACTGATGAGCCCTTAGTCTCATGTGATTTCAACCATGATCCGCGCTCCAGTATTGTCGATGGTACCCAGACCCGCGTGAGCGCCGGTCAGTTGGTGAAGTTACTCCTGTGGTGCGATAACGAGTGGGGTTTTGCCAATCGTATGTTAGATACGAGTTTGGCGATGATCGCGGCCAAGCGAGGCTGATAAAAGTAGATTATTCACTTGTGGGTCACTGAATTTATGCCAATTCGACGGGATGTCGAGCGCCGAGCGGCAGTCAATTCATACCGGCTATGTGTGAAACAGTTTGTTTTTTGATTATAAAAGGAAGCGTTACCATGGCAATTATCAATATGTCAGATCTGGATCTACAAGGTAAGCGCGTGCTTATCCGCGAAGATCTCAATGTCCCTGTCAGCAACGGCGTCGTCACCAGTGACGCACGTCTGCGCGCCTCTCTACCGACTATCGAGTTGGCCCTTGAAAAAGGTGCGGCTGTGATGGTGATGTCGCATTTAGGTCGTCCGACCGAAGGCGAATACAATGCTGAATATTCTATGCAACCTGTGGTCGATTATTTGGCAAAAGCCCTGTCTTGTCCTGTGCGTTTAGCGACCGACTATTTAGATGGCGTTGACGTTGCCGTGGGTGAAGTGGTTGTGTTCGAAAACGTGCGTTTCAACGTGGGTGAAGGTAAGAACAACGAAGCCTTATCGAAAAAAATGGCGGCGCTGTGTGATGTCTATGTGATGGACGCCTTCGGTACTGCACATCGTGCCCAAGCATCGACCCATGGCGTGGGCATGTTTGCCCCAATCGCCTGTGCCGGTCCATTACTGGCACAAGAATTAGATGCCTTAGGCAAGGCATTAGATAATCCTGCGCGTCCTATGGTGGCGATTGTCGGTGGCTCTAAAGTGTCAACTAAGCTGACCGTGCTAGAAAGCCTTTCGGGTATCGTTGATCAGTTAGTGGTTGGCGGTGGTATTGCCAATACTTTCATCGCGGCGGCGGGCTACAATGTTGGTAAATCACTGTATGAAGCGGATTTGATCGACGAAGCTAAGCGTTTAGTGGCTAATGCTAAGAGCCGTGGCGCCGATATTCCTGTGCCGACTGATGTGGTCGTTGCGGGCGAGTTTAGCCCAACTGCGACAGCGACGTTAAAATCGGTTAGCGAAGTCGCTGATGGCGAAATGATTTTCGATATTGGTCCAGATAGCGCTGAAGCACTGGCTAAAATCATCGAATCTGCTGGTACTATCGTGTGGAACGGCCCTGTGGGCGTGTTCGAATTCGACCAATTCGGTGAAGGTACTAAGCGTATCGCCCAAGCGATTGCTGATTCAAAAGCGTTCTCTATCGCAGGCGGTGGTGACACTTTGGCTGCGGTTGATAAGTACGGTATTGCCGATAAAGTGTCTTACATTTCGACTGGCGGCGGTGCTTTCCTCGAGTTCCTCGAAGGTAAAGAATTACCGGCTGTTGCTATGTTAGAAAAACGCGGCGCTTAATCATTAAGTTTTAAAAAACGCGGCGCATAAGACGCCGCGATAAGCTCTGATAACATCAAAGCTTTGATAAAAAGTAAAAAATTATAAAAAAACCGCCCGTATTCATCTAAGGTGCTTAATTTAAGTTGTTTATTTAAGGTACAGAGTTGAATGCGGGTATAAAAATCCATCCAAACGATAGCGACCTCGGTGATAGATATCACCCTATTATTGGAGTTAAAAAATGGCGTTAATTTCCCTACGACAACTACTTGATCACGCAGCAGAACATGGATACGGTGTGCCTGCGTTTAACGTTAACAACTTAGAGCAGATGCGTGCCATCATGCAGGCCGCTGAAGCAACAGACAGCCCTGTGATAGTGCAAGCTTCTGCTGGCGCGCGTAAATACGCTCGCCCACAGTTCTTAAAATATTTGATGGCAGCGGCTCTTGAGCAGTACCCAGATATCCCTGTGTGTATTCACCAAGACCACGGTACCGATCCTGATATTTGTCAGCGTTCTATCCAATTAGGCATGTCATCAGTCATGATGGACGGCTCTTTGATGGCTGACGGCAAAACGCCTGCATCGTACGAGTACAACGTTGATGTTACCCGTCGTACAGTGGCATTTGCCCATGCGTGTGGTGTGTCAGTTGAAGGTGAAATTGGCTGTTTAGGCAGCTTAGAAACTGGCCAAGCTGGCGAAGAAGATGGTGTTGGTGCATCAGGTATTTTAAGTCACGATCAAATGTTGACTAGCCCTGAAGAAGCGGCGCGTTTCGTTGCCGATACCCATGTTGATGCACTCGCGATTGCTATCGGTACTAGCCATGGTGCATATAAGTTCAGTCGTAAACCGACGGGCGATGTACTGCGTATCGACCGCATCAAAGAAATTCATGCGCGTATTCCTAACACTCACTTAGTGATGCACGGTTCATCTTCTGTGCCACAAGAGTGGCTAAAGATCATCAACCAATATGGTGGTCAGATCCCAGAAACCTACGGTGTGCCATTAGAAGAAATCGTAGAAGGTATCAAACACGGTGTACGTAAAGTCAACATTGATACCGACTTACGTTTAGCATCAACGGGTGCTGTTCGTAAATTCTTAGCTGAACACCCGAGTGAATTTGATCCACGTAAATTCCTGAAAGCATCAATGGAAGCCATGGCCGATATTTGTACGGTTCGCTATGAAGCTTTCGGCTGTGCAGGTCAAGCATCTAAGATTAAGCCATTGTCTTTACAAGCAATGTATAAAGCGTATCAGTCTGGCGCGTTAGATCCTAAGATCAATATGTAAGCGTTATCGCTGAGATAAAAACCCGCTAAAGCGGGTTTTTTTATACTTAAAATAGCTGCAATTTTCATTTTTTAATCGTAAATGTTAATATCGCGCAGATTTTCAGGGGAAAATACTAACCCTTATTAATATGTGCTTATTCAGCATCGCTGGGACGAACAGATATTTATAGGGATTGGATTTAACGGAACAGGAACGGATAAACATGAAGAAAGTACTGACCGCAGCACTATTAATGGCTGCACCTTTTATGGCGACAGCTGGGGCCGATTTTGTAAAAGGCGATGAGACATTCGCAGGTGAAGCTGAGCTTGGTGCAACCTTAACCACAGGTAACACTGAAACCTCATCATTCAAAGGACGTTTAAATCTTAAGCATGAGCTTGGCGATTGGGAGAATCAGTACTTACTCGAAGGTTTATATAAAGAGGATACAGGTTCTGTTACCGCGAAACGCTATTTAGCGGGCGCACAAGGTAACTACAAGATGACAGATCGTAGCTACTTGTTTGCTAACGGTAATTATGAAGTTGATCCGTTCACAGGTTATGATTACACGCTATCTGGCGCAGCGGGTTATGGTTATAGATTCTATGATACTAGTAAGACCTTTTTAGATGTCGAAGTCGGTCCAGGTTATATCTATCAGCGTCTTGATACAGAGCAAGCACTTATCGAAGGCCATGACACCAATGACAGCGTCGTCGCTCACGGCGTGATCAACTTTGAAACCGAAATCACTGACACCTCTAAATTCCAACAACGTTTCGTTGCCGATTACGGTGATAAGCTCGATGCCCGTTCTGAAACTTCGTTAACGGCGAATATTATCGGCGCATTAGCAATGAAGTTTGCCATTATTGTGCGTTACAACAGCGAGCCGTTGGATAATAAGAAAAGTACAGATACAGAAACCAATATGACCTTGTTATATTCCTTCTAATGCTGTGACGCTGATTAGAAACTAAAAAGCACCTTTGAGGTGCTTTTTTATTGGCTCTTTTTAGACTAAGTTAAATGTTTCTTTATTAGTTATCGCTGTAGTTATACAAAAATTAATGTTTTAAATGCCTTTGGTTATAGGGTAATGCATAGAAAGTTGCGTTTTATCAACATTTACTATGCCGAAGCTATGGTAATTTTCGACTAATTTCCTACGTAGAGATGAACTTTAATGAAATTACAGCGGTTGTTTAAAGGCAGTGGAATGGCGTTATGGAGTCTATTCTGCGTTGCAATATTGAGCGGATTCTCACCTGCAGCATGGGCTATGACAGAAGGGATAGAACGGCTTAATTTAACCGCCTCGAGTGTGGGTTATGTTGCCGTCTTTGTGTTTGTACTTGCATACATAATGGTGATGGCTGAGGAGTCGTTACATTTACGCAAGTCGAAACCTGTGCTGGTCGCGGCAGGGATTATCTGGGGCATGATAGGTTTTGTGTATGTACAAAATGGTATGTCTGAAGTGTCGGAAACTGCATTCAAACATAACTTGCTTGAATATGCTGAGCTTCTACTCTTCTTACTCGTGGCGATGACTTATATCAATGCTATGGAAGAGCGAAATTTGTTTGATGCCATTCGTGGTTGGCTTGTCGGCCGTGGGTTTAGTCTAAGAACCGTATTTTGGTTGACGGGGTTTATGGCGTTCTTTATCTCACCCGTGGCAGATAATTTAACGACTGCGCTATTGATGTGTGCCGTGGTGATGAAGGTGGGGGCAGGGCAACGCAAGTTTATCACCCTAGCCTGTATCAACATTGTTGTTGCGGCTAATGCGGGTGGTGCGTTTAGTCCGTTTGGTGATATCACGACCTTAATGGTGTGGCAAAAAGGATTAGTGCACTTTAGCGATTTCTTCCATCTGTTTATTCCTGCTTTAGTGAACTTTGCATTACCCGCTGCCATTATGAGTGTGTTTATTCCACATTTTGTGCCAGAGCCAGAAAAAGAGCATGTTTATACTAAGCCGGGTGCTAAGCGAATTGTTGCGTTGTTTTTACTCACAATCGCTACGGCAGTGTGTGCTCATTCCTTCTTAGGTATGCCGCCTGTATTGGGTATGATGACGGGATTAGGTTTCTTACAATTTTTTGGTTTTTATCTGCGTAAAACCTTCAATCGTTCCGTTGCCCGCGAACGTGCAAAGGCTGAATTGCGTCAGGACGAGCAGCGTCTGCAGCAACTTGGTAGTGTGGTGCCCTTCGATGTGTTTAGCAGGATCTCCCGCGCTGAATGGGATACCCTGTTGTTCTTTTATGGTGTAGTGCTATGTGTGGGTGGCCTTGGCTTTATGGGGTACTTGAGCTTAGTATCTGAGGCTTTGTATTCCAATTGGGATACGACCTATGCCAACGTGGCTATCGGTCTGTTGTCTTCGGTTGTTGATAATATTCCGGTGATGTTTGCTGTGTTGACGATGAACCCTGAGATGGCCTTAGGCCAATGGTTACTGGTAACGTTAACCGCAGGAGTTGGGGGCAGTTTATTGTCAATTGGCAGTGCTGCAGGGGTCGCGTTAATGGGACAAGCTAGGGGGATTTACACCTTTGGTGCCCATTTGCGTTGGACACCTGTCATTGCGCTGGGTTATATCGCGAGCATTTTAGTACATATGTGGCTCAATGCCGCGATGTTCTAAATAAAAGTACTGAGCATTCATCATTTGGGCTGTATTGACGTTTGTGAGTCGTTTTGTAGCGGATAATATCGCGAATTATTTAGCGAACAACATCGATCTAACAAAATTCAATCGCATAACGTCTAGATATCAATGAATAAAATAGAGGCATCCGATGGATGCCTCTATTTGTTTGGATATGTCATGGGAAGGATTATTGCGGTAGAACTTGGATTAAATCCAGCTCGTTATTGGCTTTTGCACCGTAGATCTGAATCGCGACTTTAATTTGTGCCACTGAACCACTTGGATCCTGCTGAGCCCAATCTAAGCCTGCTATCTCAAATTGATATTGACCGCTTGTGACTTCGGTTAATTTACCGCTGCATTCTCCAAGACTTTGGCAACGATAATTTTGGGTAACATGCCAGTGTTTCCATGCCTTCGGATTCGAGGATTCCTTGGCTTTGTCGGGGAACCCAAAATAGTAAATATCATAGGTTTTAGCCGCAGTGATCGCCTCTTGTTGCGCATCCGTCAGTGAAAATTGAATTGTCCCTGTACTCGAGTCAAATTGCTCAAGCTTGAGATTTATCTGCGTTGCTTCATCAATGTTTATTGCATTTTCGACGGGAGGTGGCTGCGGAGTTTCAGGCTCAGTGTTATTGCTGTCACTGCCACATCCTACGAGCATTAATGTTGCGAGGGTCAATGTGAGTAATGGGTATTTCATCACAGTCTCCTTAATTGAAATGCCCTGTATGGCAAGTGGTGCATTCCATGTCTGTTTTTACACTTGCCGCTGAGCCTAGTGTGCTAGTACTACCGTGACACGTTTGGCAATCTTGTGCATCTGGTGTTGGCTTACTACCAACAAGGGCGCCGATATTCTCCCCTTGATAGGCACGATTCAATACATCGACTAAGTAATAAGCCATAGACGCGGATAAGCGGTAACAGCGTTCACCTTTTTTCGCGAATGGTAAGCCAGAAGCCTTTGACCAGTTACTGATAGATGAGTGACATAACACGCTCTTGGCTTTTGATGAACTGCCCACAAGAGCCGTTTTTTCTGCTGTCGAGCCAATACCAGTAACAAATTCAGGTGAAGATAAAGGGAGCGTTGTATTTTCGTAGTAGCGGAAGGTATTGGCTATCACGGCGTTATTGTGACCATTAATGTCATCTAAAATATTCACTAACATGCCTATCGCATTAAGATTACCGCAGAGTGTGCCTTGACCCGTTACCCCTGCAAAACCATAGGCGGCTAATGCCGTTGGAATTGTTTTGAACTTGTCTGCATCGGCACTATTAGATTGGGCTAGCATAGTCACAACGGCATGAAAAACTTGGTGCATACAACCACCACCCGTTTCATAGGCCAGTTTTGCTGTTGCCATTGCATCAAGTGGAACGTATTTAAGTTTCTCTCCTATCGCTAATTGATATTGACCATCGGCATTCGTTGCCGCGAGAACCGATGTTCCCATGAGTGTTGCACCTGCCGCAGCGGTGCTAATACCAATAATACGGGTTAATGCTTGACGTCTATTTATGCTCATTATGTATTTCCTCTATGTAGGATTACTTCTATTTATCAAATGCTAAAGATAAATTGATGGCGTAAATTCTAAGCATGCTTGAGATAAATATTGTGATTTATGCCGGAGGATATTTGCCTTTTACATGAGCGGTAAATAGCGTCACTAAAATAGAATTAACCGACTTAAATTCTGCATTTTAATTAACTAAACAGATTGCAAGGTGCTCATTGTCCCGATATTTGTTATATTTATGTAAATTTATGCCGAATTTCCCATGTGCTAAATGGCATTTATTCCTGTGAGTTAACGCATGTTTTTGCCTAATAGCGCTGAACTTGGGGGTCGTCTCACGAAAATTAACTATTTGCTGACTTGGGTTAGCAAGATCACATTAATCATTAGTTAGTTTGCATAGACTTAACTTTGTGTTTTTATGGAGTTGAGTGGATGTTGATGCAATTGGGAGACTGCAGGTTTGATCGGGAACGAGGCATACTGATTGAGTTGTCTCGCGATGAATCTTGGCATCTTCCTCGAGCCGAGTTACAAGTGCTTAATTTGCTTGTTGAGCATCAAGGTAAGTTGGTTTCTAAGCACATGCTGAAGACGGGGGATGGAAAGCATCCGCCGCTAACTGATACCTCTGTGGCCCGTGCTGTTTTTATGCTTCGCAGCTTTCTTGGACCTCAATATGAGGGCTTGATTGAAACCGTGAAAGGCCAAGGTTATTTACTCCAACCATCTAATGGGACTGAGTTTAGAGGTGTTAATTACCTCAGATTGCACACAGTGCCTTTGTGGAGTGCCTTAGTGTTATTCGGGTTTATGTTAGCGTTTTCGGTGTTTTATTTGAATCATACGGATCACAGCAAGCCAACCCAAGCACTTATGACCTCAATATTACCTTTGGCTTCTGGCCAGCAAGTACGATTACACTTATTTGCTGATTCCAATACTAATAACACTTTACTCTTCGAGTTAGGTGAGCGCTTAAGTGCAGGATTAATCGCCTGCGGTCAAAGTGATTGGGCTGATGTCTATGCTTCTTTGTCCCATGATAAACAAGTGCTTAATATTACTTTTCGAGGCGAAAAACTCGGTCAGTCAGTGATCCGTAATATTAAAATCAGTGATTTCACTCGACCGAAAACCTTCATCGATGCTGCTTGGCTGCAGGAGGTTAATATCTGTGGCTAAATGGCTAAAGTGGACGATTAATATTGTTATCTTGTCGGCATTGATTATGGCCTGCGGTGTGATATACAAACAGTCGGCTACCAATCAGACGATGATTTTAAATTGCAGCTCTGAATTATTCGACCGCCATTCTAGTGCCAATCCTAGCGGCAGCTCGAGTGTTAGCAGTGACGGTAAATTTTACCTACTCGTGGATGTTTTGATTGCCGCTGACAATACGCAGATCAATTATCGTTACTTTAATATTGACGGTACGAGTGCGGGCAATATTTTAATGCAAGGCAAAGTCGACAGTATTGAGGCCAATAGCATGACCTATAAAGTTACCGTTAAAACGAAAACGGAATCTGAAATTGAAAAGCAAAAAAATTGGCCAGAACATATGAAATATCTATCCTATATCAGCAGCTTACATTTTAATGACTCGGAAATGCACAATCTCAGTATCGAGGTGTTAGATATGGATGACACCAAAGATTATGCCGTGGTCCTTTTTCAGCCTAGCAATACTATTTGTGGATGCAGAATCGTAAATAGTCGAATTTAATCAGTGAATTTGAGTTTATTTCAGTTAAGATTAGTGCTCATTGATTTGTGATTACTGTGGTGAGTCTCCTGTGAGGGATTCATGAAAAGGGTGTTGTGTCTAAGATACGTGTAAAGCAAGAAGAATCCCTGTCGATTAAGTTCAGCCATCAGATGGAAAAGGGCGATAATCGTCAGCTCGATCTCTATTTCTTTTTACCTAAGGAAATGGGCATAGGCTCGCGCACGCTCAATGAAGAAGAGTACTACTACAGCTCAATAGTTGGACGTCGCTCATACTATTCAGAAGGCTTGCACTTACCTCTGGTGCAGGGGCGTTTTGCCAGTTTAAATCGCCGTACTGTTGAAGAGTTCAGATTGTACCTAAATCTCTTCGC
Source organism: Shewanella sp. NKUCC01_JLK (assembly GCF_019345615.1). Taxonomy (NCBI): domain Bacteria; kingdom Pseudomonadati; phylum Pseudomonadota; class Gammaproteobacteria; order Alteromonadales; family Shewanellaceae; genus Shewanella; species Shewanella sp. NKUCC01_JLK. The sequence continues at coordinate 91,662 of NZ_JAHKRD010000008.1, read as the reverse complement.
CTATCAGTTTGCGGTTGCGGTTGAAAACGATGTTAAAGAACTCAATCAAATCACAGATGTAACCCATTTTTATTTTGCCCTCGACGAATTACGCGAACAAATTGCCCAGTTGCTGAAAAAGTTTCGTCGTAACGAACCAGGTGATCCCAAATGGAAATCTTACTTTGAAAATGCTGATAACTACTTGTCTTGGTTTTGTGAGCAGCAGTTACTCAAAGTGCTCGCTTATGCCACTCGTACCAGTGATTTCAACGATATTTTAGAGCGGGTACTCACGCTCTGCCGTAATGAATGTGCCTATCGTGATGAGCATAAGTACAACTCAGCGCAAACTAAGCAAGATCCTAACCGTATCTCTAATAAGATGTTGTTATTGCGCCGTTTAATTCAACAAGGTGTGGTACTCAAAGAAGAGTTAAAGCCTTTAGGGATTGGCCTTAAAAAGTTTACGACAGGACTGGCGACCGCGTTAGTGATGTTGGTGGTGTCTGCGTTGATAATTCAAGCACAGGGTGCCTTTAGTGGTTTTACTATTGCGCTAGTGCTGACCTTGGCCGTGATCTACGGTTTCAGGGAAATCTTTAAGGACGATGTGCGCAATGCCATGTGGCGATTTATTCAGCGGGGTCGACCACGTTGGAGCCGCATTTTACGGGATACTACGAGTCAGGCGGTTATCGCTAAGCAGTTGGTATGGCTTGAGTTTATGCGTCAACAAGATCTACCCGAAAAAGTCAGTGACATTCTAAAGCACAGACATAGCCAAAATAAGGTCGATGCGGAAATTCTGCACTATAAAATCGCCACTAAGGTGAATCAGAGTGAATTTCAAGCGGGATATTCGACTATTCAAGAGCAAGTGAGCTTTAGCTTAGTGCCTTTTGCCCGTTATTTAGAACGGGGTAAAGCGAAGATTTATAAGGAAGTTGAAGGCAAAATTAGTTATGAATCGGTTGAGCGGCGCTATCAAGTCAATCTGATTTTAGTGTTGCGTGATGGGCGCGAAGCCCCGCAGTATATTCGCTATAAAATCACCATGAACCGCTCGGCAATCATAGAAATTACCCAGAGTCAGTTGCCTGACTCAGTTAATGCACCCGAATCTACGATTGATGACGAGTAAAGGCCTGACCGATATTCTGATCGTTATTTTGCTTCGCCCGTTTTAGGGCGATTTCGGCATTATTCAAATATTGCTCTAATGTCTGGCCTTCTTGATAACCCGCAATACCAATACTAATACCTTCCCCTAAGCCATTACCATTGAGCTTTTCCATCATATTGAGGGCAAAGTTGTGCGCATGGGTGGCGTCTGTGTCAGGTAACATCACAATGAGCTTCCCTAGCTGCCAATGCAGAATTTGATAATTAGCTGGAATTTCAAGCAATAATTGCACTTCTATTTCTTGCTGACGATTTGCCAGTTGGTCGATATCACTCATGTGGCTTAGCATGCCCTCTGGATTGATATCCATTAACAGTAAGCTTGAGCTGAGACGGCTTGGCGGCGGCAGAGAGTTAAAGTAACGTTCTAAATCTGCCAAATTCAGCAGAATAGTACTGCGATGGGGCACAAGGTTACGCTTCTCTGTGCCTCGACCACGCTCGGCGGCTTGTTCTAAAGTGCAGACGATATAATCAATCTCACCATCGGCGGCCACATGGCCCTTCAAGGTGGCTTGCAAACAATTGGAATGCGCCTGTTTAGGTGAGCATAGAATTTGCCCTTGCCACTGACCTTGCATGGCAATTTGGGCGCTGATCCTCTGCCATTGATTGCCTAAATCATTTGCGAGTAATGACGCTAAATCTTGATTTAAATCGCCATTGAGTTGCATTAGCGCATCGAATACTGGATTGATTTTAATCAGTTTACCGTTAGCATCTGTGAGGGCTGTCGCGACTGTGTTATCGCATAAAAGCTCACTGAGAAAAGCATTTTGTTTGCTGCTGATTAACTCACTGATGTCCTCAAGGGTGATTAATAGATGTGGTGAGCCTCGGCTCGCCCTTGGTGCTTGGCGGATATGAACCCGCAGCGTGGGGCCATTGATACTGTCTAGACTGATTTCACCAGACCATTGACCGGTTTTATGTACCTGCTCCATTAACTCCGTGTAGGTTTTATCATCGAGGCATAAGGTACGCTGTAGGCTTCGGTCTGTCAGTTCATCTAATGGTACTAAGGTCGCTTGTGCCGCTTTAGTATTGGCACTGATGACTCTGGCATTTTCGTTTACCATCATAAAGCCAATGTCACTATTAAATAAGCCATTAGCAACATCAATACTGTATTGGCGTGAACGCTGTTGTAAGCGATACATGTGGCTGAGTAGTACAACCCAAGCGGCTAAAACCGTTAATATTAACGATGCCACAATGACAATGTTTTGCCATTGTGAGAAACGAGCAGCTATGTCTGAGTTGCGCACATAGGAGAGTAAAAAATATTCTCTGTGAGTCTCAGGTTGGGCAGTGAGTTCGATTTTAAGGTAAACATAAGTGGCTTCTTCACCGTGGAATTGTCCAAAGTTGCTCATGGACATATCGCGCCACAGGGCCGGATAGCTCTGTCTTAAACTTGCTCCTAAGGTCTCTGGCATATTGCTTAGAGGGGCGAGATCGCTCGCGCCAGCATAGAGTAATCCTTGAGTATCAAGCACTAACATAGGGGACTTATTGCTCGAAAAGGCTGGTTTTATGGCCTCCAGCATTTTTACCATAGAGTTGTACGTCACCAGATAACCGATAGAACTCTGATCGGGCTTCTCGAGCCACGCCATTTGATACATATAAGGTTCAAGCATGCCGTCTATCGGAACAAATTCCAGCGGTGAGGTATAAACTTCTTTGCCACCCATGCTCCGACTCGCTCCAAGTAAGGTCGGTGGTAAGGCATCTTTATTGAAATTAGGGGGAGTTGAGAATTTATAGTTACCTTGGGGATCGTACAGTGCAATGCCGAGTAACTCAGGAATATGTTTTACTAGATCTTGCCAGTTTTCCTGCAATTTAAGTTGTTGCTTGGCGGTAGGATTGCTTAAGTATTGTTTTAGCAGTTCCCCATTGGCGAAAATTTGGGTTCGAAATTGCTGAAAAGACACTTTATCTGCGATCAATGAGCCTATGGTTTGCAGTTCACTGTATCTTTGCGTTGCCCACTCTTCTTGCAGGCGTCGTTCACCTAAAGTAATGATTAAGTGAGTTAAAATAATCATGCCAATCACCAGCATAGAAAGCTGGCTTGCAATAGCGAGTAAGCGTTGATGCGACCAATAGATCCCTTGAGTTAAAGAGAGCAGTGGCGCAGCGGGATACGTGCTTGGGTTATTCTTCAGCATGAACCGATTATGAGTGGGTGAACTGTTAATTTCGCTATGTTAACACGAAAGAATTGTTACGACAGTGCCAAGTTACTCAGCAAGATTCCTTGAGTAAAAGTTAAGACGATTCACACATGTACCACTCACGTAATCGACAGTGTTATCTGCTTGGGTGTTTGAGTCGATTTTGGCTGTATTAGAATGCCGTTTAGCCTAAGGCGCCTAATATGCGATGCTTGAATTCGCAGCCGTAGGACTCAACTTGTTCACGACAGATGTCGATATCAACCCCCGCTAATCCTTCGATGGCCGAAACTTGTACCGTTTCAATATAGTGTGGCGCTAATGCGATGAAGGCATGTACGGCAGAATAGGAACCAGCGAGTTTGGGGCGACAATGTTCCATATAGGCGGCTTCATTATCCGCATTGAGGGAAATGGATAAACTATCAACGCAGTTGGCTAGTTCCGGCAAAATATTGCGCCTATGGACTAAATTACCTAAACCATCGGTATTAATGCGTACTCGCCCGCCTCTTTGTTTAATTTCTTTCGCCACCGCCAGCAAGGTTGGAAGATTTAAGGTTGGTTCGCCATAGCCACAAAACACATATTCTTCGAAGTCTTTAACATCGCCAAGCAGTGGAATAATTTCTTCGGGCTTAGGTTGGTGACACAGTGCCAGTTGATATTCGTGGATCTGTTTACTGCCATTATGTTTTGGACAAAACGCGCAGCGCAGGGTGCAGCGGCCCGTAATATTAAGGTAGCGACTGCGACGAATATCATAGACAAGCGTTTCAGTCGCACAGGTTTCATTTGTGCAAACTTCATCTGTTATGTGACCGTTCGCTAGGGTTTCTGTGGTGACAACTTGTGGTTTATCAATATTTTGCTTGTGCAGATGCTCAGACATAATGATGGGTTTCATTCTAACGATAGCTGACGACTTAAACACAGTGTAGCGAAAGCCTGATGCGATAACTGTCAACTAGATCGCAACTTGAAAGCTCAAGCCACTCGCGGCAGACTGAAAATGACATAGATGATTGAGAGGTTATTGACTCGCACTGAGGATTAAAAAGAGAGCCTAAGCTCTCTTTTTAAGGTTCAAGACATTGATTAACTGCTTCTAGTTAACTTCCTATAGATAGTCTTTTTTATAGTCAGTGGGGACCGGCGGCTCTAAATGCTCAGGTGTAAAGTCCACTTCATGGTCTTTTTTAGGCTGCCACCACCAATGGAAGAAGCGGCTGCTAGTGCGCTTAACGTCGTCGAGTATGATGTACAGCAAGGGTACTAAAATTAGCGTCACAACGGTCGAGAACAGGATACCGAAGGCGAGGGATGTCGCCATAGGGATCACTATTTGCGCCTGCAAACTACGTTCGAGAATAATAGGCACTAAGCCGACGAAGGTGGTGAGTGACGTCAGGATGATCGCCCTAAAACGATAACAGCCTGAATCGACCGCCGCCTGCCTGACCGACTGCCCTTGCTCCCGCGCACGGTTCACAAAGTCCACCAAAATCAAGGAGTCGTTCACCACCACTCCCGCTAATGCCACTATGCCGCAGAGACTTAACACGCTCATTGCGAGTCCCTGAATCAAGTGACCAAACAGAGCGCCGATAATCCCGAAGGGGATCACTGACATGATGATTAACGGCTGACTGTAGGATTTAAGTGGCACGGCCATCAAAGCATAAATGGTGAACAGCGCAAAGAAGAAGCCTTGCATCAAACCGACCATGGCATTCTGTTCATCCAAGCTGCCACCGTCCAGTGCAGTTTGGATTTTAGGGTACTTGGCCTGCAATTGTGGCAGGTAATCTTTTTGGATTTCCTGTACCACTTTTGAAGGTTCAACGATGTTTTTGTTGGCATTTGCCGTGATGGTGATTGCTCGCTTACCGTCAACACGGGTAATTGAGGCGTAGGATTCGCCTTTCTCAATTTGTGCCACGGTCGAGAAGGGAACCGAGGTGCCCGTTGGCGTGCGGATCAGCATATTTTCAAGATAACCCACAGTACGACGTTGCTCTAATGGGTAGCGCACCATCACCTTGATTTCTTCTTTATTACGCAAAATCCGTTGGGCTTCGTAACCGTAGAAGCCATAGCGTACTTGGCGGGCTAAATCGGAAAGGGTCAGGCCAAGGGCTTCAGCCTCTGGACGTATCTTGAGGCGAATTTCATGACTGCCCGAGGAGAAGTTGTCGGCAATATCGTACACGCCTTCATAGCTGGCAAGTTTTTGCTTCAACTCTTTAGAGGCTGCGGACAGTTCATCGAGGTCACTCGAGGTCAGTCTGAAGGAAATATCGCCGCCGGCATCGTTGGTGCTCGCGTTAAAGCTGAGTTTTTTGACCGACAAAAGCTCGGGCAATTGTTCACGCCACGCGGCAGCAATCGTCACTCCATCGACTTCACGGTCTTCCCCTTTCGTCAGTTCGGCAAAAATGAAGGCGGAGGTACGGGAGCTCATATTGATAAAGCTGTGCTTCACCACTTGATAACCGTTATCTTTCTCCATTTTTTCGTTCATCTTGTACAGGGCTTCTTCTATGCTCTGTACCACTTTTAAGGTGTTACCTTCGGAGCTGCCTTCATCCATCTCAAGTTCAACTTGAATAAAGTCTGAGGGAATGTCAGGGAAAAATACCCAGCGCACTTTGCCACTGGCGACTAAGGCAATCGACAGAATCAATACACCGATAAAGGCCGCGACCACGTTGTATCTGTGTTTGATACAGCGCTCGAGAAAGTTGCGATAACTGTGGTGAATAAAGTATTGCACTCTGTCGTTAAAATTGGCTTTTAGGTGGCCAAAGAATCCCTTTGGTGCGCCAGGTTTTTTAAACTTCATGTGCGCTAAATGCGCTGGCAGAATGAACTTAGACTCTACCAGTGAGAAGGCTAAACAGAGGATGACCACCATACCGATGGATTTCCAGATAATCCCCATAGGGCCAGAAACCATTAACATGGGAATAAATGCCGCAATTGTGGTTAAGACCCCGAAGGTCGCGGGCATCGCCACTTTTTGCGCGCCGCGGATCACGTTCTCAACCGAGTGACCGTGGCGTTCGACCTCTGTGTAGGCACTCTCGCCGATGACAATGGCATCATCCACCACTATTCCGAGCACCAAGATAAAAGCGAATAGGGTCAACATGTTGATCGTCATGGAGAAAGGTTCGAGTGGCATGACCAACATAGTGCCGAGGAAACACACGGGTATCCCCATCATGACCCAAAATGCTAACTTCAGATCGAGGAACATGGCTAAGATGATAAACACCAACAAGGCACCGTAAAACATGTTCGACATCATCATGTCTAAGCGGCCCTGGAGATAGTGGGTCATATCACCCCAAGTATCGAGTTGAGCGTTAGCAGGCAGTGTGGCGCGGCGCTGCTCGACGTACTGTTTGACTTGGTCTGCAATGTCTAAGGCGTTTTGATCATCAATGCTGGTGACTTCAATAATCGCAGCGGGTTTGCCGTTAAAGCGGGTATATTCCAAACGTTCTTCAAAATCATCTTTGATGGTCGCCACTTGTGGCAGCATCACGCGGCTACCGTCGGCGCGAGTTGTGACGACTATATTGGCAAAGTCATCGCCCGTGTAGGCTTGGCCTTTGGTGCGCAATAGGATATCGCCATCTTGAGCACGAATAGAGCCACCTGGTAAGTCTAAGGAGGAGTTTTGCACTGCTAATGCGACCTGCGAGAAGGTCAAACCGTATTCTCTTAACTTATTCTCAGAAACTTCAATACCGATTTCATAATCGCGCACCCCTGTGACTTTCGCACGGGTTACAGCGGGGAGTTGGGTTAAATCGTCACGCACCGACTTAGCCAATTCTTTCATATCGTGGAGTGTCATATCGCCATAAACAGACACCCAAATGACGTTATTCTCTGGCTTGATTTGAGAGATATTCGGTTTTTCGATGTTCACTGGGAAGGTTGAAATTGCATCTAACCGCAGTTTGGCTTCATCGAGAATGGTCTGCACTTCGTAACCGTCTTCAACTTCAACGGTAATCGAGCCAACGCCTTCGCTAGCCACAGAAGTCACTTTCTTGATGCCGTTGATATCTTGGATGGCTTCTTCAATCTTGATATTGATGCCTTCTTCGATTTCCTGTGGCGCCGCACCTGGATAGGCGACGGAAATATTTAATAAATTGAGTTCGAAAGAAGGAAAAACTTCTTTATTAATCAAAATACTGCTGAACAGGCCGCCGATGAGCAGAACACACATTAATAAGTTCGCGGCCACACTGTTGCGGGCGAACCAAGCTAAGATCCCTTTTTGAGTGTCCATTATTTGACTCCAGCGGTCGCAAGACTCGATTCAGGAGTATTTTCTTTTGGTGTCTCAGTGGGCAATGCCGCTTCACCTAAGATTTTGACCATTTGCCCATTTGCCATACTGTTAAAGTGGGTCGTAGCGACGCGTTCGCCCGTTTTTAGACTGTCTTTGATGAACACATTTTCTAAATCACTACGAACCACATTTACTTGGCGCATTTCAATGATATTTTTGTCGCTGACTAGGGCGACTTGGTCGTTACGAACCACATGGCGGGGTAATTTAACTATGCCATCGACAGTGCGGCCCTTGATGACTGCATTGACGAAGCTGCCGTATTTAAGTGGTAAGCTACCTGGCACTTTATTCGCGCGCAGATAGGGATCTTTGATTTCTGCGACTAAATACACCATGCGATTTTCGGCATCGATAACACCTTCACTGCGGATAATATTGCCTTCCCAAGTATTTTCTTTGCCCGCCAAAGAGGCGCTAAGCGTGACTTGGGTATCGGGATTATCGACAGACTCTAAATAGGCTAAATCATCATTAGAAATGGGTAAGCGGATTTCGGCAACGCGAGTATCGTAGAGTTCACCTAGATTAGTGCCTAAGCTAACGTATTGACCTAAATCGACATTTCTAACTTTGATTATGCCGTCAAAGGGCGCACGAATAACTGTGCGCTCAAGATTACGTTGGGCGCGCGCCAGTGCTGCTTGTGCATATTTTACGTTAGCTTGTTCTTTTTTGAGTTGCGGGATACGTAGACCTAACTCAGGGGGCAAGCCCTTGTCGTAGCCTTTGAATTCGATTTTAGCGACTTCACCACGGGCTATTTCTTCGTTCAGTGCGGCGGTGGCTTGGGCCAGCGTCGCTTCGGCTTGCATTAAGTCAGCCTCGTAATCTGAGGGCTCGATTTGCGCTAATTGGTCGCCTTTCTTGACTATGCCACCTGCAACAAAATGAGGGGAAATAGTGAGCATTCTGCCTTGAACTTCGGTCACTAGTTGGGTTTTATACTTTGGGGTAACCACGCCGTAGGAAGGTAAGTTTAGCGATACTGTTTGCTGAGTCACTTGCGTGACATCAACGATAGGAATGGGCATCTCTTCAGGTTTTTGTTCTGGCGCCTCCTTCGTTTGCATTAATAAGGCTGCGCCAAATACAAACAGCAGCAGAATAAGAAAAGGAGACAGTCTCCTCAGTAGGGTCTTCATCATATAATGGTTAAATCCATGCTAATCGCGTAATGGGGTTAAAGTAGCAGAGTCGGCCACGCCAATAAATTTATTTTTGTAAATTAAATGTTTCTAAAAGTGATGCCGCGACAGATATGCTCATCATGCATCGATATTTGGGCGAAAATTAGAGCAGAAAGGTGATGAAAGGTTCAGTTAGGTAATTGGAATATATTGAAATAAGAATGAATACGTATTGGGGTTAACGGCTCTAAATCCGCCGCATTTCATTCTATATAATTAAACATAGCAGGATATTTTTAGTAAAATCACCCATGTAAGTTATATTTTGGTAATAAAAAAGCCGCATATAGCGGCTTTAGTTTGGTGAATTTAAGCGGGTGTTACTTTTTCTTACGGGCGATTTTACTCGCTTTCTTTGCCGCTTCTTTCTTGCTCGTTTTCTTCGCAGCTTCTTTCGCTTTCACTTTGGCTTTTTTCTTACCCGGTGTGCGCGCTTCTTTATTCTTTGGACGCAGCTCTTCGATCACGCGGCGTTTCAACGGTTGCTCGATATAACGCTCGATTTTACCAACGATACGCATGTCGTGGGCTTCGGCAAGCGAAATCGCGGTACCTTTTGCGCCAGCGCGGCCAGTACGGCCAATGCGGTGGATATAAGTGTCGGCAGAACGTGGCATATCGAAGTTGATCACATGGGTGATATCGTCGATATCGATACCGCGTGCAGCCACATCGGTCGCCAACAAGACATTGACTTCACCTTTAGTAAAGCGACTTAAGGCTTGGAAGCGTTTCTTCTGTTCCATATCGCCACGCATAAAGGCGCAGGGAATACCGACTTTAAGTAACTGGCCTTCTAGGCTAGAAACGATGTCGCGGGTTTTCACAAATACGATAGTCCGTTTGACATCCTCTTGGCGTAGCAGATGACACAACAGCGCAAATTTATGCTCTTTATCATCGGCTAAGTGGATCCATTGGTGGATCTTGGCTTTTTCACTGCGAGGGGCTTCAACATCGATTTCAATCGGGTCGTTTAACACTTCACGGGCAAAACGTTGTACACCGCCGCCTTCTAAGGTGGCAGAAAACAGCATGTTCTGTTTGCGGCCTTGGGCCTCAATAGCAATGGCTTGCACCACAGAAGAGAAGCCCATGTCTAACATGCGATCGGCTTCGTCGATAATTAAGATATCGACTTCTTGTGCGTTGAAATTGCCTTTGTCTAAATATTCCATCAGGCGGCCTGGGGTCGCGACCAGAATATCGACGTTGCCTGCTAAGGCTTCTTCCTGTGGTCCATAAGGAACGCCACCAGTAACGATAGCAATATCTAAACCTTGGCCCGTGGCTAGGTGACTCGCATAACGGTGGATTTGGCTGGCTAACTCACGGGTTGGCGTGAGGATTAGCACTCTTGCTTGTCCAGCAAAACGACGGGGAAAATCGATCAAATGTTGTAGCGAGGGCAGTAAAAAGCTCGCTGTTTTACCTGTTCCTGTCGGGGCGCGCGCAAGAATATCTCTTTGCTCTAGGGCGTAAGGAATCGTTTCTTGCTGAATCGTAGTGGGTGAATGATGCCCCATGGCATTAAGCGACTCTAATAAGCTAGGGTCAAGCTGGAAATCTTCAAATTGCATGCGCAGCGTCTCGACGGATAATAGCGAAGCATTATAAAGGTTATGGCGGTTAACTTAAATAACTTATCTAGATCTCCTGTGTTTATCTTCTGTGTCAGTAAAGTTTTATGGTAATTGGCATAAGTTAATTACTTTTAGGTCAATGTATTAGCATTTAATTTGTGGGAAATTGGACCTTTCGTTAAATTTGCCAAACTTAGCGAGCTTTACTTAACTTGTCAGGATTGGACTCGATATCAGTATTTAAGGTAAAAATCTTGGATCAATTGCACCATGGTTTGTGTGTATTGGCCAGAACGTTCACGAATAGTGATATCACTGAGCTTTGGAGCCATTTGTGGATGAGTCTTGTGGGCGAGTACGCAGAGTACTCGATTAGCGCTTTTCCCTACAATGCTGATAAGGTTGGTTATTTCAATCAAATTGAGCTGAGAGTGCGTTAATATTTCGTCGAAACGGGCCATACTCTGCATTGGTAATATGAGACTTGCCTTTCCTTGCGGTGCTAGGCACACATGAATGGCATCGAGTAGTGCGGTAAAGCTTAAGCTATCTGTGTGACGGGCCATAGCGCGCTGGGATTGTATCGCTTGCGTGCCTTGCTCAAAATAGGGGGGATTACAAATTATGTGATCAAAATACCCTTGATACTCAGTTTGTTGGCAAAAGTCTTGGATGCTGCAATTAACTAAGGTCAGTCGATTGGCCCAAGGACTATTGTGGAAGTTATGTTGGCAAGCATGGGCGGCATTGGTGTCTAATTCGACACTGGTGATATGTGCTTGACTGCGCTGAGCTGCCATTAAACTGAGTAAGCCGCTGCCTGCGCCTATATCTAAGATTGATTTCGCGGTGGTCAGTTGTGCCCATGCCCCAAGGACGACGCTGTCTGTGCCTACGGCCATGCCGCAATTCATGTCATCGATATGAAATTGTTTAAAAGTGAATGCCATGGGGAGTTAATTTTGCCGTTCTAAAGTGATTTAGGCCCAATATTGGGCGCGCAATATTCTAATTCTAGCCTTCGTTTTTAGCTAATGTTTTTAAACAGTCGCATCTGTCCTAGCTGTATGAATTTGTGTCGCCAAATCATTTACTATTTTACGTGGCAATACTTATTTCACTTAATTAACGCTTTAATTTATTGCCTTAGAAACCTTTTATTAGCAGTTAATTAGCATTATTTAGCTTTTTTTGCCTGAACGGACTTGTTGTCTTGTATTGATGCTTTAAGTCTGGTATTAGTTTCGCCCCCATTTTTAATCACTTTTAAGATTAACGGATAGGTAAACGAGTTTGTTGGTGAATTAGTCGTCAGTTAGGCTACATAAACGTTCGCCATCGTTTATAAACTCGGCAGATATCGAACATATTTACCACGGAATTGTGTAAACATAGATTTGCACTCCGGATGGGCTTTGTTTTAGCTATGGCTAATCGACACATAATCACTTAAGTTTGTAAAAAAACAATAAGACAAGATGGGGCTTCCAGTGCAAGACAATCAGATGACTATCGGAGATACATTAGGCTTAGGTTTTATGACCTTTGCGTTCTTTTTAGGTGCGGGAAACCTAATTTTTCCACCATTCGCGGGTATGTTAGCGGGCGAAAATATGCCCCTCGCCATGTTGGGTTTTTTGATTACCGCCGTAGGTTTACCTTTAGTTGGACTGATTGCTGTCGCTAAGGCTCAAGGTAAGGTTATGGCTATGCTGCCAGTATTTGCAGCAACGACATTGGCCGTCGCGATTTACATTATTATCGGCCCTGCTTTTGCTGCGCCTCGTACGGGATTAGTGGCTTACGAGATTGGCGCTAAGCCATTTATCGATGACACCACGGCAACGTTTTTGCTGGGCAGTTTAGAATTAAACCTGACGCAACTGCTATACACATTAGGTTTCTTCGCTGTCACTATGTTGCTTGCGCTTTTCCCTGGTAAGTTGCTCGATAGCGTAGGTAAAGTATTAACGCCTATTTTATTGATTTTGTTGGTCGGACTAGCAGTCTCCGTGCTGTTTTTACCTGCATCCGAAGTGGGCCAAGCAGTGGGGGATTACCAACAGCATCCGCTGACCAAAGGTATTTTGGAAGGCTATAACACTATGGATACGTTAGCATCCTTGATGTTTGGTATGTTGATTATTGATATCCTGCGTAAAAAGGGCATTGACCAACCCAGTGATCAAACTAAGTATCTCATTCGTGCAGCCTTTATCGCCGCCGCTGGTTTAACTTTTGTGTATGTGTCCTTGTTCTTTTTAGGTGCAACCGCCGGCGATATCGCTATCGGCACTAAAAATGGTGGCGAAATATTAACAAATTACGTGACCCGCGAGTTTGGGGAACTAGGCTCAGTCTTGTTGTCATCAGTCGTGACTTTAGCTTGTTTGACCACTGCGGTTGGACTGGTGAGTGCGTGTTCTGAGTTCTTTAATGAGCTAATGCCTAAACTGTCTTACCGTTTCCTGGTGATCTTTTTAAGCTTGATATGCGCTGTGATTGCGAACGTGGGCCTAAGTCAGTTGATTGCTATTAGTATTCCCGTATTAATGACGATTTATCCTGTGGCTATTGCTCTTGTGGTTGTGACTTTCCTGACCGCTTATTTTGCGAATCCACAGTTTGCACATCGTGCAGTACTGAGCGTGGCACTGTTTTTCGGCATCTTCGATGGTCTTAAAGTGGCAGCGAAAAGTTTGACTGACGCTGATGGTCAAGCCATGAATGGCTTAGCACAGGTTTTTATCCATATAGTGAATGTTATGTCTCCAGTGTTATCTAAGCTGCCACTCTATGAAGAAGGTATGGCTTGGTTATTGCCGACCATTGCGACGATTGCACTGTGTTTAGTATTCGGTCGTGGCCGTGGTCAAACGGCTGCAGCCTAGGCTTTGCATTCTAGTTCTCGTCTTTATGCTTAACTCAGTTAAGCTTATGCAGGCTTAGACATATTTAAATTAATATCAACGGCGTATCATTTGATTACGCCGTTTTTTTATGGAGTATTTGTGCCTAAAACCTATATGCCAGATCCACTTATCGATGCTTTTCTTGATGATCTTTGGTCAAGCAAAGGACTGAGTGATAACACGCTATCGGCCTATCGTACCGATCTACGCCATTTTGATCGTTATCAAGGTCAGCAAGGCGTGACGTTACTCGCGGTTTCTCAGACCGATGTTAGGGCATATCTGGCCTTTAGAGTTGAGCAGAATTTTGCGCGTACCAGTAGCGCTCGGCTGCTCAGCAGCTTACGGCGTTTCTATACTTATCTGGTGCAGACCAAGCAGATTTCAGCCGATCCTATGGCCTTAGTCGAGTCGCCTAAGTTAACGCGTCATTTGCCGGATTCTCTGAGTGAGTCGCAGGTTGACCGTTTACTGTCTGAGCCCAATGTGGATGATGCCGTCGAATGCCGTGACAAGGCAATGCTAGAGCTTTTGTATGCAACTGGCCTCAGGGTGAGTGAACTTGTCGGCTTGACCATGGAGCAAATGAGTTTGCGCCAAGGCTTAGTACGTATTGTGGGCAAGGGTGGCAAAGAGCGTCTTGTGCCGCTGGGGGAATTGGCTATTACCGAAGTGGAGGGCTACATGAAATTTGCTCGCCAAGAGTTGCTCGGTAATAAACAATCTGATGTGGTATTTCCGTCGAAACGCGGGCAGATGATGACGCGGCAAACTTTTTGGCATCGGATTAAACTTTATGCTCTGCGTGCGGGGATTGAAACCGCATTATCACCGCACACATTGCGCCATGCTTTTGCCACTCATTTGCTCAATCACGGTGCCGATCTGCGGGTTGTCCAACTGTTATTAGGTCACAGCGACTTATCGACGACACAGATTTATACCCATGTAGCACGGGCAAGATTGCAGGAATTGCATCAACAGCATCATCCTAGAGGCTAAAAAAGGATTTAGTTACAGCATAAATTTGCTTTCCGCGCGGCTTGTCTGTAACTTTTTGCCCCTATACAGGGTCTATTGAATATCTCGAGTTAGAACGGCCCCAATATCTCGTTGTAGCGACACAATTTATAGGATGTCCCATGAAGTTGACCCCAGCATTATCATTAGTTTTTGCCCTCCTAGTTGCACCACTTGCCAGCGCTGCCACTGCGACGTCTCCCGATACCGCTGCGATTAAGCAAAAACTCGGTGAGATGTTAGATGTTGAAGTCATTTCTATGCAGGACTCACCAATTGAGGGCTTGTATCAAGCCATGACCAACCGCGGCGTGCTCTATATTAGCCGTGATGGTTCAAAACTATTCCACGGTAGTGTGTATGATATCGATAAGGGCATGAAAAACTTAACCGAAGCCGCATTAGCGGGTCCGCGTTTAGAAATGATGAAGCCGCTTGAAGAGAATATGCTTGTCTATAAAGCGAAAAACGAAAAACACGTGGTCACTGTATTTACCGATGTTAGCTGTGGTTATTGTCGTAAACTGCATAGCCAAATGTCTGACTACAATAAACTTGGTATTACAGTGCGTTACTTAGCCTTCCCGCGCGCGGGTGTGCCGTCAGCTAATGCCGACGAGATGCAAGCTATCTGGTGTGCTAAAGATCCATTAAAAGCTATGACTGATGCTAAAGCGGGCAGCAAAGTTGCCGCGGCAACATGTGATGCTAAAATTGCTGAGCAATATGCTTTAGGCACAACCTTTGGTGTTAATGGTACGCCTGCAATCGTATTAGAAGATGGTAATATGATCCCTGGTTATCAACCGCCTGAAGACTTATTACGCACCTTAGAGGCACGTCAGTAACAGCCTAAAATGTAAAATTTATCCCACGAAAGGTGAGCTTAAGGCTCACCTTTTTGTTATCTTATTGCCACGATTTCATGAGAGTTTGAGTCCCTTGATCCATAAGATAGTCCGTCGCCCAACCGTTGATGATAGCCATTTACCCGCTCATCTTTCGCCGCTATTGAAACAGCTTTACGCTCGCCGTGGTGCGCTAACCCACGAATGCGAGCTTGTCCTTAAGGGTCTATTAAGACCTGAAACCATGAAGGGCCTGCCTGAAGCTGCGGCGCTTATTGCCGATGCAATGCAGGCGAATAAGTCGATTTTGATCGTGGGTGACTTTGACGCGGACGGCGCCACATCGACTAGTGTGTGTATGTTGGCGCTGCGGATGATGGGCGCGGTGAAAGTGGATTATTTGATCCCCAATCGCTTCGATTACGGCTACGGCTTAAGCCCTGAAATTGTTGCAGTTGCGGCTTCCAAACAGGCTGAGCTACTCATCACAGTTGATAATGGTATTTCATCAATTGACGGTGTTGCGGCGGCCAAAGCCTTTGGTATGCAAGTGGTGATTACCGACCATCATTTACCCGGCCATGAGTTACCCGCTGCCGATGCGATAGTGAACCCTAACCAACCTGGCTGTCCATTTGCCAGCAAATCGATAGCGGGTGTCGGCGTGGCCTTTTATTTGATGACGGCATTAAGGGCTGAATTGCGGACGCGAAACTGGTATCAAACCCATGGTATTGCTGAGCCCAATTTAGGCACACTACTCGATATCGTTGCCCTTGGCACTGTTGCCGATGTGGTGTCACTCGATGCCAATAATCGTATTTTGGTTGAAGCAGGTTTACAGCGCGTGCGAGCCGGGCGCTGCCGTGTAGGGATTACTGCGTTGCTTGAAGTGGCGAAGCGAAATCCGGCGCGCATTGTCGCATCTGACTTTGGTTTTGCCGTCGGCCCAAGGCTTAATGCCGCAGGCCGGTTGGATGAAATGGCACTTGGGGTTGAAACCTTACTCTGCGAAGACATGATGTATGCGCGGCGTATGGCGGCAGAGCTTGACGGATTGAATCAAGAACGCCGTGAGCTGGAAGTCGGCATGCAGCAGGAAGCCTTAAAAAGCCTAGAGCACTTAAAGCTTAACGAAGCCGAGTTGCCTTGGGGGATTGCCTTATTTCAAGAGGATTGGCATCAGGGCGTGATCGGGATTTTGGCCTCGCGCATTAAAGACAAATACCATAGACCCGTGATTGCCTTTGCCGATGCGGGCAATGGTGAAATTAAAGGCTCGGCGCGTTCGATCAAAGGCTTGCATATGCGCGACTTATTGGAGTTAGTGAACACTCGCCATCCTGGACTGATTATTAAATTTGGTGGTCATGCAATGGCGGCGGGTTTATCGCTCAAAGCGGGCAGTTTTGCGATATTTGCTAAAGCCTATGATGATGCAGTGCGTGAGCAGCTTAAACCTGAGTTGTTAACGGGCGAGCTTTGGTCCGATGGCGAACTCACTCCAGCAGAGTTGAATCTTGAAATGGCTCAGTTACTGCGTAATGCGGGACCTTGGGGACAAGCTTTCGAAGAGCCGTTATTCGATGGTTACTTTACGATAGTGCAACAACGTCTTGTCGGTGAGCGCCACCTTAAGCTCGTACTCGAAACCCAATGCGGCACTGTGATGCTCGATGCCATTGCCTTTAATGTGGATTTGCACACTTGGCCAGATGCGACGATTAATCATGCTCGTGTTGTGTATAAACTCGATGTGAATGAGTATCGCGGCAATTTTTCGCTGCAACTTATGGTTGAGCAAATCGAAGCTATGTAAGATGACAAGGAGTTAAGTTGAAATCATTATCCGATAAAAAAATCCGCCAGCTACTTAAGCGTTTTGCTTGGATATATGTTGTCTGCTTAAGCATTCCGTTTATCTCAACCTTACTCACTACTAAGGCTCAGGGGCAAATGCTACTTATGGGGATTTGGCCCGCAGCCTCCTTGTTTTACTTTCTCACTTACCGTTATTTAGCTAAATCCTTTAAGTATGAAATCAATCGCCACTTAGCCTTTAGTTATCATGGCGGTGGCACTTTAGCGGGGGCTTTGTATTCGTTAGCTAAAGTGGTGTTATTGGCGATGGCATTTATGATATTTATGAGTGCCAATAACACCTGAACTGACGTTAACGGAAAATTTCGGAGAAAGGAAATGCAGCAGGAAACAGGATACAGAGTCAGTACAGATCAGGCTGAAATGAATCTTGAGGTTATCCATGGCTTTATTAGTAATAGCTATTGGGCGCAGGGCATGCCAAAGGCGCTGCTACAAAAAGCGTTAGCCAATAGCCTGTGTTTTGGGGTATTTGATAAGGACAATCAACAAGTGGCTTTTGGCCGCTTAATCACAGATAAAGCCACTTTTGCCTATCTTGCCGATGTGTTTGTACTTGAGTCGCACCGCGGCTTAGGTTTAAGCAAGTTGATGATAACAGCGATTCTTGAACATCCTGAATTACAAGGTTTAAGACGGATAATGTTAGCCACCCGCGATGCCCATGGACTCTACGCCCAGTTTGGATTTAAAGCGGTCGATACGCCTGAAATGCTAATGCAAATTAGGCCTGCTAAGCCTTATCAATGCCTTAGTTAACATCAAAAAAATAGCCAGCAAATGCTGGCTATTTTTGTGCGTTAGCTTTGATGTCTGTTGACGAGTTAAGCCTTAAGCGGCTTTGGTCGCGGCGGTTTCTTCATCGCTGTGGCGAATTAAGTAATCAAATGCGCCCAGTGATGCGGTCGCGCCGCTGCCCATGGCAATGATAATTTGTTTGAAAGGTGAGTTAGTGACATCACCTGCGGCAAAAATACCTGAGACTGAGGTTTGTCCGCGCTCATCGACTATGATCTCGCCCCTTGGGGTTAAATCGATCGTGCCCTTCAACCATTCCGCATTCGGTACTAGCCCAATCTGCACGAAGATACCTGCAAGTGCGACATGGTGACTCTCGCCAGTGGCTCTGTCTGTGTAGTTCAGGCCATTAACCCGAGTACCATCGCCTGTCACTTCAGTGGTCATGGCTTGGGTAATGATTTTAATGTTACCCATAGAAGCCGCTTTACGTTGCAGTACATCGTCGGCGCGCAGGGTTTTATCAAATTCCAGCACAGTCACATGTTCTACTATGTTCGCAAGATCGATAGCCGCTTCGATACCTGAGTTACCGCCGCCAATCACCGCCACACGCTTGCCCTTAAATAACGGGCCGTCGCAATGCGGGCAGTATGCGACACCTTTGCCGCGGTATTCTTTCTCGCCGGGGACGTTCATTTCACGCCAGCGTGCACCTGTGGCTAACAATACGGTACGGCTACGTAATTTCGCGCCGCTTGCCAATTCAAGCTCGAACAAGCCATCGGTGCCTAACGACACAGCTTTTTGGTTGTCCATGATGTCGACTTCGTAGTCTCTTACATGGGCTTCAAGGTTTGCTACTAGTTTTGGACCTTCGGTCGCTTTGACCGAAATAAAATTCTCGATACCGACGGTTTCAGCGACTTGTCCGCCAAACTTGTCGGCAACAATACCGGTGCGAAGTCCTTTACGTGCTGCATAAATGGCTGCTGCTGCGCCGGCTGGGCCACCGCCAACGACTAAGACTTCGAATGGCGCTTTTTCATTAATTTCATCGGCCTTACGGCTTGCGGCATTGGTATCCAGTTTATTGAGGATCTCGCCAATGCTGATACGGCCGGCTGCAAACACTTCGCCATTTAAGTAGACAGAAGGCACAGCCATAATGTTTTTGCTGGTTACTTCTTCTTGGAACAGGGCACCGTCGATCATCACGTTGGTGATATTCGGGTTAATAGCCGCCATCATGTTCAGTGCCTGTACTACGTCTGGGCAGTTTTGGCAGGTCAGTGAGACGTAAGTTTCAAAGGCATATTTGCCTGGCAGATTGCGGATCTGCTCAATAATATCATCGCTGAGTTTGATTGGGTGTCCACCCGTGTGCAGTAATGCCAGCACGAGTGAGGTAAATTCGTGACCCATAGGCAGACCAGCAAAGCTGATTTGCGTATTAAGCTCTGGGTTAATCACTGTCATCGCTGGGATGCGTTCGCCCTGAACTTCTTTCAGGCTCACCAGAGAAGATAGGCTGACAATGTCTTGCGCTAAGCTTTTTAATTCTTGAGACTTTCTACTTTCATCTGCAGACACGACAAGTTCAACTGGTCTCTTGAGGTTTTGCAGATAGGTTTGCAGTTGATTTTTTAAATTCGCATCTAACATGTGATGACTCCAAAATCGCTTAAAAGGGAGAAAGAGGGGGCCAGTCTAGGCCCTTGCAGGGGCGGGCTTAATCCTTTGCTGCGTGGCGCTACAACTGTGTCGGCTGTAACGCCAATCAGCTTGGGACGCTAGACTGGCGGGGTTGACGCTTTGCAGGCTAAATTAGATTTTGCCAACTAGGTCTAAAGACGGTGCTAATGTTTCGTCACCTGGTTGCCATTTAGCTGGGCAAACTTCGCCATCGTGAGTAGCAACATATTGAGCTGCTTGAATTTTACGAACTAGCTCTTGAGCGCTACGGCCGATGCCTAAATCGTGAACTTCGCTGACCTTGATTTGGCCTTCTGGGTTAATCACGAAAGTACCACGTAGTGCTAAACCGTCTTCTTCAATCATCACGCCGAAGTTACGGCTGATAGTGCCTGTTGGGTCAGCCAGCATTGGGAAGTTGATCTTCTTGATGGTGTCTGACGTGTCATGCCATGCTTTGTGAGTGAAGTGAGTGTCAGTTGATACTGAGTAAACTTCAACACCCATTCCTTGCAGTTTTTCGTAGTGATCAGCCATGTCGCCTAATTCAGTTGGGCAAACAAAGGTAAAATCTGCTGGGTAGAAGAAGACAACAGACCATTTACCTAACAGGTCTTGTTCAGTTACTGGAACGAACTCACCATTGTGGAATGCAGTGGCTTTGAATGGTTTGATTGTGCTGTTGATAATTGATTGAGTCATTTTATGCTTCCATTTAGTTGATGATGGCTTAAGTTCATAACGAGGACATTTGCTTGCGTCCTGTCGATGTGAAGCATATTACCGACTCGATTAAAATTAAGATAACGGATAAAAACTATTATCTTAATCGGTTTAGTCGAATGACGATGCGATTAGGTCGGACTCAATCGGTTTTTCTGCGACTGCTGCGGGTTTGGCGTGACTGGGTGTAGTTTGGGTTTAGCCTGCTGGTCTTTGGTCTTTGGTCTTTGGTCTTTGGTCTTTGGTGATTGAGATAAGATAAATTTCGAGCATAAAAAAGGGATATCAATGATATCCCTTAAAGTGTAAATACAATTAAAACAAGATACTGAGGTTCTAGGTTCTAGGTTCTAGGTTCTAGGTTCTAGGTTCTAGGTTCTAGGTTCTAGTTTCTAGTTTCTAGTTCTGTGCTTTGGGTTGAGTTAACCAAGTGCTGAGTAAGCGCACGCCGTAACCTGTTGCGCCCGCAGGCACAACAGCGGTATCAGTGGCGGTTAAGGCATTACCTGCGATATCGAGATGTGCCCAAGGCTGTTCGCCCGCAAAGCGTTTTAAGAACATGGCCGCAGAGGAAGCCCCCGCGCTGCCTTCTTTACCTGTGTTTGTGAGATCCGCGATAGTGGATTTAAGCTCATCCGCATAGGCTTGATCTAACGGTAAGCGCCAGACCTTTTCGCCAACCTGTTGACCAGCATAAGTTAGCTGCTGCACTAAAGGCTCAGAATCGGTAAACAAGCCTGCGTAAACATTGCCTAACGCACTCACTTTTGAGCCTGTCAGTGTCGCAACATCGATAATCACTGATGGCTTATAATTTTCTCTGGCATACCAGAGGCCATCGGCCAGCACTAGGCGACCTTCGGCATCGGTATTGAGCACTTCAACGGTGAGACCTTGGGCGGTTTTAATCACATCACCTGGGATCATTGCATGACCCGATACCATGTTCTCCGCCATGGGCATAATCGCCACTACGTTGACTGGCGCTTTTTGAATCGCCATGGCTTTAATAGTGCCAAGCACAGTGGCTGCACCTGCCATATCTGACTTCATCCGCGCGATTGAAGTACCTGTCGCCTTAATATTGTAACCACCCGAGTCGAAGGTGATGCCTTTACCGACCAGTGCGATTGGCACGTCTTTGCTACCAGGCCAATGGGCGACCACTAACTTAGGTGGGCGCTCGCTGCCTTTACCTACAGCAGCTAAGGCGCCCAGTTGTAGACGTTCGATATCTTTGGCTTCTAATACCGTGACTTTAACGCCGAGGGATTTGAGCTTTCTGGCTTCGTTAGCAAAGCTGTCGGGATACATAATGTCTGCAGGTGCGTTTGTCAGATCGCGCGCTAAAAACACACCTGCTTCAACCGCTTGCAGATTTTTATGGTGTTTTTGGTTGCGACTTAAATCATCGACAGCGATTTGGTAATTCTTCTCGGCACGGGGGCTCGCTTTGAACTGAGTGTAGCGATAACTGCGTAGTTCAATTCCGTGTGCAAGCTCAGAGGCAAATAGCGGCGCGGCAGTTAAGCCTTGGGTGAGTACACGCACTGTAGCTTGGGGAACCGTATCGAGTTTGGCCGCAACATTGCCACCGATGGTATTAATGTCACCGGGCGTTAAGTTTTTTGCATCGCCAATGCCGACCAGTAAGACCCGTTTAGCATCAATTTCGCTGGGTACCAAAATCTCGAGGATTTCCCCCCGTTTGCCGGAAAAAATATTATCCGCCGTTGCTAGGTTTAATTGATCTTGGGTCGACTGAGGTAAAAAGTCGATCCCATAGGTAGTGGAGTCAGCACTTTGGAATAGCACTAATGTATCTGAATTCAGTGAGCTACGAGTGTCAAAACTAAAACTTTCGGCGTTAGCATTGAGAGAGTTAAGGCACGCCAGAGCCATAACGCTTAACATCAATTTATTATTATTTTTCATGGTGACAGCTCATATCATGGAAGTGTGAGAAGAATATCAAAGCTCAGCCTTAGGGTTAACTAATTTACGCTATTTTGCTGATATTAGTATTAAATCCAAGGGCCAAAGCGTGTCAATGATCGATCAAGGGCAAAACCCAATTGTTGCGATAAAGATTGAGCACTACTTTTAAGGGCCGAGGTGCCTAAAAGCTGTGGCGATTGGCTCGCAAAAATCACCCAATTACCGCCGCCTGTGAGACAAGCGTTCACATGGGCAAAGTGTTGTTGTAAGTCGGCTAACAACTCGCGATTTTGGCTATGTTCTTTCCAGCAGTTCAGCACTAAATACCCATTTGGTTTGATGAGGTTAGTGCACTGCTCAAGGAATATTGGTGAAAGCTGCCCTGTTTCAACGCCTTTGGCTGTATAAATATCGGCAAAAATTACATCCACTTTTTTATGATCGCCAGCAGCTAAAAAGGCAATAGCATCATCATTGATAAGATTGAGCTTTTTACCTATCGGCAGCTGAAAATAGCGCTTAGCTAACTCAATCACCACGGGGCGTAATTCCACCGCTGTTAACTTTATTGCCGCGTCGAAATTGCGCAGTGAGTGAATAATCGAGCCGCCGCCTAAACCTAAAACAATAGCGCTCTTGGGCTTACAAAACAGTAAAACCAACAACATGGCTTGCACATAAGTGTGCTGGGGAATATGGGGCGCCGCCTTGAGGATCTTACTCTGCTCATCGTTATCCCCAAAGGACAGGATCCGTGAGTCGTCGTAATCGATTACACGAATCGGGCCTAGTGCGTCTTGGGTTTCATGTAAGAGGGTAGAATCGGCCATATTGGATTAATTACTCGGTTTAGCTGTTTGGCTTGTTTGCTCGGGCTATAACTGCTCGCGCAAAAAAGTTAGAATTCAGACAGTTTTAGTTAATTGAGCCGCTATTATGACAAATCAAATCCTGCTTGCCTGTATTTATCTTGCAGTGTTTATCTTTTTACAGCGCGCCTTAACCCATTGGGTTAGAAAACTCGCGCAAATGAAGCAAGTGAGTGTTGCACGGACCAGTTTAGTGACCCGTTTTATTTCCTATGTGATGTTTTTTATTACCTTGTCACTGATGGCGGTCTCGCTCGGACTGGGCTATCAGGATGTGTCGCTATTTGTGTCATCCGCCTTTGCAGTAATGGGCGTAGCATTGGTTGCTCAATGGTCGATATTGAGTAATTTAACCGCTGGCGTGCTGATCTTTTTCGTGTTTCCCTACCGTATCGGTGAACGTATTAGAGTGGTCGATAAGGATGAAGATATTAGCGGCGTGATCATCGAAATCGCTTTATTCCATGTGCTGATCCATCGCGATAACGGCGATACCATCACTTATCCTAATAACCTCATGCTGCAAAAGGCAGTGTTAAAGCTGGCCGATCAAACCCCCTTAGCCGAACGTCAGGCGTTACTCGAAGGCAAAAAGAAGTTTGATCCTGAGTAACAAAGGATATAGATACATGGTCATTGAAGAAGATGTTGGCAAATTGATTGATACTGAACTTTATAGTTCATTACTCGTCTATGCAAAAAAGAATAGCAAAGTAAATGTGAATGAATGTGATCTACCTAAAGTGTTATTAGCCTATGATGCACAAAAAATAAACGCCGCCGAGTTTTCTATTTTAGAGATGGAGAAGATAGTGTCATCGAACATGCCACTATTTACTCGTTTCTTCGATAAAAAAATAGATACTTTTATTGATGCACCAGATGAGCAAGAGAGCAATGATGATGTTATCGCAACACTGCCTTTTTATAAAAATTTCTTGGTGATATACATTATTGAGTTCTGCCTCTTAATTGAAAAGCAAGATGAACTAGAACGTTATCTTAAAAAAATAAGAGTACCAGGCAGCAAAAAATATTCACGAAAATTAAAGGAGATAATGACTGCTTTGTAATTGAGAACAGTCAGAGTAATACGTGTATATAATTTTGAAAAAACTTGATAGATCTGACCATGGTTGGCAACCTTAGTTATTTGGAGTTCGCATGTTTGCAAAGTCAATAACCATTTTTCCTTTTGGTGATATTTCAGGAAAAGGTCAATCAAAAATCTGGGAAAGGAAGTTAGATATACCTTATTTAGGGGATGGCTTTCTCATACGTATTTGGGGGACAAAAGAGGGACCAACAGTATCCCAATGTGAGGCATTCGATAAACTCATCAATAATGCAGAGCAGATTAGAAAAGATGCAACTGCTAGGATTATTTATTTCCTTACCTCTTCTGACATTGTTCCTGCAGAAATCCAACTCTCCTCATCCAATGTTTGGGCATTTTTGTTGCCATGCTTGATCGAAGTTCATGCAAATAATGAATACAGCCTTGGTGTTGGTAAGCTAGGTTCAAATGCCATTACTATTGGATATGATATTTCTTGGGGTGAAGGTTTTCCCCTTTTACAGATAGGTGTTTTAGATGGCTTTATCGATGAAATATATTCCGAATAGTGATTATCTGCTTTTTACTAGCAGTTTAATATATGAAAGGATGAATCACTAAAACCATAATATTAGTTAAGGTTTTAGTGATTCATTTGATTTTAAAAAGTTAGATCGTTAGGTGTATTTTTGGCAACCCTAAACGCTATTTTAACGAGGCGATAAAGGCTTCAGACTTTTGGCGGTAGGATTCTTCAAATGCAATGATAGCAGCTATGATACCAGAGCCCAAAAGCACTTGTAGAGAGGGGATAAGAGTAGCTATGCCCACTGTCGACCAAAAGTTAAGGCTAAATCCACGTGTCATCCAAAACTGACTCGCTAGGCCAATTAATGAAAGCACGACGGCTAATAACGAAACAACGGTTGTTACTCGGGTAATCATTAATAGTAATGCTAAGTTTTTTGAGGATAAATTTTTATAGGGTTTCATTTTTTACTCTTTCCTTAAGTATTTAATATCTTGTATGTTTAATTTATAAACTAGTGAAGCACTCTTTGAAAAAACGCTACCGCTTGCAGGTACATTTGCAGTGCGAGTGCGGGATCATAGCGTTCGCCTTCATCACGCATAAAGGCGTGTTGGGCGTTGACCTCAAGCCAAGTGAAGTTACGGTTCAGCGCCATTAATTGCTGGTGGATTAGAACACGGCCTTCCGCGGATACGTGGGGATCTTGCTTGCCGAACACTAACACTAATTCCCCTTGAATATCACCGCTGCGGCTCAATGAGTCATTGCCGTAAGCGCAGGGTAAGGTGTTGGAATGAATGTCGGTAGGATAAAGGCAAAATGCACCTAAAATAGCGGGGTTGAGTGCGGCGCGGTAGGCTAAGTGGCCGCCGATACACACGCCCATAGAGCCAACTTTGCCATTGCAGTAAGTTTGTTGAGTGGCAAAATCGATCAGTGCTTGGGTATCGCTATCGTGGTGTTCTAGGGGTTTGGCAAATTTATCAGCGTTACCTTTGTCTTTACCCGGTTCATCGTAGGCGAGCACTGTGCCTAAAGGATTGAGCTCATGGAACACTTCGGGTACTAACACCACAAAACCGTGGCCAGCAAGAATAGTAGCGGTGCGGGCGATGGGCGCAGTTTGCTGAAATATCTCGGAATAAAAGATGATACTTGGGAATATTCCCTGTGCTTCTGGGCGATAGATATAGGTGCGCATTAGCCCTGAAGGTGTGGAGATATCCTGAATTTCCTGAGTCACTAACATATTTATATTCCTCTATGAGGCTTCAAACGTTGAAGCCTCACTTTAGCAGTCAGGATTTTATCTGTCAGTTAAAACAATTCGTTACCAGATAGCTCACCTGCACATAGTGCTTTTATATTGCTCAAGGTCGTTTTGGCAATGGCGCCTAGGGCTTCTTCGGTGAGGAAGGCTTGGTGACCCGTGAAAATCACGTTATGGCAGGCTGATAAACGACGGAATACATCGTCTTGAATAATTTCATTCGATTTGTCTTCGAAGAACAGGCCCTTTTCGTTTTCATATACATCTAGCCCAAGCGAGCCGATTTGTCCCAGTTTTAATGCTTCCATTGCGTCGAAAGCATTGAGTAAACCACCGCGGCTGGTGTTGATCACCATGACACCGGGTTTCATCTTGGCGAAGCTGGCTTGGTTTAGTAAGTGACGGTTATCCGCGGTCAACGGGCAATGCAAGCTGATGATATCGCTGTTGGCATAAATAGAGTCGAGATCTTGATATTCAACATTCAGCGCGATGACAGCCGGATTGATAAAGGGATCGAAGGCAATGACTTTACAACCAAAACCGAGCAATACCTTGATGGTTGCTACGCCGATTTTACCTGTACCAATCACGCCGACGGTTTTGCCGAACATGTTAAAGCCGACTAAGCCTTCGAGGGAGAAGTTGGCATCGCGGGTGCGTTGGTAAGCTTTGTGGATTTTTCGATTCAGTGTCAACATCAGTGCGACTGTATGTTCGGCCACGGATTCAGGAGAATAAGCTGGTACGTTAACGACTTGCATGCCTAAGCGTTTAGCGGCAACTAAATCGACGTTGTTAAATCCAGCGCAGCGCATGGCGATAATTTTTGTGCCACCCTTAGCGAGTTCGACCAGAACTTCTTCACAGAGTGAATCGTTGACGAAGGCGCAGACAATTTCAAAACCTTCGGCAAGCTTCACTGTTTGCATGCAGAGGCGATAATCGAAGTACTCAATTTGTGCACCAAACGCAGCATTTGTGCGGTTAAAGTGCTGCATGTCGTAATGTTTTGCGCTAAAAAATCCAATTCTCATTTCAGTCACCTAACGGGTTTGCTGATGTAATTATCTGGCAAAGAGTGTAAGTGAGTTAGGGCTTTTTGTCCTTAGCCTTAGAAAATTCCCCGTTAAAAGAGTGAGCTTTATCATCAATTGGGAATAAAAAAAGCGAGCCCCTGACGGCTCGCTTATTGATTGACTGCTTTTACTTGAAGTGTTCAAGCTAGGGCTCTCATATTGAAAGTCGTACTATTATGAGCTGAGGGTTAGTCCTTTAACCCTCCGTTATTGCATTTTACTTTTTGTCTTTAGCGTATTTAGCTGCAGATGCACCCGCGATACGGCCATAAGTAACGATATCGGAAATAGCATTACCACCTAAGCGGTTAGCACCGTGAACGCCACCTGTGACTTCACCTGCTGCATATAAACCATCAATAGGCTTGCCCGTTTTTTCACTCTTCACTTCGGCTTTAGTATCGATCACAACACCACCCATAGTGTGGTGAACTGCTGGCGCGATTTCGAGAGCGTAGAAAGGTGCAACAACTAATTCACGTGGTAAATCAGGACGTTCAAATTGAGCATCTTTACCTGATTTAACAAAGCCATTATAAGCTTTCACTGTTTTAGCGAGTTCGGCTGCTGGAATATCTAACTGTTTAGCCAGATCTTCAATTGTTTTGCCTTCTTTAACAATTTTCAAGTGCACATAGCCTTCGATAGCTTTTAAGCTCTTACGGATAGAGTCATCGAATACCAAATAAGCACTTTCGCCTTTTTGTTGCAGAATCGCGGCAGACGCTTTGTCACGGGTGGTGATTTCGTTCATAAAGCGGTTACCTTCACGGTTAACCACGATCGCACCGTTACCACGTACCGCTTCGGTGATCATTACACCACCAGCAGGTGAATAAGTTGGGTGAGCTTGAATAAATTCTAAGTCACGAGTTGCAGCACCCGCTTGCAATGCCACGTCTAAGCCATCACCTGTAGCACCTGGGTGGTTAGTCGCTTTAAAGCCTTTTAACTTAGGATCGTACTTAGCTACACGATCGTTATTTTTCGCAAAACCACCCGCTGCGATAACGACAGCGTCAGCTTTGACAACGTAATAACCTGTGTATTCACCCTTCACCAATACGCCGGTAATTTTACCGCTCGCATCTTCAAGAATACGTACTACACGGCTGTTTAAGCGGATGTCAGTACCACGTTTCACTGCATTGTCCCATAGAACTTGTGCTACGTGTGCACCCACGCCTGCGCCGCCTGTTGGACGGTGACTACGGTTAACACTTGCGCCACCCATACGACCTACGTCAGTCATATCGGCACCCATAGAGGTTAACCAATCGATAGAGTCTGATGAGTTGTTGGCTAAGGTTTTGACTAATTCAGGATCGTTAATATTGCGACCACCTTTCATGGTGTCGTCGATCATGATTTGTTTCTTGTCTGCGATACCTAGTTTAGCCTGTGGCTTAGTTTCTGCAGCGTTCATACCGCCAGCAGCAAGTTTAGTGTTTCCGCCTGGGATAGGTTCTTTTTCAAGCAGGATAACTTTAGCGCCTGCATCACGGGCTGAAACGGCTGCAGCAAGACCTGCACCACCTGAACCTATGATCACGACATCAGTGGTTTCTTTTGCGCCAGCGGCAATGGCTTTATCTTGAGCAGCTTTGTCTGCATCAACAGGCACAAACTTACGTTCCCACTTGCCACCGTAAGGCATATCGAAGCCGAAGCTGTGACAAGCATCGCAATAGGTGACTGATTTTTCATGACCTTTATGGCAGCTAGTACAAGCAATTTCGCCAATTAGGTGAGATTTATGGGGTGATACTTTATCTTTAGGTGCAGCGGCGGCCAGTTCTTTTAAATCACCGTGGCAGCTAACACACTGAGCATTTTCATGGGTAAGGTTGTCGTTGGTGACGCCACCTTTGTCTGATACGTGGCAGCTGTCGCAGCTACCCATTTCACCGTGAAAATCGGCTAGCACTTCTGGTGCTGCATAGGCAGTACCTGCCATAGCGCCAGAGATCAGCATGGCTAGTGCTGTTTTTTGAATCTTTCTTGTGAACATGATAGTTCCTCCGCCGTACATTCATCTACTTAATAAGGGTTATTCATCGTGGCGTGATATTTATTTTTTACGCAGCTCACGCACTGTTAGAGCATTCTCCATTTGCAAATTTAGCACTATCTAAAGAGGTATATGTGTGCTCAGATCACATAACCTTTGTTACAGCGAAAATAACATATTTAAAATGTGCAATCGGATGGGAAATATTAATGAAGTTGAGACTAATCACTGCTTCAATACGGTATAACATGCGTTAGTTAACATATTGAATGGATTGATTTTAACTTTATAAAATAAAAATGGTATGAATTATGGTTTTGGTAGCGTGTTTTATCTATTTGTATTTTATAGATATTATAATTTAATCTTGTATATTGAGGTGATGGCTTATTTATTTTTATGTCTTCTATAAATAATGTTATTTCAAAAGCCTTTATTGTATAAAATTATATTATCATTTTAATTAAATGTTACGCAATTGATTCTTAAGGGGTTGTAATGCACAAACAAGGCATATCTGAAAAACGTTTTTGGTTTCAACGTTTGAGTAAAACCAGTTTAAGGGCATTACATATTTTAGGGATAGTAGGTGTCGGTGGTGGCATTTTATTAGATGTAAATAAAGTGCAATGGTTGAGTTATTGGTATCTCGCGATGACGACGGGCAGCATATTAATGTTGTGGGAAATCGCACGGGATTGGCGCTGGCTGATCCAGCTTAAGGGAGTGTTAACTTTAGTAAAAATAGGCTTGCTTGGCCTGTTTGTGCCGCTGGCTCATTACAAACCTGAGCTGTTAATCGTGATACTTTTTTTGTCAGTTATCGTGTCCCATGGTCCTGCAGGGCTCAGGCATTATTCTATTGTGCATCGTCGGCAAATTGACTCGAAAAAAGAAATTAAGGGCTAATTGATATGTCTGTAACCCATACGTCAACTTTAACGCCTGCTGCGTTAATCACAGAGTTCGCTTGGCCTAATCCATTTGTGTCTAACTTAGCCTTGAGTTGTTTTGGTGGACTTAAGGTGCTCGATCTCGCTTGCGGTTCTGGGCGTAATGGTTTGTGGTTTTTAGCGCGAGGGGCTGAAGTGACTTTTATCGATCGAGATTTGTCAGCCATGTCACACATTGATCAGGCTAATGCTTACAAATTACAAAGGGATTTAGAAGCTGAGGTAGGACCATTATTGCTGGTTGAAGAGTACGATATTGTCTTAGTATTTAATTATCTGCATCGCCCATTACTGCCACAAATTGCTAAGGCGGTTAAGAGCACAGGCCTTATTGTCTATGAAACCTTTACAACGCAACAGGCGCAGATAGGTCGGCCACGCAACCCAGATTTCTTACTTACTGAAAATGAACTCAAATCAGTGTTTGCTAACTGGCAATCTTTACATTACTTTGAAGGTCGATTATGTGATCCGCAGTCCACTCAAAGCAGTTATAAAGCCCAGTTGATTGCGCGAAAACCTACAACGTAAATTTATTGATTGAGACTCAGAGGTCGTAGGATGTTTCCCTATCCAGAGCAATATCGCATTGCAACGCCGCCGTTGACGACCGCCTTTATGGTGGCGTGGGCTTTATTCAGTCACAGCTTATTTTCCGATGCAAATCCTGTCGCACTCTATCCGTTGTTAGCGCTATTTCCCTTGGTGATTGGATTACACTTATATTTGATTTTGTTAGCAAAAGGAATGGGGCGACTCGATCAGTGTTTCTATGCCTTAGTGCATATCCCACTGGCATTTGTGGTGTGGACATTTACTATTATGCACGTGAATGGTAACGCTTTTTCTTAAATTCGCCTGACGTTTTAGAGAAAATAACAAAAAAAAGCGCCCTGATAATCAGAGCGCTTTTTTTGATTTTGTATTGCTAACAATTAGGCCGTGGTGTTGATGTTGTGGCCTGCATTGCCTACGGGTTTTGGCGCCGCAGCTGCAATTAAATCTACCGCGATTTTACCTTCGGCTTTTTGCTGCTCTTTGGCTAACTGAGCAACCTTAACGCCAATTGCACCATTTTCTAGATTTGGTGCGATAGCTTGGGTATTCAGTGAAATTGACATAACTAACCTCGATTGTAAGCTGGATCCCTTTATCGGCAAACCCACGGTTAACTTTAGTCGTTACACATGAATTTGCCAATTTGCAATTATTTTGCCTTGGCCGTGAGCAGTTTGCGGCCGATAACAATTATTGCTGTAACGCCTAGCGAGCCTAAAATCAATCCGAGTGCCAGGCTCACATTTTGCAGTGCTGTTGGGTCAATAACTAGTGCGATACCCATACCTAACATCATCACGCCTGACATAAGTTTCAGGGTTTGGCCTTCTTTTTCGGTCAACTTACGTTTGCCTAAGGTCGCACTGAAAACGATAACAATAATAGCCAGCGGGATCACATAAACAATATTGTATAAAACCAAATACATATAGCGTTCAATGTCTGGCAGATTGTGCATAGATAGCACACTGGTGTAGATCATTGGGAAGCCTGCGGTGCAAAGTAATTCATAGGCGTTGGCGAGGATAGCTAATACGGTAGAACCTATGAGTAACGCGCCTAAGTTACTGGAATTGGATAGTTTCCCCATGCGTTTTATTAGACTCGTACGATTTTCTGCCGACATCGATAGTGTCACTTCTCCCTTAGTAAAGAAGTAATCTTTGATATTGATGACTCCTGCGATCAAAGCTAAACAACCCGCTGCTAAAATGATCATACCGCCATCACTGCCTGCCCCCAGCAGTTGGAAGATGTTTAGCCATGCCGTCATAAACAGGAAATAGATAAAGCCGGAGAAGAATACGAAAATCCCGCCGACGAGTAACATGCGGCTGCGACTCTTGGCATTAACCATTATCGACAGTAAAAATAGCAACACAAAGAAGGCACAAGGGTTAAAAGCATCGACACCTGCGAGCACTAAGGTGAGTAACGGCAGAGACATAGTCTCAGGTGTCACTACTCCCACTAAAGGTAATTCAACGGGTTGAACTTCTGGCTCTGCAACGGGCTCGCTTAAGCTGGTGGCATCACAGGTACCTTCGCCAGTATCTGTGCCACAAGTGCCAAAGAGCGGTGCATCTGTTTGAGCGCTTGTGGTTGTGCTGGTGGCTCCTTTGGTGGGGAGGTCAGCGTCGCTCAGTTTACCGCCAAGGGATAAATAACAATTCTTCAGTCGATTGACTAAAAATTCACCCGTTACCGCTTCACTTGAATATCCCACAATGGCTTTTTCACAACTTGCCATATAGGGCACTGAGCGTGCTTCTGTACTGGTTTTGGAGGCGATATTTTGCCAAATATCCTGCACGCCGGGATCTGACACCCTATGGGATTCGAGTTCTATCCAAGGGTATTTTTGCGGTAATGAATCAATGAAGGGATGGGCCTCTGCACAGTGCGGACAGGTTTTTGACCAAAAGAAATACAGCTTAATTTTGAGCTCACCCTGATCATTCACATAATGCCAGGTTCGATCCGCTGAGCTTGAGGGTGTTGTCTCGGCCCAGCTCGGGATAGAAAAGGCAAAGAGGAATAATAGCGAGCAAAAGAGAGATAATTTCGATAGATATTTTGTCATAGCGCCTCCCACAGAGAGTGGGTTTAAGTATCGTCAAACGGTTCGATTATCTCTTACTCTACTTAAATCAATCATTTTGATTAAATTAGATATTAAGAAGTGTTAGTTAACTCGCGAATAATAATTTTTTGGGAACTGAAACCAGTTTATCTCCCTGTGAAATGGGGTGATGCACACTCACTCTCAGCTTGAGTCGTTATTGGCTAATAAAGAATAAAGCACCCGAGGGTGCTCTATTTCTGACGTTATCAACAGGTGTCGATGATGGGTTATGGTTAGCCTAGCGTTACGCCATTTACGCTAAGTTTCACGTCGATATTATTGCGCGTGGCGTTCGAGTATGGACAAACTTGATGTGCATGACGCACGAGGGCTTCTGCGGCTTCTTGCGGTAAATCTAAGCTGACTTCTAAGGCAACCGCTAATGCAAAACCACCGGCGTCATTGGCACTTATGCCAACAACCGCACTGACTGGCGCTTCGGTAATATCCACTTTGCCGATTTTTGCGACGTGCAAAACGGCGTTTGAGAAACAGGCGGCATAACCTGCGGCAAACAGTTGTTCGGGATTCGTGGCGAGACCGCTACCGCCCATGGCTTTTGGATAGGCTAAAGCGACATCCAGTAAACCATCATCAGTGCTGACTTGACCTTGACGACCCGCTTTTGCTGTGGCACGTGTTTCATAAAGTGTTTTCATAGTATCAGACCTTCTGAGGTTAAGGATTAAGTAAAATAATTTAAATTGCGCACAATTCAATTGTGGTAAACTATAATTCGATCTTTGGTGTGAATGCAAGTATATTGTGCACAATATATTTAATTTGTCGGATCTTCCTATGGCAACGCTTCAACCCAATACCCGTATTAATCCTGTTGATATGGCCGAAAATGCCAGCACAGAGAATGCCTTATGTCTTGAGAATCAAGTGTGCTTCTCACTTTATAGTGCTGCAAATGCTATGGTGCGTGCCTATCGCCCTTTGTTGGACAAATTAGATCTAACCTATCCGCAGTACTTAGTCATGCTAGTGCTATGGGAAGAGCAGGGGATTAGTGTCAAAACCTTAGGCGATAAACTTTTCCTCGATTCAGGCACGTTAACGCCATTGCTGAAGCGGCTAGAATCTAAAGGATTAGTGACTCGTGGTCGTAGCGAGCAGGATGAACGCGTGAGAGTGCTGGCCTTAACGCCTACAGGACTTTCCCTCAAAACACAGGCAAGTGAAATTCCTCATTTGATGCGTTGTAAAGTCGGCGGCGAGGCGAGCGAACTAAAAGCCTTAAAGGCCATGTGCGATCAAGCACTTAAGCAATTGCATGCCAGTATTGATTAAACTCTTATCGTCGAGATTTGATCTAAGATTAACTTATTGACATATTAACGCTTATTAGCGGTTCGACTGAGTGTAATGGGTTGTATGCTTGAGGCTCAGCGGGTCAGTTGTCTATTGAAGGTTAGCGAGAGTAAGTTATGGCCTGTTTCGATGTAGCCATTATTGGCGGTGGGATCAGCGGTGTCGGCATTGCCCAATATGCAGCAGCAGCGGGCTATTCCACCTTGCTGATTGAAAAGGGCGAAATTGGCGGCCAAACCTCAGCGAATTCCAGCAAGCTTATCCACGGTGGTTTACGCTATTTAGAAACCGGACAAATTAATTTAGTTCGCAAATCATTGCTTGAAAGGCGACATTTACTCAATCTTGCGCCATCACTTGTGAAAGCTGTGCCCTTTTATATTCCCGTGTACGACAACGGTCAGCGCAGTCCTTGGACCATTCGCGCTGGACTGAGTATGTATGCACTGCTGAGTGAATTTGATCCTTTAGGCCAATTTGTGTCAGTGCCTGCCGTGCATTGGCATCGTTTCAAGGGATTAAAACTCTCTGGATTAAAAGCCGTATTTCAGTACTGGGATGCGCAGACCGACGATAAATTGCTCACTCAAGCGGTGGCGCGCAGCGCGCAGGCACTGGGCGCTGAAGTGTATGCCGAGGCTGAATTTCTTGAGCTGGAACACAAGCGCGAGACCTGTGAGCTGAGTTTTAGCCACAGGGGCGAAATCCATAAAGCCGAAGCGAAGCTTGTGATTAATGCTGCAGGTCCTTGGGTAAATGCTGTTTTAAGCAAAGTCTTGCCCCCACTTGCGGGTGTTGAACTCGATTGGGTACAAGGCGCCCATGTGTTACTGGATATTCCTGCGCCCGATGGCATCTTGTACTTAGAGTCATGCTTCGATAAACGGGTAATATTTGTGATGCCTTGGTATGGTCAAACCTTAGTCGGCACCACAGAAACTGAATTAACTTCTTTAGATAAGCCGCCTGAGGCGACCGAATCTGAAATTAATTATCTGCTGGGGATCTACAAACATTATTTCCCACTAACGCCGGATATTGATGAGCTCAAGGCGCTAATAACCAAAACTTTCTGTGGTATTCGGGTCTTGCCTAAGCAAAATAGCCAAGCCTTTGAGCGACCGCGAGATACCTTAATGCAAACATCGATTTCCCATCCGCGAATACTCAGTTTATATGGCGGTAAGTTAACGACGTTTCGCAGTACCTCAGCCGAAGTGCTTGAATGGATTGAAAAGGCCATAGGTAAGCGGCAGTCTATTGCTGATGTTGATAAACTCACCCTATCTTGAGTGCGCCGTGAATTATGCACTTGATGCTGATTTGAATATGCTTCAAGGTGATTTTTACCTGTAAAACCGCTACAGTGTGGCGCTTTTTTACTGATATCTAGGATCTGCCGTGAATGCTGCTATTGTAAATACCGTCAAGCAATGTGGTTATTTTAACCAAGGTCAGTGCCTTTCTTGCCGGCATATACAACAGCCTATGGTGCAGCAAGTGGCGGTTAAGACTCAAACTTTACAGCAACTACTCGCGCCTTTTATCCCAGCTAATTTGCCCGATATTTTTCAGCCGCCGGTAATTGGCGAGGACAGCGGCTTTCGTAATAAAGCTAAAATGGTGGCCTTAGGCGCCGCCCATGCGCCTGTGTTGGGGATTGTGGGCCCAAGTGGCGAGGCGGTAGATCTTTGCGACTGCCTTTTATATCCATCTGATATGCAAGATTTATTACATCGCTTAACACGCTTTGTGCAGCAGGCTGGACTTCCTCCTTATCGGGTAGATAGAGCCAAGGGTGAACTTAAATTTATTCTGCTGACCCGCAGTCAAGTGCGTGGTGAATATCTACTGCGGTTTGTACTGCGGTCCACCAATAGTATCGAACGTATCGAACGTGAATTACCTGCATTATTAGCTGAATATCCGCAAATAAAAGTGGTGTCAGTCAATATCCAACCGGTTCATATGGCAATACTTGAGGGTGATGAAGAGATTTTCTTAACTGAGAATACTAGGCTTGAAGAACGTTTTAATCATGTGCCTTTGTTTATTCGGCCTAAGAGCTTTTTCCAAACCAATCCACACGTTGCGGCGCAGTTATATCAAACGGCCCGTGAATGGGTTGCCGAGTTTTCACCTCATTCGTTATGGGATCTCTTCTGTGGTGTAGGCGGTTTCGGACTGCACTGTGCATCCAAAGACATTACCCTCACAGGGATTGAAATTGAAGCTGAAGCGATTGCCTGCGCGCAAATGTCAGCGCAAATGATGGGGCTCGAAAACGTGCAATTTATGGCGCTCGATTCCACCGACTTTGCTAAGGGTAAAAGCGCTGCTGATAAGCCGGATTTGATCATAGTTAATCCGCCGAGGCGCGGTATTGGCGAGGCGCTATGCCAGTCATTAAGCGAGTTTTCCCCTAAGGCCATTCTCTATTCAAGCTGTAATCCCAAAACCTTAGCGAAAGATCTCGAACATATTCAAGGCTATCACTTAACCAAAGTGCAGCTATTTGATTTATTCCCCCACACGGATCACTTCGAAGTACTAGTCATGTTGGTGAAGGATTAATTTTTTAGCTCATCAATTTATCACTAAGCATTTGTGTTCAATCGCTTTACGACTCTTGAAGTCCGCTCAAACAATCATAAGGACTCTACCATGTGGA
Organism: Shewanella sp. NKUCC01_JLK; assembly: GCF_019345615.1. NCBI lineage: Bacteria > Pseudomonadati > Pseudomonadota > Gammaproteobacteria > Alteromonadales > Shewanellaceae > Shewanella > Shewanella sp. NKUCC01_JLK. The sequence continues at coordinate 54,970 of NZ_JAHKRD010000008.1, read as the reverse complement.
GTCTTTGCAATACTTTTATCTGCGCTGCTCGCGTGAAACTTCATCAAAGTGTCTTTTTAGTGGCATAATCTTCAGCACTTTATGCATTGATGGACGGCGATTTATGCTACAGATTTTCCTACGCTTTTTTACCTTGGGCTTGATGAGTTTTGGCGGGCCTGCGGCGCACATTGGTTATTTTCGCCAGACCTTCGTAAATGAACTCGGTTGGCTCGATGATAAGCGTTACGCCAGTCTGGTTGCCTTAAGCCAATTTATGCCGGGGCCAGGGTCGAGCCAAGTGGGCTTTGCCATTGGTTATCAAAGAGGCGGGTTTGTTGGCGCGCTTGCTGCTTTTGCCGGTTTTACACTACCTTCCTTTATTTTGATGTACTTACTGGCAGTAACAACGTCGGCTTGGCTCGCTAATCATTATGTTCAAGGGATGATTTACGGGCTTAAATTAATGGCCGTCGTTGTGGTTGCCGATGCCGTTCTCGCCATGTTTAAACAGTTCTGCCAACGCAAATCCGCACGCCTATTAATGTTAGTCAGTACTGCTGCAATTTTGATTGCGCCATCTATGTGGACGCAAATCCTTTTGTTACTTGGCGCCGCCACTATCGGCATCTATAAATTGACTGCGAGCCAAGATGACACAGTAGCGCTGGCACCGATTCGATTGAATTACTTCTATTTGTTGCTCTTTTTCGTGTTGCTCATCGGCAGTTTTTTTATCGTGGATTTAGGCTCTGAAGCTTGGATCTTCGGTGAGTTTTATCGTGTAGGGAGCTTAGTATTTGGTGGTGGTCATGTTGTGCTACCTCTGTTGGAAACTGCGGTGGGTGATACTATAGGTGGCGATCGTTTTCTGACAGGTTATGCCTTTGCCCAAGCAGTGCCAGGACCTATGTTTACCTTTGCGACCTTTTTAGGCGCTGAAGTGATGTTAGATAAGCCCTTCATGGGAGCTTGCATCGCAACCGCAGCCATTTTCTTACCCGGTTTTTTACTCATGCTGGTGGGGTTGAAAAGTTGGCATACGATTGCCGCAAGACCAAAAATTGCTGGCGCAATAGCGGGAGTGAATGCCTGTGTTGTTGGCTTACTTGCCGCAGCACTTTATCAACCCGTGTTTTCTCAGGCGGTATTCTCAGGTAAAGATATGGCCTTGGTATTGCTCGGTTTTGGTGCATTAAAGTTATTTAAACCAACTATGCTACAACTGGTATTAGGCTTTAGTGTATGTGGTGTGCTGCTTAATATGCTTTGAACTGAGTCGTTATTAATCGAATGTTTATTGAGCAAGATTAAGATTTTGTTACTTTAAGCGCATAGAAATACAACAATCTTAGCTATACTCCGAAGATACAAGTTGTAATCCTTTGGAGCATTCAAGTATGTCTAAGTTGAGTTTGCGCAATAAATTATTATTGCTATCGCTGTTTCCTTTGATCCTCGCATTATTGGTGTTGATGTCGGTTTCTTATTATGTTGAGCAAGATGCGCTTGCCGATGAGGTGGTTACCTTTAGATCTAAGCTCGTCGGTGAACGTAAACAACAAATCAAAGAAGCTACCGAAATTGCCGCTGGTATAGTGAATTACCAATTATCGTTAAAAGAACAAGGGAATGTGAATCAAGCGCTAAGAGACATACGTTTTGGCAGTGCGGGTTATTTCTTCATGTATGACTCTCAAGGGAAAAATATTTTCCATGCCCTCATACCGAGTTTAGAAGGGCAAAATAAAATGGATATGACAGATCCTCGCGGCACTAAAATTATCGTCGGTCTGCTCGATGCCGCTAAACGTGGCGATGGTAGTTTCTCCTATTACTATCAAAAACCTAATACTAATGAACAGATTGAAAAAATCAGTTACGCCATGATGATCCCAGGTACTGACTGGATGTTAGGTACTGGGGCATATATCGATGATATTGAAGCTGTTGTTGAAGATTATCGTGAGACAGTGACTGAGCAAATGGCAGAAAAATCCTTCGCGATTTTGCTGATAGCGCTTTTCCTTACGGGTATTACTGGCTTTATCATTATGATTGCCGCCCACCGTATGGTCGTGCCAATCAAGAATATGGCCGATAACTTAAATGATATTGCTAAGGGCGAAGGGGATTTAACCAAACGACTTACCGTAAAAGGTGAAGACGAAATTGCCCAACTTGGGCGCTCCTTTAACCTCTTTGTCGATAAACTTCAGCATATTATCGGCGATGTTGCGACTGCGACGGCTAAAGTAAAAACGGCAGCCAATGCGATTCATGATCAAACTAAAGTCATGTCGAGCCAGTTGGTGAGTCATAACAATGAAACCGATCAGGTGGTGACTGCAATCACTGAGATGTCCTCCACTGCGAACGAAGTGGCTAAGAATACCACTCAAGTAGCCGAAGCGACTCACGCTGCTACTGGTGATGTGGCGAATGCACAGCGTTGTGTTGATGCTTCGCTTGAGGAGATTGCGTCTTTAATGTCGCAAATTAACAATGCGGCAGGCAGTATAAAATCACTCAGCGAGCAATCACAGAAGATCAACAGCGTGCTTTCTGTCATTGGCGGTATTGCCGAGCAAACTAACCTATTGGCATTGAACGCCGCCATCGAAGCGGCCCGTGCTGGTGAACAGGGTCGTGGATTTGCTGTGGTCGCCGACGAGGTGCGTAATTTAGCCAGTCGAACTCAAGCCAGCACGTTAGAAATCAACGAGATGTTATCGGCACTGCATAAGCTAGTGACCCAAGCCGTGAAAGCCATGGAAGAGAGTCAGCAAAGCTGTGTACGTTCGGTGGATTCTTCTCGTACGATTTCCGATAGTTTAGGCTCAGTCACTTCAGCGGTAACGGCGATTAATGATATGAGTACCCAAATTGCGGCCGCGGCGACAGAGCAAAGCTCAGTAACCGAAGAAATTAACCGTAACGTGTATGCCATCCAAGAGATTGTAAACGAGCTGCTTCATTCCAGCGAAGATGCCGCTAGGATCAGTATGACAGTCTCGGAAGAAGGCATTAACTTGGGCAAGTTAGTGGGCCAGTTTAAGATTTAATTGCAGCAATCTTGATTAAAACGGGAGACTTAAGGTCTCCCGTTTTATTTGGCTTATTTATCTTTTTGAAGAGCACTTAATCCATTTACTTTAGTCAATCCAGCCTAGTCAGTTCATTCTAATCAATTTTCTCGGCAACCCGCTCAACCCTTACCGAGCAGACCTTATATTCAGGGATAAAAGCGACAGGATCGAGCGCATTGATGGTAAGTTTATTCGCCGCAGCTTCCACAAAGTGGAAGGGCAGGAATAACACGCCAGCTTGGGCTCTTTTCGTCACAAAGGCGTCGATTTCAATTTCACCGCGACGGGTTGTGAGTTTGATTTTATCGCCATTGCCTATGCCGAGTTGCTCGGCGTCATAGACTGAAATCATTACTTTAGGCGAGCCGAGTAAGTCGAGTCCGGCCGTTTTACGGGTTAAGGTGCCTGTGTGGAACTGTTCCAGTAAACGTCCGGTTGAGAGGGTGAGCGGGTACTCACTGCAGGGCATTTCTGCGGGTAAGCGATAACTCACTGGCGTGAACTTACCTAAGCCGCGGGTGAATTGGCCTTGGTGCATAATGGGAGTACCTGGATGAGCTTCATCTGGGCAAGGCCATTGAATACCTTGGGGAATTTTACCGTCAACTCCAGTGCTTAATCGCTGCCAAGTAATGCCGCGATATTGTGGTATCAGCTCATTGATTTCCTGCCAAATCGCTTCTTCATTAGGGTAATCCCAAGCGGCACCCATCGCATTGGCAATGGCTTGGACAATTTGCCAATCGGGCAGGGCTTCACCTGGCGGTAGCAGGGCCTGTTCGAGTCGCTGCACTCGTCGTTCAGTATTAGTGAAATGACCGCGTTTTTCGACAAAGGCTGCGGCGGGCAGAACCACGTCGGCAAGCTCGGCGGTTTCGGTGAGAAAGATATCCTGCACCACTAAAAAGTCGATTGCATTAAGCGCCCTAAGCACATGGGCTTGATCTGGGTCGCTTAATACGGGGTTTTCGCCCATCACATACAACGCCTTGATTTTCCCTTTGGAAATATCATGCATCATATGGGTGGCGGTTACGCCAATTTCTCCCGATAACGGCGTTTGCCAATGTGCCTCGAAACGCATTCTGGCGTGAATGTCGGTGACTTTTTGATAACCACTGAAGAAGTTAGGCAGTGCGCCCATGTCACAGGCACCTTGCACATTACTTTGTCCCCGTAGTGGGTTAATCCCCGCTCCTTCAACTCCAATATTGCCGCATAGAAGTTGTAGATTAGATATGGCGGTGACATTGTCGTGTCCCGTCGTGTGCTGGGTAATGCCCATGGCATAGTAGACTGCGGTTTTGTCGGCCGTGCCTATGGTACGGGCGATGCGGGCGATATCTTCGGCTTTAACACCTGTTATCAAGGCTGCATTTTCTAGGCTGTAATCTACTTTTTTGAGTTCAGCATAGAGAGCATCCACGCCTTCGGTGCGCGCTGCAATATAGCTTTTATCCTGCCAGTCATTACGGATGATTTCCGCCATAATCGCATTGAGTAGCATGACGTCAGTGCCGGGTCTGTGGGCGACATAAAGCTGTGCACTGTCGGCAATGGCGACACGTTTAGGATCGGCCACCATTAATCTTGCGCCATGCAAAGCCACGGCTTGCTTAATTTTCGAGGCGATGATCGGGTGAGCACTGCTGGTGTCTGAGCCTATGATAAAAATCACATCCGATGCTTGAATGCTCGGAATGTCATTGGTCATGGCACCACTGCCGATACTTTGCTGTAGCCCAGTGACTGTGGATGAATGGCACAGACGGGCGCAATGGTCGATGTTATTGGTGCCGAGTATGCTTCTGACAAATTTTTGCAGGAGGAAGTTTTCTTCATTGGTGGCTTTTGCCGAGGCCAAGCTTGCCAGTGCATTGCTGCCATGTTGCTGTTTTATTTGCTGTAAATGTTCGGCCACATAGGCGATGGCTTCAGGCCAACTACTTGGCGTGAGCTGGCCATGTTTACGAATGAGTGGCGTGGTGAGGCGTTTTTCACTGTGAATAAAATCGAAACCAAATCGCCCTTTGACGCAGAGCATGCCTTGGTTAACCACAGACTCTTTATTGCCCTCAATATGACGGATCTGATTCGTGTTGGTATCGATTTTAAGGTCAAGCCGACAGCCTACGCCGCAATAGGTACAAATCGTTGAGGCGGTTTTGAGTGGCGTTTCATCGCCTTGGCGTTTATCCCGCGCATCGACGAGTGCACCCGTTGGGCAAACCTGCACACAGTTGCCGCATTGCACACATTTGCTGTCGGCCATGCTAGCGCTAAAGCCGACTCTCGGTGCGCGGCGCGTGGCGGTTTCGCTTATATCTTGCGGCAGTGCTTGATAGGAATCATGGGCAAATTGAATCGCACAATGGCCACTCTGCAACTGGCACACATCGACGCACTTACCACAGCTAATACAACGATTTGCATCAAATTGAATGAACGGACTCGATTTATCGACCGAAAACTTACGCACGCTTTGAGTGCTGAGTGACTTAGGTTCGACATGGTAGTCGGTCGCATAGTCCCTTAATTTACAATCAGTATTGGCTTGGCAGGCGCATTCGAGGCAGCGAGCCGCTTCTTGCATGGCGGCATCGGGAGCAAAGCCTAGCTCGACTTCGCCGTAATTGAGTAAACGTTGCACCGCGTTCAATTCGGGCATGGTTAAACGGGCTTTACGTGCGACAGAGGGGTAGAGCTCGGTAGTTGGCAAGCCTTGTTTTATTGTGTTACCGACTGCTTTTGATGAATTAAATTCAGTGGCATGCAGCTCACAGCTTAGGCCTTGTTTGAGTAATTTATCTATGGCGATGGCGGCTTTATGGCCATCGCCTATGGCGGCGACTGCGGTGGCAGGACCGCGGCGCGCATCCCCCACCACGAAGAGTTTTTCAACCCCTGATGACATAGTGTGCTCGCAGCCAATAAAGGTATTCCAGCGGCTGAGAGCGAGTTCACCATTACTTAAGTGGCTCGCGGGATCTTGCATAAAACTCATATCGGGAGTTTGTGATACTGCGGCTATCACAGTATCAAAATCTTGGGTAAAGGTTTCACCAGTATCAACGGGAGCGCGTCTGCCAGAGGCATCGGCTTCGCCGAGTGCCATCTTAGCGAAGGTGACAGAATGTACTCTACCTTGCGCATCGCTATGGTTTTCAAGCGGATTGGTTAAAAAATGAAACTTCACCCCTTCGACTTCGGCCTCGTGTACCTCGTAAGCTTCGGCGGGCATTTCTGCGCGGGTACGACGGTAAATTAGGGTGACATCACAGCCTTCACGCACCGCTGTGCGGGCGCAATCAATAGCGGTATTGCCACCACCAATGACGGCGACTTTCTTACCTAAAATAAGTGTCTTTTCGAGACAATGATCTTTTAAGTAATCGACACCTAAGTAGCAACCTGCGAGTGTGCTACCTGGATAATCCATTGGCACAGCTTTTTGGGCGCCAATGGCAAGACAAACGGCATCGAAATCTTCAACTAATTGATTTAAATGTATCTCGTGACCGAGACGCGTTTCTGTGTGGATGGTTAACCCGTTATGGCACAAGAGTTCGATTTCTTTATCGAGTATCGCCTTAGGTAAGCGATATTCAGGAATGCCATAGCGCAGCCAGCCACCCGCCTGTGGCATAGATTCGAATATCTCAACGCTATGGCCTTGGTTTGATAAGTAATATCCGGCACTTAACCCTGCTGGACCCGCACCAATAATCGCGACTTTTTTGCCCGTGTCGGCTTGGCGTGGTGGCACATAACTCATGCCCCCATTTTCGCCATCAGCTAAGTCGAGATCGGCGGCGTGACGTTTTAATTGGCGTATGGCAATGGGCTCATCGACGAGTCCGCGGCGACATTGTGCTTCACAAAAAGCAGGGCAGACACGGCCAATGGAGAGTGGCAGCGGCAAAGTTTGTTTAATGACTTTAACGGCTTCAGTATGGTTGCCTTGGGCTATGTGATACAGGTAACTCTGCACATCGACGCCCGCAGGGCATGCTTGTTGGCAGGGGGCTTCGCAATCGGCAAAATGATCGCTCAAGATCTCAGTCAGCGCTTGTTTGCGTTTTTGACTTAATAATTCAGACTGAGTTATGACTCGCATGCCGACTGTGGCGGACGTTTCACAGGCGCGTACGCAGCGCAAACTGGCGTCGGAATTCTCAATTTGGACGACACACAAATTGCAGGCTTGCTTGTCTGCATGTTCGTGATTGCCTAATTGCTGCGAGGCTGCGCTGGGATCACATAAGCTGGGTATTGCTATGCCAGCAGCATGCGCCACTTGCAGTAGGTTATCGGTCGGATTAACCGACAACACTTGGTCATTAATTCGAAGTTCTATCATCCCATGGCCTTTTTATATGTAGGGTGCTTAGCTGCTATAGCGCGGGGCTGCAGGCTTAGGTTGTTTCGAGTATACCTAGACAGCTTTAGAAGACGCTTATGGGCGAGTGAAGTTTGCTGCAAAATTGCAGCTTGAATCACAAACCCGCCCAGACCGTGCGCTGGTGAATGTTTGTTCTGATTTAGTCGTGATGGGGTTGGCGTTATCAGGCCTTTTTAGTCGTGTTTCCTTTGATATTATGGGGATTTTTTAGGCAGGAGAGCGCTTGTGTGTCAGCCATTGGCCTCGCGCATAGCACTATCTTGGCTAAATTTAAGTAAGATCACAGTCTTAACTCATTGCTTTTTGTTAGTCTCGGCTTTAGTGCTGTGGTCTTTTAGCTTGGAAAATAATCCTTGTTATCCCATTTAATGAACAGTGCACCCCTAGGTTTACCAGTCTGGTTAGGTTAAAATGAGCGGTTGCAAATACTGTTAATCACCGCCCCTTTTAGTGGAAGATCAATTAAAGCGGCCAAATAAAGAAAGTTGAAAACTCATGTTTGAAGTTAATCCAGTAAAATTCAAAATTAAGGAGCTTGCCGAGCGCACGGAGCTTCTTAGGGGGTATCTTTGACTACGATGCCAAAAATGAGCGTCTAGAAGAAGTTACCCGTGAGCTTGAAAGTTCAGAAGTGTGGAACGACCCAGAGCGCGCCCAAGCCTTAGGCAAAGAGCGCGCCAGCCTAGAAGCTGTGGTCAAAACCATAGACGATATGGACTCAGGTCTTGAAGATGTTGAAGGCTTACTCGAGCTGGCTATTGAAGAGGAAGACGAAGATACCTTCAATGAAACCAGTAAAGAGCTGGATTATCTCGAAAGCCGCCTTGCCGATCTTGAATTCCGTCGTATGTTCTCCGGCCCGCAAGATGCGTCAAACTGTTATTTAGACATTCAGTCTGGTAGTGGTGGTACCGAAGCCCAAGATTGGGCCAACATGGTGCTGCGTATGTACCTACGTTGGGGCGAAGCCCATGGCTTTAGCCCTGAGTTGATGGAAGTGACCGATGGTGACGTGGCCGGTATTAAAGGCGCGACCATTAAGTTTACTGGCGAATATGCGTTCGGTTGGTTACGCACTGAGACTGGCGTGCACCGTTTAGTACGTAAGTCGCCATTTGATTCATCGGGTCGTCGTCATACGTCATTCTGCTCTGTGTTCGTTTATCCAGAAATCGATGACGATATCACGATTGATATCAACCCATCGGATCTGCGTATTGACACTTATCGCGCATCGGGCGCGGGTGGTCAGCACGTTAACAAAACGGAATCGGCGATTCGTATTACCCACTTACCGACGAATACCGTCGTGCAGTGCCAGAACGACCGTTCACAGCATAAAAATAAAGATGCTGCGATGAAGCAGCTGAAAGCAAAACTGTTTGAGTTAGAAATGCTCAAGCAAAATGCCGACAAACAGGCCGCAGAAGACGCTAAGTCTGATATCGGCTGGGGCAGTCAAATTCGCTCTTATGTATTAGACGATGCCCGCATTAAAGACTTACGCACAGGCGTTGAAACCCGCAATACTCAAGCGGTACTCGATGGCGATCTGGATAAGTTTATCGAAGCCAGTTTGAAATCTGGGCTGTAATTAATTCAAGGTATAGACGAGAAATAAGATGACTGAACAAGTAATTGATGAGAACAAACTGATCGCCGAGCGCCGTGCCAAGCTAGAAAGCATCCGCCCAAATTGTAGTGCTAATGCCCATCCAAATACCTTCCGTCGCACCCATAAAGCGGCTGAATTACAAGCACAGTATGGTCAAAGCACTAAAGAAGAACTCGAAGCCTTAGGTTTTAAGACCAGCATCGCTGGCCGCATCATGGCAAAACGTGGTCCTTTCTTAGTGATCCAAGACGTGTCTGGCCGTATTCAAGCCTATGCTGAAAAAAGCGTACAAGCTGATTTGAAAGAGCGTTTTCAAGGTCTGGATATCGGTGACATTATCGGTGTAACCGGTCAGCTGCATTTGTCTGGCAAAGGCGACTTATACGTCAACATGGAACAGTACGAGCTACTGACCAAGGCGCTGCGTCCATTGCCTGCGGACTATTATGGTCTAGCCGATCAAGAAATGCGCTACCGTCAACGTTACGTGGATCTCATCGTTAACGAAGATTCGCGCAATGCCTTTATCATGCGTTCTAAAGTGGTTTCTGCAATTCGTAACTTCATGATCAAAAAAGAGTTCATGGAAGTTGAAACCCCTATGATGCATGTGATCCCAGGTGGTGCTTCGGCGCGTCCTTTTATCACCCATCACAACGCCTTAGACATGCCAATGTACCTGCGTATCGCGCCAGAATTATATCTGAAGCGTTTAGTGGTGGGTGGTTTTGAGCGTGTGTTCGAAATCAACCGTAACTTCCGTAACGAAGGTCTGTCGCCACGTCATAACCCAGAATTCACTATGATGGAATTCTATATGGCTTATGCTGACTACAAAGATCTGATGGACCTTACCGAAGAAATGCTCAGCTCGATTGCTATCGAACTGCTTGGCAGTGCGCAAATGCCCTACGGTGAGCACACAGTCGATTTCGGTGGCCCATACGCACGTTTAAGCATGTTAGAAGCGATTCAGAAGTACAATCCTGATAACGCCACTATCCAAGCTATGACCTATGAGCAAGTGAAAGATGTTGAATTCATGCGCGATTTGGCGAAAAGCTTAGGTATGAAGATTGAGAAATTCTGGACTTGTGGTCAGCTGCTTGAAGAAATCTTCGGTGAAACTGCTGAATGGCAATTGATGCAACCAACGTTCATCACTGGCTACCCAGCGGACATTTCACCATTGGCACGTCGTAATGATGACAACCATTTCATCACTGACCGTTTCGAATTCTTCATCGGTGGCCGCGAAGTGGCTAACGGCTTTAGCGAGCTGAACGATGCTGAAGATCAAGACAACCGCTTTAAAGCACAGGTTGACGCGAAAGATGCAGGTGACGATGAAGCTATGTTCTACGATGCAGACTATATCACTGCACTGGAACACGGTTTGCCACCAACGGCAGGTCAAGGTATTGGTATCGACCGTTTAGTGATGTTGTTCACTAACACTCATACTATCCGTGACGTGATCCTGTTCCCTGCTATGCGCCCACAGGCGTAATGCAGTCGAACAAGATATTTCGGTTAGTCATTTTATCGACGATGAATGAGTGGGAATTGGCTAAACAGTAAAAGGTTTACTCATTAGCTGACAATCATAGTGATAAAAACCAGCCATTTGGCTGGTTTTTTGTTTTCTAGAACTTTTTAAAAGGTGTGATTATTAAAGATACAACTGGATAAGCTATGTTGTTACAGCTGAATTTTTATAAAAGCAAAAATTAGCTATAAACTATTTGGCAAGTTTACATTCTTTAACATTCTTCATGCCTTCACCGTCAGTTACTGACTGCAACCCCGCACCGCCAACAAAAACACCTATTTTTATATATTGCTCGATAAAGTAGTTTTTACCACCTTCTGTCGATAGTTTTAAATTATTTTCACTGAATTCTGATTCGGTAGAAAGTGTTTGCTCACCTGGTTCTACTTCCTTGTAGAAGTAGACTTTATTAGCAGATTCGCCAATCATCTCACCATTAATATAGATATTTTTCTTTAGAGCCTGACCCGCAAAACTATTGCGGTATATATAAATCCCTGTTTTATTGTCAGCTGGCTTCTGGAATGTCTTAAGCTTTGCATCTTCCTCTTGTGAAGCCATTGGTACTGTGGCACAACCTGAGAGTAGAAGGAAAATGGCCAGCATAGGCGTTAGAAGTTTTTTTAACATGATTTGTCCTTAAATAAGTGTCTTATTTTGATTGTAAAAATACAAGCTTTTGTTATTTAGATAAATTTATCTTGATTTATAACGCTTTAGTTTATTGAGCTTTTAAAGTTTTTAAATGTGTTATCTCCTTTGGGCTCGTTTGAACATTCAACATGAACGCCATAACATTGGCAGAATGTATGGAATGTCATGTTGGTAAAGTCAGCTATTATCATTTTTGCGCAAGAGCACTCGGCCAAAAATAAGTTATTATAAAGTCATTAAGAGGCAGATTAATGGTGTTTTTATTTTTGCTAAATATAACTTAAGTTTTATTGGTTTACTAATGATTTATTTTAAATTTTGTGATGTCAAATAGTAGTCTGCTTTGTTTGCTGTTATTTTTAAAAGCGAGTGATTATTTTATTTTTGGTCTTTGGTCTTTGGTCTTTGGTCTTTGGTTTTTTCTTGCAGTTTTACGATTTTTATAAATCGTAAAATGATTAAGTAATAAGTCGCTAGCGCTTAAGGTAGTTTTGTTTATGTTGCTGATTAACTAAATTAGACTCTATTGTAATATGAAGTTATAGAATGGATTAGGTTTATTACTTGGGTAGGGGTTAAGTGGTCTGATATTTAGCTCAATTTATAAAGAAGTTTTAAATCAGCAATGATTTAAGTATTCTACTTAAGGTTACTTGTATGTCCATGGTTAACTTAGTAGGTGTTGACTGACTAGCTTAGTACTACTAAATAGTGGAATGGAATAAGGACGATGAGAGGAACTCAGTTTTAGTATGATAAGTACTGTTGCAGATAAATTGAATACTTCATAGGGATTATTTTTAAACGCGTTTGTTCATCTATACCCACTCGTACGGCTGTTTCAGATAATCAACCCGACATTAGTCTAATAGTGTGTTGCTTGACCTCAGTCGCTAACTCAATGAAACTCTCCATTAAATCACCTCCTACTAAAGTATGGATAATTAAATAATGTTAATTTTCTTTATTTGTATCGCACTCTTAGTGCTTGCATACAAGTTCTATAGTCCCTTTGTTGAGCGGCAAGCGGGTATAGATCCTAAAGCGATAACACCACAGGCGAGATTCGAAGATGGCGTCGATTACGTTCCGGTTCATCCGGCTAAAGCGTTTTTGATCCAGTTCCTCAATGTCGCGGGTGTGGGGCCGATATTTGGCCCGATCCTCGGTGCACTTTACGGCCCAATAGCCTTAGTGTGGATTGTACTGGGGAATATTATTGGCGGCGCAGTACATGATTATTTTTCTGGCGTGCTCAGCATAAAAGAAGACGGTAAGAGTCTGCCAGAGATTGCGGGCCACTACTTTAATATTTACTTTAAAGGCGTGATGTTGCTGTTTACGGCTATGCTGCTGTTTTTTGTGGGCGTGGTCTTCATCATGAGCCCCGCAGGTTTGCTGAGTAATCTCGATTATTTTAAAGACACCATCTTTGGCAATAATACCTTCTGGGTGTTAGTGATTTTAGTCTATTACTTTTTAGCGACTATGCTGCCGATTGATAAAATCATCACTAAATTATATCCCGCATTTGGTTTGTTGATGATAGTCATGACAGTTTCTATCGCCGTTGCTCTAATGATCAATGCGCCGCAGTTACCTGAAATGGGTGATGTGTTTGCCTATTTCGACCACAGCCATTACAACAATGAGTTACTCGAACCAAACCCTGATGGGCTACCTGTTTGGCCACTGTTATTTGTGACTATTACCTGTGGTGCGATTAGCGGTTTCCATTCAACTCAAGCGCCTATCATGGCTCGTTGCTTGACGAATGAGAAATATGTTCGCCCTGTGTATTATGGCGCTATGGTTGCTGAAGGTATCGTTGCTTGTGTATGGGCAACGGCGGGTATTGCAGCTTTCCCTGGCGGTTATGTTGAGCTTAAGAGTTTGCTCGACCAAGGTGGCCCAGGTTTAGTGGTTAACCAAGTGGCAACTACGTATTTAGGTGTTGCGGGCGGTATTATGGCGATTGTGGCCGTGGCTATCTTCCCTATCACCTCTGGCGATACCGCATTTCGTTCGCTGCGTTTGACGATTATCGATGCCTTCCATATTCCGCAAAGTATGCGTAATCGCTTATTGGTTGCAGTGCCTATTCTGACCATTGCGTACTTTATGACGAAGATCGATTTCTCTTTGATTTGGCGTTACTTTGCCTTCTCAAATATGCTGCTATCAACCAGTGTATTGTGGTTAGCGACTAAGTATTTGTTCGATCGTGGGACCTTCCATTGGATTGTTAGCTTACCAGCGATTGGCGGCACCAGCGTTACTGTGTCTTATATTATGACTGCGGGCATTGGCCTAGGTTTACCGCAACCTTTGAGCCAGCCAGTAGGTATCGCTGTCGGGGTTATCTGTTTAGTTGCCCTGATCATTGCGCACAATAGACGTAAACCTGTGGCAGAAGTCAAATAGTCAGTTATCCCATAGTTTTACCCAATAAAAAACAAGGGCTGCATTTTGCAGCCCTTGTTTTTTATGATTGGTATCATTCTACTATCCTTTAATGGCTTATTTTAGAAAGGGTAATTTTTGCTGAATATTTTTTAATGAGCAGATTCATCGCGTTTCATCTAGAGGTAAGGTAAGGTCGTTAGACTGGTTTTTATTTCTCTATTGAAACGATTAGTCTGTGGTAGAGAGCGTTAAGCAGTACAAACTTGCGGCAAAAGTCATTTAGATTTTATTTACTTGAATATTTTTTGCGAACAGAAGGAGAGCACGTTATGTCTGAGAACAAATGTCCTATGCACCATTCTGCTGGTGGCACCTCGAATCGAGATTGGTGGCCTAAACAGCTCCGGCTCGATATTCTGCACCAACACTCTTCCTTATCTAATCCTTTGGGTGATGACTTCAATTATGCTGAAGCCTTTAAATCCCTCAATTTAGCTGCTGTAAAGCAAGATCTCCTCGCATTAATGACGGATTCACAGGACTGGTGGCCAGCAGATTTTGGCCACTATGGGCCGCTATTTATTCGTATGGCATGGCACAGTGCTGGCACCTATCGTACCGGTGATGGACGTGGCGGAGCGGGGAGCGGTAATCAACGTTTTGCACCGTTAAACAGCTGGCCAGATAACGTAAACCTCGATAAAGCACGCCGGCTCCTTTGGCCGATTAAACAAAAATATGGCAATAAAATCTCTTGGGCCGATTTGATGATCCTTACGGGTAATGTTGCGCTGGAATCTATGGGATTCAAAACCTTAGGTTTCGCTGGTGGGCGAGTCGATATTTGGGAACCCGAAGCTGATATTTACTGGGGTGCGGAAAATAAATGGTTAGATGATAAGCGTTACTCGGGAGAGCGAGATCTTGAAGATCCCCTCGCCGCAGTCCAAATGGGGTTGATTTATGTTAACCCTGAGGGACCCAATGGCGACCCTGATCCTTTCGCTGCCGCCGTTGATATCCGCGAAACCTTTGCCCGCATGGCGATGAATGATGAAGAAACCGTAGCCTTGATTGCTGGTGGTCATACTTTTGGTAAAACCCATGGTGCAGGTGACGCAGCATTAGTCGGACCTGAGCCAGAAGCCGCAGGTATTGAGCAGCAAGGGCTAGGTTGGCAGAGTCGCTATAAAAGCGGTAAAGGTGGCGATACTATTTCCAGTGGCCTCGAAGTGACTTGGACCTCAACACCAACCCAATGGAGTAACAATTTTTTTGAAAATCTATTCGGATATGAATGGGAACTGACTAAGAGCCCTGCGGGGGCCCATCAGTGGATACCTAAAAATGGCGCGGGTAAAGGGGTGATCCCCGATGCGCACGACGCCTCAAAACGTCATGTGCCGACTATGTTGACCACTGACCTTGCACTGATCTTCGATCCTGATTACGAGAAAATATCACGTCGATTCTTTGAAAATCCCGATGAGTTTGCCGATGTATTTGCAAAAGCTTGGTACAAGCTGACACACAGAGATATGGGGCCATGCACGCGCTATTTGGGTCCTGAAGTGCCTGCAGAAACGTTTCTTTGGCAAGACCCAATTCCAGCGGTTGATCATCCCCTGGTTAATGAGCAGGATGTTACTGATCTGAAACTGAAAATTATTGGTTCTGGATTAACGATTTCAGAAGTTGTATCAACCGCTTGGGCCTCGGCGTCGACCTTCCGGGGTTCCGATATGCGCGGTGGTGCGAACGGTGCGCGAATTCGACTCGCGCCGCAAAAAGATTGGCCAGTGAATCAGCCTGAGCAGCTCGCTAAGGTGCTGAAAGTGCTTGAGAGTATTCAGTCTGAGTTCAATCAAGGAGGTAAGAAAATCTCCCTTGCTGACTTGATTGTGCTAGCAGGTTGCGTAGGTATTGACCAAGCGGCTAGAAATGCGGGGGTTGAAGTGACGATTCCATTTACGCCGGGTCGTATGGATGCCACGCAAGCACAAACTGATGTGGAATCTTTTGCGGTACTTGAACCTGTCGCAGATGGCTTTAGAAATTATCATCCCACTCCGTTTTCTGTTTCGGCGGAGGAGTTATTGGTCGATAGGGCACAATTGCTGACCTTAACTGCGCCGGAAATGACAGTGCTTATTGGTGGTCTGCGGGTGTTAGATACGAACTCTGATCAGTCAAAAACGGGTGTATTGACTGCGCGTCCTGAGTTTTTGACCAATGACTTTTTTGTTAACTTGCTCGATATGGGGACGACGTGGAAACCCACTTCTAAAGCGGAGGATATGTTTGTGGGTGTTGATCGTGTCAGCGGCCAGCAAAAGTGGACAGCAAGTCGTGTTGATTTGATCTTTGGCTCTAATTCGCAGCTGCGTGCACTCGCAGAAGTGTACGCGAGCAGTGATGCACAGCTACGATTTGTCGATGATTTTATCGACGCTTGGACTAAGGTGATGAACTTAGATAGATTCGATCTTCGCTGAGCTTATATTTATTAGTCTTTTTAGTAGTAGATGGATCCAATTTAGACGCCGATGGGGTTAATGCAGACTGAGCGTTTAAGTTGATTTTCAGTTAAATGATCGCCTAATCCAAAGTGGTTAAGCGGTCATTTTTATTCATGTGCTTTGACGCTCATCAATTTAGGTGGAATATGAATATTCAGCAAATGTCGGGTTTAGCCATTTTACAGGCGATGGCAAGGGGTGAATTACCCGCACCTTCTATCTCTCTCACTATGCCAATGTCGCTGGTTCAAGCCGACGAAGGAACGGTGACATTCCATGCGACTGCCGATGATAAGCACCTCAACCCATTGGGCGGCGTTCATGGTGGTTTTGCCGCGACTGTATTGGATTCTGTTACAGGTTGCGCCGTGCATACATTGCTTGAAGCGGGTGTCGGTTACGGCACTATCGACTTGAATATTAAAATGATTCGACCTGTGCCTAAACATCAAGTGTTAGTGGCTGAGGGTAAGGTGATCAATTTATCTAAGTCTTTAGGTATTTCGGAAGGTACGCTAAAAACGCAAGATGGAAAACTGCTCGCCACTGCTACGGCGACTTGTATGATTTTAAGGCCATAAACCGATTTTGCGGGCTGGCGATATTATCTCTTCGAGTTAACACGCTGAGCAGATAATTAACCTATGCCGAAGGTGCACTTTATCTTCAGATATTAAGTCGACGGCCTTCTTGCTGGCAGTGAAGTTTTTATGGGCGTGAATTCAGTAAATAACGGAATTTTTTAATCATATTTTCATAAATAGGCCTCAAGATTGAAAATAGCTAGCATGCCATATTCCATTCGACAGAAAGTATGCTAGATTCTGGCGAATTGTTGCTGATCGCTGTATTGTTACCTCTGTCATCAACAGTTCTCCACAGGGCCATCGCTGCAATTGAGTCAGATTTGCAGGGAAGTGTCAGGAAGTTACACCAATTCAGAGTCTGCTTATGCAACCCAATTTATTTCCCGAACAAAGAAACGTTTATCAAGAATCGAGGGCGACACAACCCTCGATTGAAGCCCAATCTTCCTCTCGTCGCGGCCGTTTGCAGCGTATGGTCGGTGGCGTATTGTTAACCTGTAGCGT
This sequence comes from Shewanella sp. NKUCC01_JLK, assembly GCF_019345615.1. NCBI lineage: Bacteria > Pseudomonadati > Pseudomonadota > Gammaproteobacteria > Alteromonadales > Shewanellaceae > Shewanella > Shewanella sp. NKUCC01_JLK. The sequence continues at coordinate 37,663 of NZ_JAHKRD010000008.1, read as the reverse complement.
ATTGCTGAGTCTTTCAGCATGTGCGGCAGGTAAGCAGGCGTCACCACAAGAAGGTGAAGAGTTTAGTTACGCTTGGCTTAAGGGTTATGCCCGTACTATGGCTGCACAACCCTATGAGAGTCATAAAGGCGAATTACCTAAAAGCCTTCAGGGCATGAGTTGGGATGATTACCAACAATTCCACTTTAAGAAGAAAGCCGCGCTATGGCGTGATCAAGATTCGGAGTTTCGTGCCGAACTGTTCCATCTTGGGCTGTTTTTTGATACCCCTATCCATATTTATGAGCTAAATGAGGGTAAGGCTAAGTTAATCGAATATTCACCTTCAATGTTCGATTACGGCAAGTCAAAGGTCAAAGGTAGTCAGTTGCCTAAGGATCTTGGTTTTGCGGGTTTCCGTATGCAATTTCATACCGATTGGCAGCGTGACATTGTTGCCTTCCTTGGCGCTAGTTATTTCCGCGCAGTGGGTCAAGAAATGCAGTACGGTTTGTCGGCTCGCGGCTTAGCGGTTGATACTGCACTGCCAAAACCCGAAGAGTTTCCAATGTTCACCAATTTCTGGTTAGAAAAACCTAAACCAGGATCGAATATCACCACTGTGTATGCCTTGCTAGACTCTCCGAGTGTCACGGGGGCTTATCGTTTTGATATCGAACCGGGTGAACGTTTAAAAATGAAGGTGGATGTGGCTGTTTATCCACGTAAAGCGATTGAACGTTTAGGCGTTGCGCCACTGACCAGTATGTTTATGGTGGGTGAGAACGATCGCCGCACCGGTTATGACTGGCGTCCAGAAATCCATGATACCGATGGTTTAGCCATGCACACGGGGAATGGTGAATGGATTTGGCGTCCGCTAGGTAACCCTGAAAACCTGCGATTCAACGCCTATAGCGATGAAAATCCAAAAGGTTTTGGCTTACTGCAACGTGATCGTAACTTTGATCATTATCAGGACGACGGCGTGTTTTATGATAAACGCCCAAGCCTATGGATTGAACCAACCAGCAGTTGGGGTAAAGGTTCAGTGCAGTTGGTTGAAATTCCAACACTGGATGAAACCTTTGATAACATAGTGGCTTTCTGGAATCCTGCTGAGCCGATTGTTCCTGGTCAAGAGCTGCTGTACAGCTACAATATGTACTGGGGTGGCATTCCACCGGTTCAATCACCCCGTGCTCGGGTTGTCGATACCTTCACCGGGATTGGCGGCGTAGTTGGCCAGAAACGCAAATACTACAGTAAGCGTTTTGTGGTTGATTTCGCGGGCGGAACTTTACCTATGATAGGTAAAGACACCCAAGTTAAAGCCGTGATCACAGCATCTGAAGGCAAAGTGGAAATTGAATCTGCCCGTCCTCTAGCCTCGATTAATGGTTACCGCGCTATGTTTGACGTAGTGCCCCCGGGAGATGGTACTGAGCCGATTAACCTGAGAGTCTATTTGGAGGTCGATGGTCAGCCATTGTCTGAGACTTGGATGTATCAGTGGAATCCGCCTGCAAAGGATGATCGTGAATTGCACAATGCAGGTCATCTGCAATAAGCGATTCGTGATTCATTAATCTAAAACGCCAGCTAACTTAGCTGGCGTTTTTGTTTTAGCTTGAGCCACTTTTTACTTTATACGGCTTGATAGGTTAGGACTAGATTATCTAAAAAATGCCCCAGTAACTGATTCATCCTAGCCGTTGATTGCCCCAGTATGAATTCAGGGCTTTGAATATATGGCATTTTCTGTATGCTAGAAAAAGCATTTTCTTGAGCAATTAATGGCGCTAATTGGCTACTAATAAATTCAAGATGGCATTGAAATCCAAAAACTAAATTTGTGTAACGTACAATTTGCCGCGGGCAGGCTGCACTTGTGGCGAGCACTTCGCAATCGGGAGTGAGGCCAGGCATGTCGTTATGCCAGTGGCCGACCACTTCAGTTGTCGAAAATGTCTTAAGGTTAACATCACTTTTTCCTGCCGCAGTCAGTTCAATGGGGAAGTAACCAATCTCGGTATGCGGGCTCTTTTGATAACGGGCACCTAATGCCTCTCCGATTAACTGTGCCCCAAGACAAACCCCCACAACGGCTTTATTTTTTTGGATAGCTTGTCTGATAAACCTTTGTTCTGCTTGGCTATCAAAATATGGACAATCACTTTGGCATGTCGCTGGAGACTGAGGGCCACCGAGGATAATTAATAGATCAAAACCATCACTATTGTCGGGTAAAGCTTCATCTAGATAGATTCTGCTAAAGCTCATACTGTAGTTTTTGCTTGCAGCCCAATCGCTAAAATAGCCTGGACCTTCATAGCTTTCATGGATAATGCAATGAATGCGCATCGAGTTTTCCTGTGTCTTTTATGGGATAACGCTATGCTACAATCCTTTTTATTTGGCTGAATAACGTTATATGGACAAGTAATGATGCTAAGTCGCCAACTCGATTCGATTAACGCCATTATTGAGCAAGCGCCTAATATGCCTTCTTTTATCAAAACGATTGAGATGCAGAAGGGTTATGTGGATGTTTTACACCAGCACTGTTGGCATCAGCTTATTTTTCCGCTTCAAGGCCTGTTACAGACAGAGGCAAATGAGGCACTTTTTTTGGTCCCCCATACCACAGCGCTTTTTGTGCCTGCAGGTGTCATGCATGAGTCTGTTGCGATTACAGATACCTGCTTTATTGGTGTCTATTTGAATCCTATGTATGGCCGAGATTATGGTGCCATGGTTAAGCCCGTCGCTATGAGTGCTTTTATAAGGGAGTTAGTGTTAACGCTCAGAAAACAATGTGCTTTTAATACCCCAACGAATGTTGAACCAATGGTTCAGGCGTCAATACTGCGTTTGCTTGAGGTGTTATATGATCAAATTAATAGTGCGGAAGGACAGACTTTCAAGTTACTGATACCGCAAGATAGGCGCCTAAAATTGATTTTTGAGCATTTAACCCAAACGCCAGCTTTAGATTTCTCTTTAGTGAAATGGGGTGAGATGGTTGGAGCATCGGAACGAACATTGTCGAGGCTATTTGTGAGGGAGTTTAGTTCTTCATTCGTATTATGGCGTCAACATTTACGGCTGATCTATTCGCTGTCGTTATTGGCCACTGACCTATCAATACAGAATGTGGCCCACCAAATTGGTTATCAAAATGATTCATCCTATATCAAAGCCTTCAAGGAGCGTTTTGGGATGACGCCACAGCGATTTCGGTTAGGCGATCATGGGATATAACCCTGTTACGGTTTATGGCGTTTAACACTGCTTTTAGTTGAATTATTTAACATTGAATCAATGTTTGCCCTTTTCGCAGCACAGATATTCATTTAGCCGAATAAAATCAAGCCAGTTGTAATTGCAAGCATGCTACTGAGTTATTGGGGGCTAATTCACTTTTTGACAATCTAAACAATTTTTCACTGTAAAAGACCCCAAACTTGGGCGTAATCTGTGGGCGTTCTCGCCATGGGTAAGTATTTTATGTTTGAAATGTTCACAACGTTAGGCTTTGCGTGGTCGGTGGGTTTAGTCCTTGCCGTACTTTTTGTACTGGCATACGAATTTATTAATGGCTTCCACGACACGGCAAATGCGGTGGCGACGGTGATCTATACCAAGGCTATGCCGGCAAATCTGGCGGTCGTTACCTCTGCACTATTTAATTTTGCGGGTGTGCTGTTAGGGGGGTTAGGGGTGGCCTATGCGATAGTGCATTTATTACCCGTAGACTCCTTGCTCGGTATGGACTCAATCCAAGGCTTGCTGATGGTGTTTTCCCTGCTATTTTCGGCAATTATCTGGAACTTAGGTACTTGGTATTTTGGTATTCCGGCATCGAGTTCCCATACCTTGATTGGTTCGATAATGGGCGTGGGTGGCGCGTTCGCTTGGATAAATCATCAGCCTATCCTACAGGGCATTAATGTCTCTAAAGCAACGCAGATCATGCTGTCCTTGATTATTTCGCCGACCTTAGGGTTTGTGATGGCAGGGATTTTTTTGCTCATCATGAAATACGTTTGGCAGAAACATAAAATTCACCGTACCCCAGATGAGCAGATGCAGATTAATGGTAAAAAACACCCTCCATTTTGGGCAAGGGCGAGTTTAATTATCTCCGCTATGGGGGTGAGTTTCGCCCATGGTTCTAACGATGGACAGAAGGGGATAGGTTTAGTGATGCTAGTGCTGATTTGTATGGTACCGGCTTATTTTGCCTTGGACATGGGCAGTCAACCCTATGATTTAGAAAGAACTCAAGATGCTAATCGTCGCATTATGGCGATTTATGACCGTAACCAAGCCGTTATTGCGGATGTTATCGACTTTAAAGCCTTGGTCAACGTTCCCGAATATATGCTGGCCCATTGCTCATCTGCCAATGTATTACCGGCGATGTCGTTGCTTGACCGTCGCTTAGCAAAAGTCTCAACTTACAAAGATATGGATGTAGAAGAGCGACGCGAGGTGCGACGTTTATTGTTGTGCATCGATGATACTGCTCGCCAAGTGGCTAAATTGGATCTTCCTGCTAAGGATTTGAGTTCATTGGCTAAATGGCGAAAAGATCTCACTAGAACTACTGAGTATGCGCCCATTTGGGTGATTATTGCCATTGCTACTGCGCTGGGTTGCGGCACGTTGGTGGGTTGGCGGCGGATTGTATATACAGTGGGGGAAAAAATTGGTTCATCGAGTATGACTTACAGCCAAGGCATTGCCGCGCAGGTCACCGCTGCCGTCTCTATTGGGATTGCCAGTATGACGGGGATGCCGGTATCGACGACTCATATTTTGTCTTCCGCTGTAGCGGGTACTATGGTGGCTAATCGTTCAGGGCTTCAGATCCAAACCATTAAGCAGATCATGCTCGCTTGGCTGCTGACACTACCTATTACTATGTTGCTCTCCGCGAGTGTGTTTATCCTTGCCAATGCACTTTGGGGTTAGCCAAGAATACTCAAGTTGAATGCTCACATAGCCAAGCCTTGAGGGCTTGGCTTTTCGGTTCAGTGCCGTTTCCCGCGATAATTACCTAAGCCATCTTGTTAGAGTTGAGCCTTCAACACCAACAAGGACATAAGATGGCTGAGCAATCTAGAATACTTTTCAAAGCACTACATCAACAATCAGAGCCGCTGATATTAACTAACGTTTGGGATGCCGCCAGTGCGGCCATCATCCAAGCATCGGGCGCCCGTGCGATTGCGACCAGTAGCGCGGCATTGGCTTGGTCGCTTGGTTATCCCGATGGGCAAGCGCTACCTAAAGCGGCTTTATTGGACGTAGTGAACAATATCCTACGACTGAGCCGAGTGCCCGTGACGATAGATATTGAATCTGGTTATAGCCAAGATCCCTATGAGGTTGCTGCTTTTGTTGCGAAGCTCGCTGAGCTTGGCGTAGCAGGAATTAATATTGAGGATGGCAGTGCAGGTGTTGCTGAGATGGTGGCAAAAATTAAAGCTATTCGCGCCCATCCTCGTTGCCAAGGATTATTTATTAATGCGCGAACTGATGTGTATTTACTGGGTTTAGCCAGTGGTGAGGCCGCTGTTGTTATGACTATCGATAGGTTAACTCAATATCAGGCTGCGGGTGCGGATGGTGGCTTTATCCCTGGCGCGAATCAGGTCGAGACCGCTAAGCGCTTGTCTGCCGCTGTGGATATGCCACTGAATTTTATGCTATTGAATGAGCAGATGGATATCGGCGAGTTATTTGCCGCAGGTGTGCAGCGTTTTTCCACTGGCCCAGCTTCATTTTTACAGGCCTATAGCACTTTGCTTAATCCAATTTTGTTAAATTCAATTAAGGCAAAACCGTTTCAGCGAGAGTCAAATGATGCGGTTATTGCCGTTGATAAGGATTCAATACCTAAAGCCATTTCCCTTGGTTTTGAGCAAATGAATAACTTATTTATCCCGAGTTAAAGCTGTTTTTCATCTATACCCAAGCTACCTGAAGATACGAGTTTCAGAGCGCTTAGGGTGCTTCAATTCAAGGCGCATCAATGACAGAATGTCGGCCACCTTCTGAATTGATGCAACACGGAAGTGGAGTGCCCTAAGCGCTCCGTCCCGGCGGGTTTTAACGCACTCTATGCCGTGTTGGCTATTTTTAACTTAGTCCACTAGGTCTGCAAATAGCCGCCTTGCCTAAAGTGCGTTAAATTCCCGCTGAATCCTGCATCTTCAGGTTGTTTGGGTATATACCCACGGCGAGTTTGCCGTGGGTTTCTTCTTACGTCCGTTTTACTTAGCGCCCGTTTTACCAAGAAAGTCCCATCTGCGTGCTTGTCTCCTCAGGTTTCTTATCAAGCAGGCGTAGCTCGGCGAGTTGAATGTGCGCTGCAATTTGGCTGCGCAATTTTTGATAGAGACGGATGGCTAGTTCAGGCGCGGCTTCATTGTCGGGAGTATGGATAAACAGATAGGGTTCTCGACCTTCTGCGAGCCACTGCGGGAGTTGGGTGAGCCAATTATCAAAAAAGGTATCGTTATCCTTAGGTAAAACAGCAACGCCTTGCTGTGCGAGTTGTGCGACGGCATCGTCTGGTTGGCCGATAAAGCGCACCACTGGATTATTGGCGGTGGCAATTGCATGCACTGGCACTCGAGGTTTTTTCTTGTGAGCGTCGATAATCGCGACATTGCAGGGCGGCAGTGCAAACAAGGGCCTACTGTCCATGATGATGCGATTCACTTTTTTATCGATGAGTAATCGATTAAGCGCACGCTCGGCATCTCCTTTAGCAAAAAACGCTGCATGCCTGGCTTCGACGCCATAGGTTAACCCTTGGGGGATTTGATCTAGAAATTGCGCTAACGCAGGCAAGTTTTCTGGGCCGAAATGGGCGGGCAGTTGAATTTTCCAGATCCCTGTTTTATCGATTAATGGTGCCATTATCTGGAAAAAATCTTTCAATTCTTGGCCGCAGTGTTGCAATAATCTTTGGTGAGTGATGGTTTGCGGTAGTTTGAAGGTAAAACGAAAGCTATCGGGCGTGGCACTGTGCCAATTCATTACTGTTTGCTGTGCAGGCGTTGCGTAGAAGCTGGTGTTCCCTTCGACAGTATTGAATATTGTCGCGTAACGGGCGAGTCGCTCCGCTCGTTTAGTTCCGTGACCATACACACTTTCTTGCCAATTCGAGTGCGACCACATGGCAAGCCCAAGGCGAAAATGCTTGGGTTGATGTAACGGAGAGCACAATCGGTCCAAAAATAAATTCCTTTAATGCGATTTGCGCGTACCAAAGCAGCGCCCTGATGTTGACCAACATTTTAGGGCATTGTGCCGATATCTGTCGTCCAGAGTCAAATAGTGCCACCGATGGCCTTAAGTATTGTGTTTGATTTTGTTTGAATTTAACTCTGCAAAAGTCGGACTTAACTGAGCCAACTCTGGAATGACATTGAAAATTAACCTACTCTAATAGTGCGTTATTATTATTTTTATGCTTATGATCAAACTTAGGACTTAGCCAAAGACGGACGTTTATTGGAGAATTACGTGAATAATGATGGCTACACTTCCTTAAGCAATTTTATCGACCTTCTCTTGGATGCTATTTGTGTCGTCGATAAAGCGGGGAGGTTTGAATTTGTCAGTGCTGGGGCAGAACGTATTTTTGGCTATACCCCAGAAGAAATGATGGGTATGCAGATGCTAGATCTTGTCATTCCAGAGGATAGGGAACGCACTCTCGCAACGGCCAATGAAATTATGGCAGGTCGCTTTAAAGTCGATTTTGAAAACCGTTATGTGCGTAAAGATGGTGTTATCGTCGATATTCTTTGGTCTGCACGTTGGTCCGATGCTTATCAACAGCGTGTCGCAGTCGCTAGAGATATTTCTAAGAGCAAAAATGCCGAACGTAGACAAGCAGCCTTATATGAGATTTCAGAGGCTGTGCATGTCGCTGAGGACTTGCTAGCCCTATATCGTCGAATTCATGAAATTATTGCTAAATTATTGCCTGCAGCAAACTTTGCTATTGCATTGTACGATCAAGATTTAAATGAATTAAGTTTTCCTTATAAAGCCGCTACTGGCGAGGATTCGCTTATCGATACCGCAAGTTTCAGTGTGTTCACTGACCAAGTGATCCGCAGTGCTGAGTCTTTACTCCTGTGTCCCGTGACCTTAACTGATTATCCCCAAGCGATTCGTGAAGATTTGGGTAATGGTAGTTTAAGTTGGCTGGGTGTGCCGCTAAAGCTACAGAAAGGCGTTATCGGCGCTTTGATTATGCATAGCTTGCCCACTTCGGCTTCATATACACACCAAGACCGTGAGTTATTGGAGTTTGTTTCTACGCAAATAGCCTTTGCGATTGAGCGCCGACAAATGCTCGCGCGATTAGAGCATATTGCACTTTATGATCAGTTAACCTTGTTACCCAATCGTGAGCTTTTTTACGATAGATTTCAAAAGGCGCTATCTCGAGCCCATAGGGAATCAAGTTATTTCTCTTTGCTTTATTTAGATTTAGATAAATTTAAGTGGGTTAACGATACTTTTGGTCATAGCGTGGGCGATTTATTACTGCAAGTGACAGCGCAGCGAATAGTCAGTTGTGTGAGGGGCTCAGATACCGTTGCGCGTTTTGGGGGGGATGAGTTTGTCATCTTACTTGAACGAGTCGATTCAGCACATAATACCCTGCTGGCCGCACAAAAAATATTGCAAGTATTCGAGCAACCCTTCGAGCTTGCCGAACAGCAGATCTATATTCTGCCGAGTATCGGTATTGCTCTGTATCCAGAGCACGGTGAAGATGAGAAACAGCTTATTTCCTGTGCCGATACTGCTATGTATAAAGCTAAAAAGAATGGCGGAAATCGAATTGAAATGGGTTATCAAGGATTAAGAAACTTACATGCTGAGCTTCGGCCTGAGGCCAATATTCCTGAAAATAAAGCGATGAAGATTATTTAAGCTTGCTTTAGGTAAGCCATTGTAAGTCTTTGAAGAAATAATATGTAAAGAAATGCCCGCAAATGTCACTGACACTTGCGGGCATTATTGTATGGAATTGTTGATGTAATCTTTATATAAAATAAGGCTTTTGATTACAGTTTGAAGCGATTAACTTCCTGCTGCAATGATGCGGCTAAATGGGCGAGCTCTTGAGCTTGGACCATAGACGTTTGTGCCTCAATCGAGAGATTCTCTGACACTTCACGAATCGACTCTGTATTACGGTTGATTTCGCTGGTGACTGAGGTTTGCTCCTCGGCTGCTGTGGCAATTTGGCTCGCCATATCTGAAATATCATTAATGGCTTTGCTGATTTGCAACAGACTTTCGCTGGCTGAATTAGCATCGGCCACACTGGTTTCTGCCATTTCATGACTTTGAGTCATAGACTTAACGGCTTTGCCTGCGGTTTGTTGTAGGGTTTCGATCATCGCTTGAATTTCTTGTGTCGATGAATGCGTACGTTGTGACAGTACACGCACCTCGTCAGCAACTACAGCGAAGCCGCGACCTTGTTCTCCGGCACGTGCCGCCTCAATGGCTGCATTGAGTGCAAGTAAGTTGGTTTGCTCTGCGATGCCACTAATGGTCAACAAAATGCTGTTGATCTTTTGTGAGTGCTCGTTCAGTTCACCGATAATTCGCCCTGCAGTTTCGACTTCACTGGCTAAATTACGGATAGATTGCTGGCTTTGCATTACCTGTTTATGGCCATGGTTTGAAAGTCCGACCGCATTTTGAGCTGTCTGCGCTGTATGCTCAGCATTACTGGCAATTTCCTCGGTGGCGCTGGCCATTTCGGTCACCGCAGTGGCAACCATAGTCACTTCATCTTGCTGTACTTCAATGCGTTGGCTGTTATCCGTTGCCGACGCACTACTTCCTTTGGCTTGATATTCCAATTGACCCGCAATTTTGTGCATGCGGGAAATCATACCGTGTAGACGTTCTACAAAGCGGTTAAAACCCGAAGCTAACATACCAATTTCATCGTGACTGTTGGCAGTATGAATGCGCACAGTGAGATCGCCATCTCCCTCGGCAATATCATTGAGTGCTTGGGCAACGCGTTCGAGATCTTTGAATTGAATTTTAAAGATGGCGATTAAAATCAAACCAAACAGCACCAATAGTGCAACACCTACGGCAGACATCCACCAAGCGAGATCGGTTGCCTGTGACATGATTTCTTGCTTATCCATTACGAAAATCAGCGCCCAGTCTGTTGAGGGTATTGCCGCAACATAGACTAACTTAGTGGCACCATCGAGGTTTCGCTCTTCCATCGTATTGGCATTAGTGCGCTGTGATAACCAGTTATTACTAAAATTACTATCGATTTTAGTGAGTTGTTGAGTATTTAGCTGGCTATTGGGATGACTAATAATGAGCCCTGCATTATCGACCATCAGAGTGTAACCTTTGCCTGGTACTTGGAGGCGCTGCACTGCATCTGTTAACTGATCTATGGTTAAGTTCGCAGCCGCTACGCCTATGAGCTGGCCTGAGCTCATCACAGGTTCTGCTATAGTTACGACTTGTTTTTTCAATGTGGCGCTGACGTAGGGCGCCGTCATGATCATTTTACCCGCCGTTTTAGCATCCATATACCAAGGGCGAACGCGGGGATCATAATTTGCGGTATTCAGCGACGGATCTTGACGATACATGTTGCCTTGCTCGTCACCATAGTAGGTGAGGGCAAAGTCAACCGCAGTATGCGCTTGCAACAAATGAGGGGTAACGTTGGTACTAGGATCGGCTTCAATGGTTTGCTTTAGGCTCGTAATGGCCATTTTTCTGTCTTGTATCCACTGACCTATGCCGGATGAAAAAGTCTTCGCCAGTTGGTCAATTTCATGTTGGGTGTTTTCTAACGCATTATTTCTAATGAAATAACTAGAGATACTCACGAGTACAGCAATAGTGATCAGTACAGCGGAAAGACTGCTAAACAGCAGCCGCGTTTTGAGTGTCGATCGCATAATCTATATCCTTTATATTCCGTTAGCTCTCTAACGTTGTTTTAGTATAGCGGCAGTACGGGGCAAAACATTAAATCATTGAAGAATTATAGTAATAAATTTAGAAGTGACGCCCATAATTTATGAATTTAATAATTACATGATTTTTATATCAATAACGATTGCGTCAGCGGTTGTTTATTTGATGAGCTGATGGAACTTAGCAGACTAAACTGAAGAGATGAATAATATTTTACAGGTGATAAATAACATTAGTTATCGTCAGTAAGCCGTTAAAATACATAAGCTCAAGCTAACAATTTAATTAAATATGTCACTGGTTGTGAGTGTGATTAATTCATTATTCAGAATGCTGGCTTGTTTATATCAAAGGTTAGTGAGCTTAATTTTGCGCAGGTAGCATCTTGTGTGCTGGTTCAAGTTTAAGACTCATCTGTAATAGAACATAAAAAAGGGACTCCTAGGAGCCCCTTGTTAATTTTAAAATGACCTAAATATTAGTGGGTCATCTTATTTTTGATCAGCACACAACGCTGCTCTATTTGACGGGTTTCCAGTAGATTACGGCGGGTAAGGTTAGATAGCCCAGTTTGGCGATCAAGTACTTTGTCCAATGCCGCTATGCTAGTGTAATTACAATCGGTTGGGATGAGGAAATGGCTATAATTACGCATAAATACAGGCCCTTTTTTGTCCATATCCATTAAGCTCGCCAGACGCTCTTCCGCTGTAGCCGCGCTTAATAGTTTTTGCTCAGCAGGATAAAGATTTTGCATAATAATCCGCTGTTTGGAGAAAGGTAGGCTGTCTAGATGTACTTTACTTAACCAACGACGTTTTGCGGCCGCTTCAGGGCGGATCACTTGTGCCGCAAGTGCCGCTTTTTCACCAGAGTCTGAATTATCCTTGGCAGCTTCTTTGGTTAAGCGCTGCAGCGCGTTAGGAAAATCATAGCGATTAAGCTGGGTGATGATTGCCCATCGTAAATCTTGATCTAAAGTTAACCCCTTAATTTTTGTTTCACCATCAATGAGTTGTGCTAAATGACGCAGTGAATCTCTGTCGCTTGCTAAACTGACATAGGCATTGAACCAGATCCGTTGGAAATCATTATCGCCTTTATTTTCCATTGCTTTTCTCAGACTCATTTGGCTTAAGCCTTTAATTGCATTTTCAGCGTAGTTTTGCTGAATAGGGGCGATCTGCGCGAGATATTCCTTCGAGCGCAACATGCTATCGATGATCTGACCAACAATCGTGTAGTCCGTCTCAGCAGGCGCGTTAACAAACACTGTGCTTAGGTATTGATCTAAGCTCAATTTACCTTCGCGGACGCTGTCCCACAGACTTTGCCACAGCATAGATCGCAGTAGTGGATCGGAAATATTACTCAGTTGTTGTTTTGCGGTATTAAATGACTTGTCATCAAGCTCGACTTTCACAAAGCCCCAATCATCAAAGTTTGGATAGACTAGGTCAGGGCAGCGCTCACCAATCAGTTGTTTAACTTCAGTACGCTCGCCTTTGTAAGTCACTGGCACTGTAATGTCATTTCGCAGATCAAAGCGACCTTGGGTAAATAAAGCCACTTGGACTTTTTGTTCACGTAATGTGGGTAGCTCTGCGCTTGCAGGGAGCTGTCGTAGGCTAAATTCGCTGATTCGGTTGCCCTCACAACGATATTCCGCCTTGATGGTGTTAACGCCCGCGCTGTAGAGCCATTCTTGAGTCCATGCACTTAAATCGCGGCCAGCGGCTTTCCCTAGGCTATTGATAAAATCGTCTAACTCAGCGTTTTGATAACTGTATTGTTTTAAATAGTTACTGACGCCACGACGAAACACCATGTCCCCGAGTAAATGGCGTAATTGTTTCAGCGTTGATGCGCCTTTTTGGTAAGTGATAGCATCGATATTGTCGAAGGCGTTCTGGGTTGTTGCTACTGGTACTTCAATGGGGTGCGTGGTGACTAAGCTGTCTTGCTCATAGGCTTTTTGCTTGCCTTTAGCGTAGAAGGTACGCCAAGCATTGGTGAACTCTGTGGCTTCTTGAGTCGCAAGTGTGCCCATAAATGAAGCAAAACTTTCATTTAACCACAAGCCATTCCACCATTTCATGGTGACGAGATCGCCAAACCACTGGTGCGCCATTTCGTGCATGATCACGCCCGCAAGATTTTGCTTCTGATCTGCTGTCATAGCTGCTTTATGAAGGAAGATATCTTCGGAAAAGGTCACTGCGCCCGCGTTTTCCATCGCGCCATAAAGGAAGTCTGGCACTAGAATTTGATCGTATTTCTTAAAGGGGTAAGGAATACCAAAGTAATTATCGAAAAAAGTTAACCCTTGTTTTGTATAGGTAAACCAATCCTGCTCCGTGACTTGGTTAGCAACGGATTGACGGGCGAACAGGCGCATAGGATAGCGGCCTGAGTTGTCTTGCCACATGTGATAAGGGCCCGCGTGCATCGAAAAGTTATATGGGCTTAGCTTAGGTGTTTGTGGAAAAGTCCAACGATTGTAAGCACCCGCTGGGGTGATTTGGCTTTCACGCATCGAGCTAATGACTTGCCAGTCTTTGGGCGCTGTTACCGTAATTTGATAGTTAGCCTTGAGATCCGGTTGGTCGAACACTGCGAACATCTGCTGAGCTGCAGCGGGTTCAAAATGAGAGTAGAGGTAGACCTTGCCATCGATTGGATCTTTAAAACGGTGTAAACCTTCACCATTGGTGCTGTGGGCACGGCTAAATTGCACTTCTATGGTATTTTCACCTGAGGTGAGCAAACGCGTATTTAAGCTGATGTAAGCGCCATTGTAATTGGGGTATACGGCGGTACCGTTGATGATAAAGCGTTTTATCTGCGCCTTGTTTAAATCTAAGCTCAGTTGTTTTGGCACTTCACTTAATTGAAATGTCACTTTGGAGGTGGCGGAAAACTCGGCGTCCCCTGTGAGCTGAAAATCCAAGTCATAGTGAATATCGGAGATGACCTGCGAGCGAAGCGCAGCCTGATATTGGCTAATATAAGCGCTAGCATCACGTGGACCCGTATTGAGTGTACTTTGGGTTGCACACGACATTAATGTGCCGCAGGTAAGGGCAACGAGACTGGCTTTAAACAAGTTCACAACTTAAATCCTTCAACGATTTGTTTTGTTTTCTGCTTGGATGTTTGCATTCAATATCGTGTGTGTAGGTTTGCCTTTGTGGCAAATTATCCCTCGCGCCAGCGCCAATTTTGAGCATCATCATCGCAGTGTATTTTGGCCGAGTACACTACCTTATTTACCTTGGATTACCAATGTTAAAAATGTAAAAAAAAGCCAGCGTTAACGCTGGCTTCTTGAGATTACTGTTTGGCAGAATTAAGTGCCAATAGGACAATTACATGCCTAAGAAAGACTTAGACTTCATCTTACGGATTTCTTTTTCATCAGACCATTCGATAAGGCCTGTTTCTAAATCCATTAAACGCATTGTCATCTTATAGTAGACGTCTTTAGTGCTACCGTCTTGCTTCACTATGCTAGATAAATTGCCATATAACATGTATTGAGCGCCAATTTGACGACCAAACTTGATGGCGGTTGATGGGTCAACCATGCCAGTGTTGTTTTGGTAATCCAGTTGTTTACGGACTGAATCTACTTTAGTCATGTCGATAAAACGGAACTTGCCTGAGCGCAATAATTTGTTACTGATAGAGTCAGTGACAGACTCAGTGTCGATATGTTCTGAGGTTTTGTTTTTGATGCTATCAACAAATAAAATCGGGCGGTCATTGGCTGTTATTGCCACGATAGGAGGGAAAGTCATCATGCTATCCACCATCTTGGCTGCAATAGCTTGTAGATCCGTCGAGCCAAAGTTCTCATTGACGGTTTCAACTTCTGTGGCATCGCCATATTCGACTTTAGATTGACATGCAGCTAGACCCATAACGGCAGCCAGTACAAAAATCAGTTTAAATTGTTTCATAGTCAGTTCCATTTTGTGATTGTATAAACTTAATGACACACGTCTTATTCAAATACCACAACCGCTAGGCTAAATGATTATTGAATAAATTCGGGTGTAATTACCAGTATCAATTGCCCAGACTAAGGTGGTTTTGCCTGCTGCAACATCAATTTTAGCCGGTGGCGCTTTGTCTAACTGCAAAGTGTATTCACCTGCACTCAAATAACGCCGCCCGATCTGTGCTTGTTTAGGGAGCGTCAGCCAACTACGACGATCCGCTTGTTCTGTTACTACGTTAAAAATCTGCATCGCTATACTGCCAATATCGGCAGCATTGTTCCCTGGTTTACCACTCTTCTCAATCTGATAGGCCATCTCAGATTTAGCATAGACCCTAGCGACTTGGCGAACTAGCGTCGCGGGCAGATCTTCCTTGAGTGCTGTGATGGCTAAGGCATCGATATTGGCAATAGGTTCAGTTTTCAGCACTGTACCTAAACCTTGCACTTGCGTCTCTGGCACAAAAGTATTGTTTGGCATGTAGGTAGCGAGTGACACTGTCTGCCAGTTACCATGGATAGTAAAAGGTACCGTGAGAGCTTGTTTTGCTGGCACAAAGCCGCGCTCGACCATCAAAATTACTTGGCCATCTTTGGGGTTGGGCAATTTAGCATCGCCCCAACGGCGCTTAAACTCATCATACTGTGGCATGCCGAGTTGCTTGGCGAGGCGGACCAGATCTTGCTGTAAATAGGTGTTATCTGGAGTGATTTGTGCTGCTTTACGATAATCGATATAGGCATCGTTCGGCTCACCCAGCACTTCGTGCAGTACGCCAGTGGTGTAATAACTGTAAGCGTTTAAGAAAGAACTGGTGACTGTGCCCGCGGCTTGTCCTAGTTTGTTAACCTCGGCATCTATGGTGCCGTTTGCCATGGCTTGAACTGACTTTTGTGATTTTTGATAGCGTTCTTGCTCGCTGCTCTGTAGTTCGTTACTGCGACGAACTTCGACGAGAGCCCCCTGATAGTCGCCACTAAACAAATAGTTAAGAGCTTGGTATTGGTGCAGCATAATGCGTTCATACCCAGGGCCTCTGTACGGAATCGCATTGTCGTTTAACACTAAGCTGCTGGCTGTTGCGCCAATGTCACTAACGCTGACTTTGGCCTTATCATCAAAGGCGGTATAAGCATCTACTGCTTGCTGATAATATTTTTTACTGGCAGCAAAATCGCCGGCGACTTGAGCAATACGTCCCGCTTCTTGGGCATAGAGTAAGCCGTCATTGCCATTGATATTACTGGCAAGTTTGTCGATATCGGCCATGGGAGTCGCACTATTAAGCTCTTGTTTGAGTGGTTCGATCTGCGCAGGATAATTAATGAAAATACTGTTATAAGCGCAGCCCGATAAGTTTAAAACCAATCCCATTGCCAAGGTTGGTGCAATAAATGCGCGAGAAAAAGGTGTAACGAAGGACAGTTTCATTATTGCGCTTCACCTTTTTTGATGGATTGGGCTGAAATCGCCTGAGTCTGTTCTGGCATAAGTGAACGCTCGAGTAATGTGATCCCTTGAAGGTGATCAAATTCATGTTGAAAAATCCGTGCAATAAAGCCCGTTAATTCGGTTTGTTGCCACTCGCCTTGTAAATTTTGATAGCGTACTTCAATGGCTTGATGTCTTTGTATCGTAAATCTTTGCCCCGGTACAGATAAGCAGCCTTCTTCTCCGCTGACCAACTCGCTTGATGCATTAATGATTTGCGGATTAACCACGACCACAGGCGCCATATTAGGCGCGTCGGGATAACGCTCATTAGGGCGAGAAGCCATAATAAATAAGGCTAAAGGGCTGTGAACTTGGGGGGCTGCGATACCAACGCCATTGGCAGCGTCCATGCTGGCAGACATTTGCTCGGCAAGATGCACGAGCTCTGCATCGAAATGGTGCACTGTGATTGCAGTCTGCCTTAGAATGGGTTCATCCACTAACGCTATGGGTAATAGAGTTGGGGTTTCTTTTGGCATTAAATGTTTAAACATCGCATTCCCTGGATATTTTGCAGTAACTGTTTTTTTAATCAAAGTTAACATCTAAAGCGTCAGTGTTAATAATGTGGTGGTGGCGTTTCTTCAGCCTGAGTCGCCATATTACTTGGTTCCATGTCCTGCAACTTACCAATTAACATGTGAATTTGGTGTTGCTGGTGAGCCACCAGTCGATTTAATTTGATGACCTCTTGGTTTAATTCTTCGACTGTGAGCTCTTGAAAAGCCAATTTGGTTTCTAGATCTTCAATCTGTGCTTGTACGCCTTGCATGGCTAACCTCTATTTCTGCCAAGTTTCAACTAAGCCTTGGCTACTGATACTAACGACTTTATTGGTATCTCGAATTGCCACAGAGTATACAACGGCTCCTCGATTTTGGCTGTTTTTAGTGAGTGCAACCTGCCATTTTTCAATTTGTTTACCCGAGTCACGTTGCCAGAGTATAACTTCCCGCGCTGGCGTACCTGTTAATATCTGGCTGTCTTGTTTGATAAACCTCACCGCTGAAAAGTTCATTTGGCGACGGGTAATATCCAGCTTATTTAACAGCTTACCGCTTGTGTTATCCCAGATTTTTGCTTCATCTGTGCTGCCATTGGTAAAACTTAAACTACCACTGTCGTTGAGTGCCACTTTGGTTATACGGCTGCCGAGTGTCCACGTATGAAGCGGTTGGCCAGTTTGTGCCTGCCAGAGAATCGCCTGCATATCATTTGACCCCGTTAATGCTAATCGGCCATCAGCAGAGAGGGCAACACTATTGACGCGCTCTTTATGTCCAAGAAATTTGATTAAGGCAGATTTTTCGGCATTAAGCGACATGACTGAACCATCATTTAAACCAATAAGTAGTGTGCCATTATCGGCTACCGCGACACTTTCACCGGATGAAGGTAAGGACCACCAGCCCAAAGGCTTACCGTCGGCTATTTTCCACATAGCAACTGAATCTCGGCTTAACGATGCTGCAAATATCCCGTTGGGAGAAATCGCTGTACCTGTGACGCCAGTATTAATATCGCCATGTATCCATTGGTATTTGAGGGTGTGGGTACTGAGATCCCAGCATTGAACTCCACTACTTTGAGTGGCAACTAAGGCGAATTGCCCATTACTTGATAGGCTCGCGCTATAGCTGGGCTCTGTTGTGAGAACACTGATATCTTCTGCTTTGGGGTGGCAAGCGATTAGAAAAACTGTGCAAATTACCAGCAGTAGATTTTTCTTCATGAACTTGCTCCCTAAGTTGTTGTCTTTAGACTTGATCAAGTGACATTAATCACTGTTAACCCATAAAGAATCTAGTTGGTATAACCGAGATAACTAGTATAAAGTTGTCACGCTTAGGTTATTGTAACCGCTTGAGGATGCTGAGGAAGCTTTAATGAAATCGATTTATAAATTATCGTTAGTTGCATTGGCTATTATTGGCCTATCTGCTTGTAATCAAGAAGAAAAAGCAGCTACGAGTACAAATGTTGAATTAACGACTGAAGCTCAAAAAGAAGCTTACAGTGTAGGCGCTTCAATCGGTCGTTATATGTCTGGCCATATCAAAGAGCAAGAAGAATTAGGCCTGCCAGTTGATCGCACTCTGATCGTCACTGGTTTCACTAATGGTCTGAATGACCAATTAAGTTTAACCGAAGAAGAAATGCAAACCATTCTTCAAGGTCTAGATAAAAAGTTAAACGATAAACGTCAGGAACAAGCAACAGCGATTTCTGCGAAAAATATCGAAGATGGTAAAAAATTCCTTGAAGAAAACAAGGTTAAGCCTGGTGTAGTGACAACTGAGTCTGGCTTACAATATGAAGTATTAACTCCAGGCACGGGTGAAAAGCCTGCCGCAGAAGACACTGTAGAAGTGGATTATGTCGGTACTTTACTTGATGGTACTGAGTTTGATAGTTCTTATAAACGCGGCGAAGCGGCTAAGTTCCCTTTGAATCGCGTTATTCCAGGTTGGACTGAAGGCGTGCAATTAATGCCTGTTGGCGCTAAGTACAAGTTTGTGATCCCATCAGAATTAGCCTATGGCGTACGTGATACTGGTACTATTCCACCAAACTCTACGTTGATTTTCGAAGTTGAGTTGAAATCAATCGAGAAAGCTTCTGCGGCGCCAGTAGCTGAACCTGCTAAAAAGTAATTGATTAGCTGCGACGTGTAATACGCCGCAATTGAAAATACCGCTCCTAAATGAGCGGTATTTTTTTGTCTGTAAAATTCGCATTATTGTTTTAATATTTAGCTCACTATCTTACAGCCGTTGGTTCTCAGACTGGCTCTGTGTTTCATTTTTATACCCATCATCAACATTAATCTGCTGCAATAACCAAGGGTATAAATCATCCACTTTAGCAGTTTGACTGTTATGTTTATTTCAAAATAATGAATGCTAAATTAAGTTTTAATTATATCCATTACCTTTTAAGGACCCGTGTTCCTTATATTTTATTGGGTATTGCATACTGAATAATATCATCAAAATATCACATTAAAATATTGATTGTTATTTAAGCAGGATGCCAAATGCTTTGAGCTTATGTGTATTGTTCTTACTGTTTGTTTTTACATGGCTAATACTTTTGATTTACCATCCTGTTCTGTTAGGTGAACAGTGAGAAGTCTATAATTAGTTACTCATCAATGTGTTACATTGGCAATGTGCGATCTTGCCCTCTTTTTTTACGCATTCAACTCTGAAATAATCCGCTCGCACGTTAATAGAAGTTAGCGGCAATATTATAATAATGGGGTTGATGATATGGATAATGTTAATAAATTAACGGCTATTTCTTTAGCTGTTGCAGCGGCTTTGCCTATGATGGCAAGCGCAGATGTGATGATCACCGAATATGTTGAAGGTAGCTCAAATAATAAAGCGATTGAACTGTATAACAGCGGCGATACGGCAATTGATCTCGCGGGTTA
The DNA here is from genome assembly GCF_019345615.1 of Shewanella sp. NKUCC01_JLK. Classification (NCBI taxonomy): domain Bacteria; kingdom Pseudomonadati; phylum Pseudomonadota; class Gammaproteobacteria; order Alteromonadales; family Shewanellaceae; genus Shewanella; species Shewanella sp. NKUCC01_JLK. The sequence goes on along the minus strand of NZ_JAHKRD010000008.1, from coordinate 17,728 downwards.
TAAACTGGTTCGTTATAAAGATGGTGCTACTGTTGCGTCGGATATGGTGGCTTTAGGTGGTCAAACTATTGCGGCAAAATCGACAAAAGTTATTTTAAATACTAGCGGTACTATTACTGTTGCTCAAGGGGTTGATAGTTACTCTGGTAGTTTAAGTTTTAATGGCGGTGATGCGGTTGCCTTAATGAAAGATGATGCAGTCATCGATATTATTGGTGATGTGCCGACGCCAACGGGTTGGGGATTAGACGTTACCTTAAAACGTAAATTAGATGCGTTAGTGGCGAATACAGTATTTAATGCCGCCCAGTGGGAACAATTACCTAAAGATACCTTCTCTGGTTTAGGTTCTCTAGAAACGCCTGCTGAGCCAGAAGTGCCGCTCTTTAGCTGTACTGGCGCTAAAATTGTGCCTATTTATCAAGTACAAGGTGCGGGCGAGTCGAGCCCATTTGTACCAGCAGGGGCATTCGAATCTGAAGCCGAAGTGACTGTGCGTGGCGTAGTGACTGCCCGTGGTGAAAGCTTGTTTAAAGGTTTTTACTTACAAGAAGTTAAGGGTGATAACTCACCGTATACCTCTGATGGTGTATTTGTATTCTTAGGTGAAGCTGCACCTGAAGCGATTCAACCAGGGGTTGAAGTGTGTGTGCAGGGTAAAGTGAAAGAATACTTTGGCCTAACTCAAATCGATATTAAAGCCGATAAGAAATTTGATGTTGGCGCTAAGGGTGAAGTCCCTGTTGCCGCACCTTTCTATGTGGCCGATGGCGAAACCTTAGCGCAAGCATTAGAGCGCTATGAAGGCATGAATGTGGCCTTAGATGCGGGCAGCGATCTTAAAATCAGCCGCACCTTCAGCTTCGACTATGCGGGTAGTCGCAATAACATGCTAGTGTCATATCAAGCACCTTTGATGAAGCCGACACAGCTGTATCCAGCGCTTTCTGCTGAAGCAACGGCATTAGTTAAATCTAACCGCGAAAACCAACTCTTTATCGAATCCGATTACAAGCCTGCCAATGGTGTTATTCCATACTTCCCTGATTTCAATGTGGAAACGGGTTACATCCGTGTTGGCGATCAACTGACTAACCTGCAAGGTGTGATTGGTTACAGCTACGGCGCTTATCGTTTAGTGGCGACTAATACTATTACAGCGGGTGATTTTATCCGTGGTGACGATAGAACCGAAGCCCCAAGTGTTGCAACTAAGGGAGATCTGCGCGTGGCTAGCTTTAACGTGCTGAACTTCTTTAACGATGTTGATGGTGGCGATACCAATCCATCAGGCAGTAACCGTGGCGCCCTAACGCTGGAAGAAATGGTGCTACAACGTACTAAAATCGTTAGCGCTATTACCGCCATGAACGCCGATATCGTCGGTTTGATGGAAATTGCTAACAACGGTTTTGGTGAGAAGAGTGCGATTAAGGATTTAGTCGATGCACTAAATGACAAGCAGACGCCTGAAAACGCCTATAGCTTTGTTGAAATCACCGATGCTGATAAGTATGACGGCAAGTACTTTGGCACAGATGCGATTACTGTCGGCATGTTATACCGTGGTGGTAAAGTGGCTTTAGCGGGGGCAGCACAAGTTATCGGTACTCCAGAACAGCACGCCAGTGCTGGCAGCGTGACTCGCACAAAAGATGGCAAAACTGAGACTAACCCTGGCAATGATGCTTATCAACGTCACAGCTTAGCGCAAACCTTTAAAATCCATGATGAGTCTCTGACCGTAGTCGTTAACCATTTGAAATCTAAAGGCTCAGGCTGTTTAGAAGATTGGGCTAACTTCGAAGAGTCAGTTGATCCGGCCGATCAACAGGGCAAGTGTAATGCTTTCCGCGTATCTGCAGCCAAAGTCTTGGGTGAAACGCTAAAAGACGTGAAAGGCGACTTACTGATCATCGGTGATATGAATGCCTATGGTATGGAGGATCCTATCCGTGTACTAACCGACTTCGATGCGAGCAAGTCAGAGCGTGACATCCTGACCGCTTCGTGGACGACGCTCGACGGCAAAGTGTTTGAACGCCAAGGCAGCAAGATTGAAAAAGGTTATGGCTTTATCAACTTGAACACGAAAGCCCACGGTGCAAGCACTTTCTCTTATAGCTATAACGGCGAGTTAGGTAACTTAGATCATGCTTTAGCCAATGCTAGCTTAGCCAAACGTTTAGTGGATATTGAAGATTGGCATATCAACTCAGTGGAATCTAGCCTGTTTGAATACGGTAAGAAGTTCTCTGGTGATCTGGCTAAATCTGAAAATGCTTTTTCTGCATCGGATCATGATCCTGTGATTGTTGCTTTAAGTTATCCTGCGCCAGTAGTGCCGCCAAAACCTGAGCCAAAGCCTAAAGATGATGGCGGTGCTTTAGGTTATTTAGGTTTAGCACTGATGTCCTTGTTTGGTTTGCAGCGTCGTCGCCGTTAACCTGTATATGGGGTTAACTCACAAGTGCAATTTGTGAGCTAGACTGAAACAAAGGGATGGTTAACCATCCCTTTTTTATCTCTTTTTTTCAGTTTTTATTAGGAGTGAGTATGGATACCACCTCAAATCCGCTGAAAACCATGAATATCAAGGCGCCACTGTGGTTTTACTTTGTCGCAACGCTCAGTTTGTTGTGGAATATCATGGGGCTGATGGCTTTTGTTATGCAAATGACTATGACGCCAGATGCACTGGCACAGATGAGCCCAGATCAAATTACACTCTATGAAACAACGCCAATTTGGATTGATGCTGTGTTTGGCTTTGCCGTAGTTTCAGGGGTTCTAGGATGTCTATTATTGTTATTCAGAAAATTAATTGCTTATAAAGTGTTGGTCGCCTCGCTTATCGCTATTTTGTTGCAAATGACCTATGTATTTTGCATTCAGCAAGCGGCTGTGGTGCTAGGAGCCGACGCGTTAATTATGCCAAGTGTAGTCGTGGTGTGGGGATTATTTCTTGTCTGGTTTAGTCAGCTAAGTACCACTAAATCTTGGTTAGTTTGAGCCTTATTTTTGCCGATATAGATGTGACTAGCTGAGAGTAAACTAGTTGAACTTCATCCACTTCACAGTAAACTGCTGATTGGTTTTATTGACTAGGAAGCTGCAATGAGTATTTGGTTTAGAGCTGTAACGTTAGAGGATTGCGCGCGTTTAGACGCCGGTATGGGTGGCAAAGGCACCTTGATGCAGACTTTAGGAATTGAGATCAGTGAGATTGGCGACGATTACATGAAGGCCACTATGCCAGCCAGTCCGGCGGTGCATAACCCTTTGGGCATAGTGCATGGTGGCGCGAATGTCGCGCTTGCTGAAACCGTTGCTAGCTATGCGGCAAATTTCGCGGTGGATTTTGAGCAGTACTATTGTGTCGGTCAAGAAATTAACGCTAACCACTTACGGGCTTCCCGTAATGGGGTATTAACCGCCACGGCTAAGCCTATCCACTTAGGGAAGCGCAGCTCTGTATGGGAGATTTTAATCCACAACAGTGCGGGTGAACTGACTTGTATTTCACGGATGACGGCGGCTGTCGTTAAACGCTAAATGCAATGAGCCAGCTTATTACCTGTGGTGTGATTGGCGTATCAATCGTTTGATTTAAATAATATATAGATAAGGATTGGATATGGATAACGCTACAATTTGGGAATGGGTTGGTTATTTAGCTTCAGTGGTCGTTGCAATATCACTGATGATGTCAAACATTAAGAAACTGCGCTGGTGGAATCTCATTGGTGCGGCTTTATTTGTGGCCTACGGTGTGGCAATTGGGGCTTATCCTGTTGCCTTAGTTAACTTTTTTATCGTGCTGATTGATACTTATTATTTGGTTAAGCTTTATCGTGAAGCTGACTTATCCAGCAGTTAATGGTGTATCAGCTTAACTCCGCTTTCTCGCACCGCACTTCGCTCCATTGTCCTGAGCAGCTATTTGGTTTTTCAACAGCATCTTAAGTGATGTGAGCGGACCATTGGCTGTGAGTCCGTGTAATTCATTAACTGTCTTGCCAAACCCATTCTTAATCTTTTTTTTAGATTATGAAAATCTAGTTTAATCGTTTTATTCTAAAGTGGTAATTCTCTATTCTTGCTCCATCGACAACACGTCGCAGCCAAGGAGATAAACCATGGCCACCATTTACGATTTAATTGAAACCTGGTTAACCAGCAATCAAGACTAAGGAGCAGGGCATGAGTCAACAACATCAAACAAGTCAGTACTTAACGAGCCAAAACGGTGCCCCAGTGGCCGATGATCAAAACTCACTGTCGGCGGGTGAACGTGGTCCTTTGCTATTACAAGATTGGCATTTAATTGAAAAGTTAGCCCATTTCAACCGTGAGCGTATTCCTGAACGTATCGTGCATGCCAAAGGTACAGGGGTTTACGGCACATTTACGCTGACTAAAGATTTAAGCGATTACACCATTGCTGACCATTTCAATGGTGTTGGTAAGCAAACCGAAACCTTTATTCGTTTCTCAACCGTAGGTGGAGAAATGGGTTCTGCCGACGCAGAGCGCGATCCACGTGGCTTTGGTTTACGTTTTTATACTGCCCGTGGTAATCACGATATCGTGGGTAACAATACGCCGACCTTTTTCTTGCGAGATGGGATTAAGTTTCCAGACTTTATTCATACGCAAAAGCGTAATCCTAAGACAAACTTAAAAGATCCGCAGGCTATGTGGGACTTTTGGTCATTGAATCCTGAAGCTATGCATCAAGTAACCATTTTGATGTCGGATCGTGGTATTCCGGCGAACTACCGTCAAATGCATGGTTATGGTTCACACACTTTCTCGCTGTGGAATGCCAAGGGCGAGCGTTTCTGGGTGAAGTTCCACTTTAAATCGCAGCAAGGCGTGGTCAACTTAACTAATGAACAGGCTGATAAATTAAAAGGGATTGATCCCGATTCATCACAGCGCGATATGGTGGTTGCTATTACTGATGGAAACTTCCCGCGTTGGACGGTTAATGTGCAGATTATGCCTGAGGCAGATGCCAATACTTACCATATCAATCCATTTGATTTAACTAAGGTTTGGCCGCATAGCGACTATCCATTACTTGAGATTGGTGTATTAGAACTGAATCGTCTGCCACAAAACTACTTTGCTGAAGTTGAGCAAGTGGCATTGGCACCTAGTAATTTGGTCCCAGGCGTCGGGGCTTCACCAGACAAGATGTTACAAGCGCGTTTATTTGCCTACGCCGATGCGCAGCGTTACCGCATTGGTGCTAACTACAACCAATTGCCAGTGAATTGCCCGCATGCCGCTAAGGCAAATCACCATCAACGTGCAGGTGCGATGGCGGGTACACAATGTCCTTATCATGGCAGTCAAACTGGTGGCGACGCTTCGGCAAACTATGGCCCGAACAGCACTGCTGATGCCTTGGTTGAGCCAGTAAACTTTAGCGAACCACCATTGCGTTTAGAAGGTGAAGCGGCGCGTTACAGTCGTTATAACCAAGACGATTATACCCAAGCGGGTAATTTGTATCGCATCTTCTCTGAAGCTGAGAAAGCGCGCCTAGTGGCAACAATTTCGGGTTCATTAAGTCAAGCGAGTTTAGATGTGCAGCAACGTATGGTGGCGCATTTTACTCAAGCCGATGCGGATTACGGACAACGTATTAAACTGGCATTAGGTCTTTAAACTATTGCTGTTGCGAATGTTTGAATAATAGTAGAAACGATAAAACTGAGTAGAAAGCCTCTACTCAGTTTTTATTATCAGCGACAATAATATTAACATTCTCGTTAATGTGCTCTTAGGCCACGATGAGTGCCGCGTTAGGGCTATTTAGCTGCTTTAACAATCCAAATGCTTGCTGCATTTTATCCTCGGTTACGATAAATCCTATAAATGTTTCATCCACGTCGAATGCTTTAATACTGCTTCCTTGAGCATCAATATCGACTTGCCAGCGATGGACGCCATTCACTGTTATACCGCTGAGTTGCATAGGTAACAGTGGCGTTTTCACTTTAATGAGCATGGCGGGAAAATTCACTGCTGTCGGTTGGTTCAGTAATGTGTTCGCCAGCGCATTGGCGCTCAGTAACGCAGGTTGCAAATAGGCCCTATTTTGGCCGTTGATTTGGGCGCAATCACCTAGCGCATAAATATGGGCATCGTTGGTTTGTAAGTATTCGTTAACGACGATACCTTTATTGACCTCTAGCCCCGCATGCTGGGCAAGTTGGCTGTTAGGGAGAAGTCCCGCTGCACAGATAACCGCATCACAAATAAACCGCTGGTCATTATCTAGGCACACAGAGATACTGCCATCTTGGTGTTGCAGTTGGCTGACTCGGGTTTGCAATTGCACTGTGACGTTATGCTGCGTTAGTACAGCGGTCAGTTTGTGGCTTAACATTTCGGGTAGCATATTCGGCATTAAGCTCGCTTGTGGATCGACCAAAAATACTTGCTTACCTGCAGTTGCTAAGTCCATTGCCAGTTCAACTCCGACCAAACCAGCACCGATAACCAGTACTCTCCTCGCACCATGGATGTCTGCTTCGCAGGCCTGATACTCCATTAAGCTGTTAACTGTATGGATGATATCGACGCCATCCCCCTCTATAGGTGGAATAAAGGGCCGTGCACCTGTGGCAAGCACTAATTTTTTGTACGCAATTTCGCGTCCTTGATGGCAACATACTACCTGACGAACTTTATCTATTTTTATGACTTCACAGTGATTTATCACATCAATTTGTTGCTCATGTGCAAATTCAGTCGCGGTCAATTTTATGAGGTCTGACGCCATTTTTTTAAGGCTAAACACATGGCTTAAATCTGGTTTATGGTATTCGTCACCAGAGTCGGCTGTGATAACTGTAATCGGTTGTTCGCGGTTTAAACGTCGCAGTGTTTTGACTAGCTGATATGCCGCGAATCCACTGCCGATAATGACGATTGGCTTAGGCATTAGTCACCTCATTTTTTATGACAGCGAAAACGCTTTTACCTAGGCCACATTCGGGACAGAGGAAGTCTTCGGCCACTTGAGTCCAAGGTGTGCCAGCAATGATATCTTGATTAGGTTCTCCTTTTTCAGGGTCGTAAACCCATTGGCAAACGGTGCAAATCATTGATTGTGTATCATTTAATTCGCACGCTTTTGTTGCAATCGGTGCAGTCATAGGGACGTTATTAGTAGCAGTATTTTCAGCTGTTTGACTGGCCGTGGTGGCTTGGCTAGGTTTTGACATGACTTGATTAATGATAGAGCGACTATTAGCGCTATCGAGGGGACGCAATGCCCATTCTCGCGCGATTCGCTGGCCGTGCTGACGGCATTCTTGCATCGCATCACGATCGGGACGCCATTTGACTTTTAATCCCACTGAAGTTTCGAAACCAGCATCCATCAAACGAGTGTGAATTCTATCGACTGCGCCGCCATTCCAGCCATAACTACCAAAAGCTGCCGCCTTTTTATTGCGAAAACGCAGGCCCGTGATTTCTTCAAGCATGGCGGCAATTTTAGGCATCATCACATTATTCATGGTGGATGAGCCGACTAAAATACCTTTTGACCTAAATGCCTGTGCAAGGATTTCGTTTTTATCATGACGTGCGACGTTATACACTTTTACCGCTACATTGGGGTCAATATCATGGATACCTTGAGCAATACCGTCGGCCATCATGCGAGTATTATTGGACATAGAGTCGTAGAGAATCGTGATGCGGTCTTCTTGATAAGCGTCGGCCCAAGCTAAATATTGGTGAATAATTTGGGCTGGATTATCACGCCACACAATGCCGTGTGAAGTTGCGATCATATCTACAGGTAAATTAAAGCTTAATACTTCGTGAATTTTAGCCGTTACTAGGCTGCTAAAGGGCGTTAAAATGTTTGAGTAGTACCGTAGGCATTGCTCCATTAATTCATTTTGATCAACCTCATCATTGAATAAATGTTCATCGCAATAGTGCTGGCCAAAGGCATCGTTACTGAATAAAACCGCATCTTCGGTGAGGTATGTCATCATGCTATCTGGCCAATGCAACATAGGTGCTTCGATAAATATCAGTTGCTTACCATTGCCTATTGCTAAACTATCACCTGTCTTTACGGTAATGAAATTCCATTCTGGGTGGTGGTGATGTCCTACAATGGAGTCGACCGCATTTTCACTGCAGTAAATTGGTGTGTTAGGAATTTTGGCCATTAATGCAGTCAGGGCGCCTGAGTGGTCTTCCTCTGCATGGTTCATCACAATATAGTCTATGTCGGTTAAATTAATTTCAGCTTCAAGATTTTGTAAGAATTGCTGGCTAAACCGATGATCAACTGTATCAATTAACACGGTTTTTTCTTCACGGATAAGGTAGCTATTGTAGCTTGTGCCTTTAGTTATCTTGTACTCAGTACCATGAAAATCTTGCACTTCCCAATCGCGTTGACCCACCCAGTGGATATTGTTTTTTACATGAATAGTCATAAATACACCTGTGATAATTAATAATGAATGCGCTACGTAAATCTTGCTTATTTAGTTAAATCTCTTATTGCACTCACCATGCCAATATTTTAAGGTTTTGATTTTTATTGGTATTAGCGTATTTCAACATTTTAAATCACTTGCTGATGTCATAATGACAATTTGATATTAGTCAAATTGACATTACACTGTTGTCAATATGACTTTATTTGACTGTGGATGTACTATGAGTGCCCATGCTGATTTAACTCAGTTAGCCTTAGATTTAACTGTCGGCGTGTCGACGCAAGACAGATTTGAGCGTTTGTTGGCAGTGGTCAGGCGGCGTGTCAATTGTGATGCTGCGGCATTATTGGCATTTCGGGAGCAGCAATTTGTCCCCTTGGCGATAGATGGGCTCTTTGCCGAAGTGTTAGGGCGGCGCTTTCAAATTAGTGAACATCCGAGATTAGAGGCTATCGCCCGTGCTGGCGATGTGGTTCGTTTCCCGGCCGACAGTGAACTTCCTGATCCGTATGATGGTTTAATTCCACATCATAGTGCGAACTTACATGTACATGCTTGCATTGGTTTACCACTAATCGCGAACGATCGCTTAATTGGGGCGCTCACCATTGATGGTTTCAACCCTCATCAGTTTGATGATTTTAGTGATAGCGAGTTGCGTGTGATCAGCGCACTGGCCGCAGCCAGTCTTAATACTGCGTTATTGATGCAACAGCTAGAATCCCAAGTTGTTGAAGTTTCCAATGGCACTGAGGTGCTCAATCGTCCTGCTAGTCAGCAGGAGATCATAGGGCAATCCAAACAGATCCAATCGCTAAAGCAGCAGATAAGTGCCGTGGCAGGCACTGATTTATCGGTATTAATTACTGGCGAAACTGGCGTGGGTAAGGAGTTAGTGGCCGCGGCGATACATAATCAATCGACCAGAGCCGATAAATCACTTATCTATTTGAACTGCGCTGCATTGCCTGAGTCCGTCGCCGAAAGCGAGTTATTTGGACATGTAAAAGGGGCATTTACGGGGGCTATCAGTCATAGGCAAGGCAAGTTTGAACTCGCTGACAAGGGGACCTTGTTTTTAGATGAAATCGGGGAGCTTCCCTTGGGGCTGCAAGCTAAGTTATTGAGGGTTTTACAATACGGTGAATTACAGCGAGTGGGCAGTGATAAGAGCCTAAAAGTGAATACTCGGATTATTGCCGCCACTAATCGAATTTTGCACCAAGAGGCAACGGAAGGGCGTTTTCGTTTCGACCTTTACCATAGGTTGAGCGTATTTCCTATCCACGTAGCACCATTAAGAGAGCGTGGGCAAGATATTGTCATGCTGACAGGTTTTTTTCTTGAACGTTGTAAAGCGAAGTTAGGACTCACCCATATCAATATCACACCCGCAGCGCAGCAGTTATTAGAGCAATACACGTGGCCGGGTAATGTGCGTGAGCTAGAGCATGCGATACACAGGGCTGCGGTGTTGGCGAAAGCCGAGCTAAAAACGGCTTACATCAGCTTAAGTAATAAACATTTTCAGCTCGATTCTTTGATGAATCAAGCACACAAAACAGTCGACGAAGATAGGCCATCAGATACCGCAACGCTAGTCAGTGAATTAGCATTTAGGTCTGAGTCGGCCTGTCGTGAGGGACAATCGCAAGAGAATTCCAGTGTTATGCTGGGGCTTAAGGCTGCGACTGAGAGATATCAGCGTCAACTTATTCGTCAAGTTTTAGCCGCGAATCAACAAAATTGGGCTGCGTGTGCAAGAATATTGCAAATCGATACAGGTAATTTGCACCGACTTGCAAAACGGTTAGGTTTAAAAGAATAAAATATTGCGTGAAGAGATTTTATTCTGCAGCAAAACCCCAGCCTCGATTCTTAGAAGAACAGTGTTGCTACGCCTAAGAGTGCGAACAATACGGCGCAGCCACGGTGTATCCACAACATAGGCAATTTTTCGGCGCTGAAGTGGCCTGCGATCACTACGGGTACGTTAGCAAGCAGCATGCCTAAGGTTGTGCCTGCAACCACCATAGTTAATGAATCGTATTTTGCGGCTAATACCACAGTTGCGATTTGTGTTTTATCCCCCATTTCGGCGATAAAAAACAGGATAAAGGTGGCGAGAAAGGGGCCCATTTTATAGAAACGGCTCTCTTCTGCATCGACTTTATCGGGGATTAACACCCAAAGAGCGATCGCAAAGAATGACGCAGCCACTAAATAACGTGCCAGATCTGGGCTTACCCAGTTAATCGCCCATTGGCCAATCCAAGCTGCGGCAAAATGGTTAAATAATGTCGACAGCAAAATACCTAAAATAATGGCGGTTTTATTTTTAAATCTTGCGGCGAGGATTAGTGCAAGTAATTGAGTTTTATCACCAATTTCGGCGATAGCAACCGTAAAGGTTGAGGCAAGTAGGGCTTCCAAGTGTGATCCTTTAGGGGTGGTTATGACATAAGCACAATAAACCGTCCACCCCTAGGTGCGGTCATTGTGCTCAGGTCTTGCTGGGCAAATCTATGATTTGCTGTGAACACCATGGCATGTTGCCAAGTATGTTGATGTTCACCCTAGATGACGATGGCTCGAAATCCAGTTAGCTACTCCCCCGAAGCGAGGTGGGCATTATACCTAGGTAAGATTTAGTTTCAAGCACGAGTTTATAACAGTAGGTGCTGATAAATGTTTGACGGGTGTCAGAAAAATACCGATCCACATTCTGTAACTTAATGAATATAAATGAATTATTTTTTGACAACGTTGTCTTTTGTTGCTAATTTAGCCAAGTCATTTCTACTTAGTTACATACTGTTAACTCGTAGTGACTCAATGATAACGACTGTATTTGGCAAACTAATTGAAAAGTTAGGACGCAAAGCTTCCGGTCTAAGGTTGTAAATGGATTTTTTAGTGAACTAAGATAGCGGAGTTGCCGCAGAATTCGATTTCTGTGAAAGATAAACGACTGCTGTTTAATGCTGTTGTTTGCCCAAATACCACTTTTATATCTAAGCCTATCATTATGTTTAGGATGATAGGCAATCAATGGAGTGCATTAAAGTGGCAAATCCTACTGTTTTTTCCCCTATTTCTAAATTGAGTTTATTGGCCGCGGCAGTAATGGCGACGAATGCGTTTGTGAGTATCTCTGCGCAGGCGCACGGTTATGTTGTGGCACCTGAATCGCGTTCATATGCCTGTAAAACAGGTAAAAATGCTAATTGTGGCGCGGTGCAATGGGAGCCGCAAAGTGTTGAGGGGCCATCGGGTTTTCCTGAATCAGGTCCTGCTGATGGCAAATTGGCGAGTGCTGGCAATGGTGCTTTTTCACCTTTGGATGAACAAAGTCCGAGCCGTTGGGCAAAGACGGATATTAAAGCGGGCTGGAATAAGTTCAGTTGGCAGTTCACAGCAAATCATGTCACCCGTAATTGGCGTTACTATTTAACTCGCCAAGATTGGAACCCAAACCAAGCTTTGAGCCGAGCGAGCTTTGACTTAGCCCCCTTTTGCGTCGTTGATGGTGGTATGGAACAGCCGCCTAAGTTAGTGACCCATGACTGCTACGTGCCAGAAGGTCGCAGTGGTTATCAAGTGATCTTGGCAGTGTGGGAAGTGGGAGATACGACGAATAGTTTCTACAATGCTATCGATGTGAACTTGGGCTCGGGTCCTGTTGTGCCGAGTGAATGGCAAGATGTGGGGGATATCAATCCGTCACTCAATCTAAAAGCAGGCGATAAAGTGATGACCCGGGTGTTTGACGCCAATGGTGAGCAAGCGGCTAAGCAAACAGTCATTACCATTAGCGATGCTACTCAAGGTGATAAACAAAATTGGCCTTTCCTATTAGCGAGCGCGATTAATGCCCAGCAGTCCCAGTTAAAAGCGGGACAAAAAAATGCATCGGGTGTGATTGAGCCTGTGTATGGCAAAAACGACATTTTTACAGCGAAAAACTCAGGTATTGAGCGTGTCGAAGTGGGATTTGATTTAGCTCCTGCTCCGGGCAACAGCTTAGAAGTCACTTCACTTGCTGACGATTATCAAATTATCGATGGTGCGGCGAAGGTCAGCTTTGATGTGACCAGTAACGCCGAGATGCTAGTGTCAGCGTATTTGTTTAGCCATGATGGCACAGCGGCAGGTTTTGTGAGCCAAACTGTTAACAATACCAGCGCAAGCTTAGTGTTAGACGTTGTTGAGCCTAAAGCTGGGCATTATCATTTGCAGGTAAAAGCTGAGCCTAAACAAGGTGATGTTATTCAGCAGAACTTTGATCTCTTCTTAAAGGATCAAGCTCCTGCTCCAGAAGCTGATTTTGTATTCCCAGCAGGCATGAAAGGTTACGTTGCAGGTACTACAGTGTTACAGCCTAAAAATGGCAAAGTGTATCAATGTAAGCCATTCCCTTATAGCGGCTATTGCGTGCAGTGGTCGGCTTCTGCCACAGGATTTGAGCCAGGTGTTGGCGCTTCTTGGGCTATGGCGTGGACTGAGCTGTAAATTAACATTCTGAGTTAATTAATTCTCAACATGATGTGATTGGGCTTAAACATATTTGCTGTGTTTAAGTCCATATTTTGCACGCTCTCGATGGTTAAAGATGTGCTTTACCTCGGTTTAAGCTCAATGCTACATCCCATATATTCTCAACAAAGGTAGCGATTTTGTTGGCTTGTATATTTTCGTTTATCACAGCGCTATTAAGTTGTTACCGTACCGTTTGCTACCCTTCTTTGTTCACAACTGGCTTGCCCACTGGGTTTGGCTCTGTTAATGTCCCAAACTATCTATTTAATCGATGCTTATATCGGTACATTAATTTGGGCTATCACAATTGAAAGTCATGCCATTTTTCAATAATCGATTTAGTTAGCCTCAATGGCTACTGGGTTGAAACATTCAAAAGCTATTGGGGCCAATTGATCTGCTAGGTCGAGATCTGATTGGATGCTTTAAGTGATGTGTCGCTTATTTCGATTTAAGACGCAAGGCTTTATCGGTTCAAATCTTACTCAAATAAAATAATAATTAATTATTGAACAGGACTATTGTGTGAATTCAAAAATGTTAGGCTCGATCGCCATCGTTGCCGGGACGGCCATTGGCGCAGGTATGTTAGCGTTACCTTTAGCCACAGCGGCTTTAGGTATTATCCCTGCTTTAGTGTTACTCGTCGTTATTTGGGGCGTGTCCGCCTATACCTCATTACTTATGCTCGAAATTAACTTACGCACTGGCGTGGGGGATAACGTGCATGCTATTACGGGTAAGTTACTGGGTAAAAAAGGTCAAATAATTCAAGGTGCTTCTTTCCTGAGTTTATTATTTGCTTTGACCGCGGCTTATCTCACCGGCGGCTCTTCGTTATTAGTGCTTAAAGCGAAGAATATGTTCGATATCGTGCTCGATAATCAAGTCGCAGTGTTGTTATTTACACTCGTGCTCGGTGGCTTTGCGGCGCTAGGTGTTGCTTGGGTCGATAAAGTTTCACGTTTCCTATTTTCGTTAATGATTCTATTGCTCGTGGTGGTGGTATTATTTTTATTGCCCGAAGTCAGTATTGCTAGCATGGCAACTGGCGCGATTGCCGAGTCTATGACCAGCAATTGGATGGCGGCAATTCCCGTGGTGTTTACTTCGTTTGGTTTCCACGTCTGTATCGCCACTTTAGTGCGTTATCTCGATGGCAATGCGGTATCACTGCGTAAGGTGTTGTTAATCGGCTCGACTATCCCACTTGCTTGTTATGTTCTGTGGTTATTGGTGACTTTAGGCACAGTCGGCGGATATGAGGTGAATAGTTTTGAAGGTTCACTACCTTCACTCGTCACGGCATTACAGGATATTGCTCATACACCTTGGATCAGCAAATGTATTTCATTATTCGCTGATTTAGCTTTAGTGACCTCATTCCTCGGTGTGACCTTAAGTTTATATGACTTTATCGCCGAATTAACTCGCGCCAAAGAAACGTTTGCCGGCCGTATTCAAACTTGGTTACTGACCTTTATTCCGCCTGTTTTGTGTGCCTTGTATTTGCCTGAAGGCTTTGTGGCGGTACTGGGATTTGCGGCCGTACCATTGGTCATGATGATCATCTTCTTGCCCATTGTTATGGCACTGCGTCAACGTCAGTCGCAGCTCGGTGGTTATCAAGTGTCTGGTGGATCTGTTGCGTTAGTCATTGCAGGTTTGTTAGGTGCCGTGATTGTGGGTGCTCAGCTATTTGTTGGGATCTAATTCATTGCGATAGGTGAGGCCTTTTAGCGAAAGCGTCAGGGTAACTTTGATTAAATGTATTTGCTTTGTAAGCGAGTTTTTCAGAGTCTGTTATAGAGAGTGTCGCATGTGATAAAGTCAGGCCCCGGCCTGACTTTTTGCTTTTTAGGTTTTAAAGCGAGTGATGCTGGGTTTTAGCACAGTTATTTAAAATTAAAACAACGCTATTAAAACGAGAAAATGGCCCAGCTTGCGCGTGGCTTCATTCACATAAAACGGACTTAACACAATGAAAAAATGGTTACTCACAGTTGCCGTGGCCGCTAGTTTTGGCGCACAGGCTGACGAAGGTATGTGGCAGCCCCATCAACTGCCTGCAATGGCTGATGAGCTAAAAGCAAAAGGCCTTGAAATTGATGCAAAATCGATTTCTAAACTCACCGAATTCCCGATGAATGCCGTGATAAGCCTTGGCGGTTGCACTGCATCATTTGTATCGCCAAAGGGCCTAGTCGTGACTAACCATCACTGTGCCTATGGGGCGATTCAATACAACTCTACTCCTGAGAAAAATCTGCTGCAGGATGGTTTTTTAGCTAAGACTTTCGCCGATGAATTACCAGCGACCCCTGGCTCACGTGTCTATGTGACTGAAGATGTAACTAATGTCACTGAGCGAGTTAAAAACGGGCTTGAAGGTAAAGTGGGCAGCGCCTTCTATCAAGGCGTTGAAAGCCAAGAAAAAGCGTTAGTTGCTGAATGTGAAAAAGAAGATGGTTACCGTTGCCAAGTGTATAGCTTTCACGGTGGTCTCGAATATTATCTGGTTAAGCAATTGGAAATCCGTGATGTGCGTTTAGTCTATAACCCAGCCGCGAGCGTGGGTAAATACGGCGGCGATGTAGACAACTGGATGTGGCCACGTCACACAGGCGATTTTTCTTTCTACCGTGCTTATGTATCTAAAGCGGGTAAACCCGCAGAATTTAGCAGCGACAACGTGCCATACGAGCCAAAAAGTTTCTTAAAAGTATCGGCTAAAGGCGTGAGTGAGGGTGATTTTGTGATGGTGGCAGGCTACCCAGGTCGCACCAACAGATATCGCACAGCTACTGAAGTTCAAAATGAGTTTGAGTGGGCTTATCCCGAAGGCAAAATGCTGCGTGAACGCTTTATAGAGATCATTAAAGAAACCGCGCCAGAGGGCAGCGACGAGCGTATTAAGTACGAGAGTCAAATTGCTGGCCTTGCAAATTACGCGAAAAACTTCACTTCTATGATTGAGTTTTACGGTAAATCAACCATGTTGGCTGACCGTAAAGCCCTTGAAGCTAAGCTTGCGGCGTGGATAGCCAAAGACAGCAGTCGTGAAGCGAAATACGGTAAAACCTTAGCGGAATTAGATGCCTTGATTGCCAAAGGCAAAACGCATCAAGAGCGTGACATGATCTTAAGCTACATAGGCAGTACGACTATGTTGCCGACGGCGCGCAGCTTATATCGCCTCGCGAACGAGAAACAACTGCCAGATATGCAGCGTGAACCGGGCTTCCAAGATCGTGATATGACACGTCTAAAAGCCAGCATGGAGCGTATTGACCGTCGTTATGCGCCAAGCGTTGATAAAGCGGTATTGCTCGACATGCTAAAACGCTACGCCGCACTGCCAGAAGATCAGCGCCTACCCGCATTGGATAAAGCCTTTGGTATCGATAAAAAGTTTAGCGAAGCTAAGCTTTCGAAAACCTTAGATAAAATGTACGCCAAAACTGAGTTAGGTAAGAAAGACGTTCGTCTGGCGTGGATGGATAAATCCGTTGCCGATTTTAAAGCTTCTAAAGATCCTTTCATTCAATTCGCTGTCGCTATGTATGACACAGATATGGCTGAAGAAAAGAAAGAAAAAGAATTAGCGGGTGAACTAATGAAGGTGCGTCCGCAATATATGGATGCCATTATTGCTTACAACCTAGAGCAAGGTAAGCCAGTGTATGCTGATGCTAACTCAAGCTTACGTGTCACAGTTGGCCATGTGAAAGGCTATTCGCCAAAAGACGGTTTAGTGGCCGTGCCATTCACTCGCCTTGAAGGCATAGTGCAAAAGGACACGGGTGTTGACCCATTCGATGCACCGAAGAAAGAGTTAGAGCTGATTAAGCAGAAGCAATATGGTGATTTCTATATGAAATCAATAGATTCTGTACCAGTAAACTTTTTATCAACTTTAGATACTACTGGTGGAAATTCTGGCTCACCGACCTTAAACGGCCGCGCTGAACTCGTCGGCCTGTTGTTCGACGGTGTGTATGAAAGCATTATCGGCGGTTGGGCATTTGATAACGAGATTAACCGTTCTATTCATGTCGACAGCCGTTATATGCTGTGGGTAATGAAGTATTTAGATCATGCCGACAATTTATTAGCCGAGATGGAAATCGTTAAGTAATCCATTGCCGCATCAGCAATGGTGCGGCCTATAGTGGCATAGTGAATTTGGATTATCAGCATTCAAGTGCGATTTAGTGCTTTAAGAATGCTGAAATAACAAGACAGCAAAATAGCGATAAACTCACTGGGTTTATCGCTTTTTTTGTATTCGGAGGTTGGAAAGCGTTTTGTGTAATTTGGTGGTGAGAAAACCGTTTTATATAAATTTTTAATTGGTTGGGTTTGAGCTAATTGCGGGGATTCATCGTAACTCGGTTTGCGGCTGGAACATGTTGGTTAGTGCTGGAGAGTTGTCTAGTGGGACCTGTAACTTCAGTTATTTAGGAGTTTTGTTTTCGCTGATTTCCACTCATACAGGCTTGCCATGGTATTGACTCGTCGACACGGTGAATAGAAACCTAGGGTTTCTGAGCTTATGAACGAGAGCCATGGACGGCGAACTGGCAGTTAAACAGGGATAATGGAATGGACCCATCCACTTTTAATCGGCCTCGCAATGGGCCACGATGTAGTCGCTAAAACTCATCAGAAAGAGGACGGGTCCACCTATGAAGATTACT
>NZ_JAHKRD010000007.1:0-244919 GCF_019345615.1 Shewanella sp. NKUCC01_JLK | reverse complement strand
CGACTTGCATGTGTTAGGCCTGCCGCCAGCGTTCAATCTGAGCCATGATCAAACTCTTCAATTAAAGTTTTGTTGCTTCCGTCTTGCGACTTCAGCGGCTCAATGAATTCTACTGTTTTGATTCGCTTTGCTCACTAAGAAGCATCACGTTTCAATTCATACATTACTGTATGTACATATTACTATGAACACTCAATCACGCTTCTCGTTGAGGAGAATGACTTGAAAACATTGATTTAAATTTTTGACTGCCAACCCGAAGGCTAAGCAGTTTCGATTAACTCAACACCTGTGAGTGTCCACACAGATTTGCTTGATAAATTGTTAAAGAGCATGGTTATCAGCTTATTCAGCGTTTAACCCTTGACCCCGTTGGGTCAGTGGATGCGCATTATAGGGATGTCAGATTTTACCGCAACCCCTTTGGCGCGAATAATTACGAAAAACGATTCAAGCGCACACTTTTTAAACTAAAAGTGTGTTTTAACGCCAATATTATCGAATTTGTGCTGGATTAAAGCAAAAGATGAGGTTAACCCAGCGCTAGAAATGACAAGAGCCAACCTATTGGTTAGCTCTTTATCTCATGCGAGATAGCTTTACTTCTGATTTCTATCCAACAAGAGCAACAACTGGCATCGCTTATATCGCAACCTTAGTTGACGAATCAGCCCATGATGAACTGATTATAAGTAGTAGAACTCCAACTAACCCACGCTTTTTAAGTAAGCCGGCACATCGGCAATACTGTCGAGTACCACAGTGGCATCACTGTCATCGGCAATAACCTTACCACTGCGCACTAATATACGAGTAGTCACGCCCGCCGCTTTCGCTGCCTGCATATCTTCGGCTTTGTCGCCAACCATGACTGAGTTCGCTAAGTCGATTTTTAAGAATTGCGCCGCATCATTAAGCATACCCGGCTTAGGTTTGCGGCAATCACAATCGACCTTATATTCCCCTATGCCTTTCTCGGCATGGTGTGGGCAATAGTAAATCCCATCGAGCTCGACCCCTTTGTCGGCAAAGTTCCAATCCATCCACTCCGTTAAGCTGTGGAATTGGTCTTCAGTGTACATGCCACGGGCAATACCAGATTGGTTAGTGACGACAACTAACTTGTAGCCCATTTCTTTTAAAGAGAGGCAAGATTCAAACACACCGTCAATATATTCGAAGTCATCCACTAGGTGGACATAACCATGGTCTTTGTTAATCACACCATCACGGTCTAAAAATACTGCTCGACTCACTGTAATACTCCCAAATCGCCTAAGGCGTTATCGCGCTATTATTCCATTCATTATCAGAAATTGCACCGCGAAGTTATGCTTTTAGCGCTAAATTGCACGTTAGTGATATTTCGTGGCTGTACAGGCAAATCTCTATGGACAGCTTGTGTCTATGCGAGATAGCAATTGTCCCACCAAATCAGAGTACAAAAAATCCAGCAGTGGAATGTTAATGGCACTGTTTTAATCAAAATACTCAATCGAAGAAGCTGAACAGCGTTTTTACAAATAATTGCCACCGTTGCCATCAAAGCCACTCGCAAGTAATGCGCTTCAAATCGTAAGAGAAAACCACAAAAAAAACCCGTCTTTTGGGCATTGTTAGTCTCTTAGGTACTGCACTCAATCAAGCATTTCCCTTTATTTGTGGTGTTTTTAACGGTAATCTTGGGCAAATAACGAGAAAATACCCGAAATAGACGGAAATAATGAGTCGAACTACGCCTATCGTCCACAAAACCCGCACCCAGTTAGTTGTGGAAGTGCTCAGAGAGAGAATTCTTTCAGGTGACATAGCCGCAGGAGAACCCCTCAGACAAAGTGCCTTGGCTGAAGCGTTAAATGTCAGCCGTATTCCGGTAAGAGAAGCGTTATTGCAACTCGAAGCTGAAGGACTCGTTAAGTTTGAGCCCCATAAAGGTGCGACTGCGACAGTTTTATCCGTCGAACAAGTCACCGAACTCTTTGAATTACGTGCAATGATCGAAACCGATCTGCTTGCAAAAGCGATCCCACGACTTCAAGAGGCTGATTTAGAAAAAGCAGAACGTGTACTCGAGCAATTGGAGTCGGCCTTCAAACATGAAGATGCCGTCGCCAGTTGGAGCGAGTTGAATACGCAATTTCACACTTGCTTATATCAGGCGGCTAATCGCCCACACACCCTTGAGGTTGTTCACAGCCTCAATACTAATTGTGATAGATACATTCGTTTGCAGTTATTGCTCGCGGGGGGAATTCCTGCCGCAGAGCATGAGCACAGGGCTTTGCTCAACCACTGCAAACTGAGAGAAACAGAAAAAGCGACGGCGCTACTGCGTCATCATATTCTGCATGCCGCAATGACAATTCGAGATCTCGTCGCCAAACAGGTGGTCTAGATCACGGACGGCCATTAGAGTTGCCGATAAGCTTTGTTGTCGATTCAAGGCAGCGCTCAGGTTCTGCCTTTTTTATTTGAGAGAAACCACCATGCAGTACGCCACTATCACTGGTTGGGGCAAATGTGTTCCACCAGCCACGCTGACCAACGATGATCTTGCGACCTTTATCGAGACATCCGACGAATGGATTAAATCTCGCACAGGGATCAGCCAGCGCCATATCAGTCATGTAAATACCTCTGAACTTGCTTCAGTTGCAGCACAACGTGCGCTCGCAGCAGCAGGTATTGATGGCAGTGAAATCGACATGATCATTCTTGCCAGTGCCAGCCCAGACACTTTGATCCCAAATATTGCATCCACTGTACAAGCTAATATTGGCGCCAGTTGTGCAGCATTCGATATCAATGCTGCCTGCAGTGGCTTCTTATATGGATTAGGTTTAGCCAGCTCACAAATCAAGAGTGGCCAGAGCAAGAAAGTATTAGTCATTGGTGCTGAACGTTTATCTTTCTATTTAGATTGGTCGCGCCGCGAAACTGCAGTGCTATTTGGTGATGGTGCGGGTGCCGTTGTGGTTGAAGCGACAGATGTTGCCGGTGGCGTGCTCGGTTATGAGCTGAATAACGATCCTGAAGGTCGTGATATTCTGAAAGCGGGCTTTGGCACGGCGATGGACAGATTCTCAGCCGACTCATTGGACTTTTTTATTGAATTCGATGGCCAAGAAATCTTCAAGCGTGCGATTAACGGAATGAATAAATTGAGCACGAAAGTGCTTGAAAAATGTGGTGTTGATAAGGATGAAGTGGACCTCGTAATCCCGCATCAAGCCAACGAACGTATTATTGATACCTTAGTTAGCCGAATGAAAATCCCGAAAGAAAAAGCCTTCGTGAACATCGCTAATTATGGCAATACCTCGGCGGCGACGATTCCAATTGCTATTTGTGATGCGTTAGAACAAGGCATTATCAAGCCGAATCAAACCATACTCTCTTGTGCCTTTGGCGCTGGCTTAACCTCTGCTGCACTCTTGCTGCAATGGGGAAATCGCGTCACACCTATCAATATCAGTGATGCCGAGTTACCGCCTTGTGACAAAACAGGCATAGAGTTAGTCAAACGCGCTGTAGATTATTTTTGTAAACCGTAAACGGTTTATGCAAAACGATTACATAGTGTTTCACTAAAACAAAAAGCCATCTTAATCGATGGCTTTTTTAGTATATGACTACAGAGCTTATTCATTCAGCTTGCTAATGATCATCTCATCCCAATAGATAACTTGATTAAAATGTTCGGCGAGTTTTTGATTTAACTCGTTAAAGCCTTTAACCACGCCTTCGCTGCCACTAATACAAGACCAGACAAATCGATGGCAATTATTGTCGAATAAATCATATTCCCGATACTGATAAATCGCCTGTTCAGCACGGGGCAACACAGACTCGGCAATAAGAGGCTGATGTTGGTGATTACAGGCAAGATAGATTTGGCTGCCGGTCCGTCCCGATAAAAAACGCTTTACCGATACAGCCCGCACCAGCCCTGAGCCATGTAACTCTACGAGGCAATCATCACCAAGCCAAATGCCAGTATGCTCAATCACACCAAAAACATAACAACAGACGATACTGCCTGGGATTGGCGCAACTTGTTTTAATTCCTCTTGCCATTGACTCGGCGGTGCCACCATAGCGCGATTGGCAACGGGGTACTTAGGGGCCTTACCGAGTAATCTGTCACGCTCAAGTTGCTGACGCTTCTCGCGCTCATCGGCCAGCAAAACCGCACCGATTACGGCACCACCCACCCAAAGTAAAGGTAACGGCATCATATTCTCCTACACACTCAAGTTAGTAGAGTGAAGTACAAGTTGGTTGGATTGCCAAATCAACGGCAGGTTGAATTTGAACAGAGGATTAAATGTCAACTGAGTTTAGCTTGTCAGTGATTAACCTAAGATGAAATCAAGGTGAAATCAATCCATCTCAAATGGATTCACTCACCACAAAGAGTGATTTCTGTTAACACTGACTAAGTCGATTTTTGCAATAAATCAGCCACGGTAAGCTTTGCCGCACCGCCCATAGCGGCCATTTGCGCAAGTAATAATTCCCCACAAGCTAAGGCATCGGTCAGCGCGCTATGGGCCGTATAAATGGGTAAACCGTAACGCTCGCGACAAGCGCCAAGGCGCAAACTCCCCTCTTTAATCACTGAGTGCTCCCGTAGTAAACGGTGCTTTTCAACCATTAAAGTATCAATTGCAGGTAAAACAAGGGCTTGATGATAAATCGTCAATAAATCCTGCTGTAAAAAACGACAATCTAAAGGGGCATGATGTGCCACCAGCACGCGTCCATAGGTTTGATTGATAAACCAGCCCATGGCTTCCTCAATGGTGACAGCTTGCACCAAATGATTATCAAGAATGCCGTGGATCGTCGCGCTTTGGCCTACACTACCGCGAATTTGCACTAACTTTTGCTCGGCGCGTACCAACGGGATCTTACCGCGCTCAATCGGCACCAATCCAATACTGAGAATTTGGTCTTGCTGTGGATTGAGCCCTGTCATCTCCAAATCCATCGCCGTTAAAGGCGCTTCGGATAACGGCATTGCCAGCAGAGGCAACAGCGACTGATAATAGCCTTTAAATAAATGATGTTGGCAACGCAGCGTCCGCCAATTGAGCTGAGTTTTCAGCAACAATGTATTCATATCAAAAGCTTCGCATAAATTTCATTTTCATCCCCGCCTGCGCCTCATGTACGACTTTAAAAGCGTCACGTAACTGATGACGAACCAGCGAAGACAAATGCCCAGGCAGCAAATAATTACTCACCTCTACCCCTTGATTATGTTGATAACCTTGGTTCGATAACCGCATATGGGCGATAAACTCGTGGGCATCAGCCAAATTGAGCGCATCTTGTCGATTGAGGATATTCGCATCCATCAAGGCACGAATACGTTTTGCAGTATTCACTTCTTTAATGCCCGCAGACAAGGCATAGACACGGGCAATATCGTTAATCAAAGCATTACCTTTATGCTTCAAATCTATGCCTTTAACTTCGCTACCATCCCGCTCGAGTACAAATTTGCGAAAAAATCCTAACGGCGGCGACTCCACCAGCGAATTGCCAGTCATACCCGCGAGAAAAATATCGTTATCGCGGGTTTGAGCTAAGACTTTATCCTGTAAGGCATCAAACAAGATTTGTGGACCGTAAACCGATCGCATATCGAAGAAGATGCTGGCGTGCATTAACGCCTTAGGCTCAGGCGTTATGACCCATTTTTCAAATACCTGTTGCCACTGTTTGAGTGACATCCGCCATTGGGGATTTTGCGCCATAATATTGCCGGGACAAAATTCATAACCGCATTGGTCAAGCCCTGCGCACACGGCATGGGTTAAGGCATCAAAATAACCTTTAGCAAAATCATCCATCTCTTCTGCGACTAACAAGCCATTATCTTGATCTGAACACGCAGCCTGATCTTGTCGTCCCTGGGAGCCAAATGCCAACCAGCAAAAGGCCATTGGCGGTTCACCAAGCAATTGTTGATTGAGCAAGATTAATCGCCGCGTCAGCGCATCGGTGACAGAGGTTAACACTCGGCCAATTTCTTCAGCTCTGGCATCGGCACTAATAAGATTTTGCAGCAATAGGGGAATTTGCTTACTGACACCAATTAAACTGGCAAGATCCTGCTGCCGTTCAATCTCACCAATCAACAGTAGCGGTTGTGAGCCCTGCCCGCGCAAGATGTCAGTACTGGTCACCATACCGATAGCTTTATCTTGATCGATAATAGGTAAGTGATGAATGTTATGCTCACTCATCAGCAGCATGGCTTCAAAAATCAATGCATTGGAGGAAATAGAGATAGGTGAAACCGTCATGGCTTGATGCACAGCAACGCTGCCATCAAGCCCTGCTGCTAACACGCGATTACGCAAATCCTTATCGGTTAAGATGCCAACCAATTTATGATTATCCGTCACCAATAAGGACGATACTCGGCGATTTCGCATCAAGAGTGCCGCCTGAGTCACACTAGCTTGGGCATCAATAACGATGGGAGTGGAAGACATCAAGGTACTTATCCGACTTGTGGTCGTCAGATCCTTTGCCTTAAAGCGGGCCTCATGGCGTAAACGCTTTGCGAAGGCGCGGGTAAAAAACTTATCGAAGTGACGACTCTCACTCCTAAGGCTATCAAACAAGGCTTGGGGCAGATGATAAACTAGACCGTCTTCAAGAATAGCGACTTTATTAACGACTTTTTCCCCTGATAACAAAGTAGAAAAGCCAAAAAACTCACCCTCACCCACTCTATCCACCAACACACCGTCAGGATCGCGCACCTCAAAGGCGCCGCTACGCACCATATACAACTTAGGCGAATTCGCGTCGAAATTAACATAACCAGAGGCCTTGCTGTAATACCCAACAGTAACAGCCTTAGCGCAGCGCACGACTACATCCTCAGGCAGAGCATCAAAGGGCACAAGTCCCTGTAGAAATTGCACTACGGGTTGTAACTCACTGGCATTCATAGGCAACACCTTTTTAGGCGAATTTTTACTGAGATGTCATCACTATAGCCTGCATTGTCGCTACGCTACATTCGACTAAAGTCAGCCGCAAGCATAATAAAGTGACTCCCCACAGAGTCATAAAGGCAGGCCAAAAGAGCCATAAAAAAGAGCGCCGAAGCGCTCTCTTGTGTTGGTACTCACCATTACGCAGTAAGGTTAGTGGCCGCTTGCTTCACCCGAACCTTTAGGGAAACGAATCGATTCAACCATCTCCTGAACATGCAGTGGTGTTGCCGCAGTGACTCGACTGACTATCGCTGCCACACCGAAGTTCACTAACATGCCTACCATACCAATACCTTCTGGTGAAATACCCAGGAACCAGTTAGCAGCTATGTTAGCCGTTGGATCAACAAACTTGAAGTAGATGATATAACCTGCAGTAAACAGTAGACCCGTTAACATACCGGCAATCGCACCTTCTTTATTCATTGTCTTAGAGAAAATACCCATAACAATGGCAGGGAACAGTGAGGAAGCCGCTAATCCGAAGGCGAATGCCACCACTGCCGCCACGAAACCAGGAGGGTTCACCCCAAAGTAACCCGCAATCACAATGCCGATACCTGCCGCCAAGCGAGCGTATAGCAGCTCTTTTTTATCGGAAAGGTTAGGCATTAAATTCTTTTTCAATAGGTCGTGTGAAACCGACGTTGAAATCACCAATAGCAAGCCTGCAGATGTTGATAACGCTGCTGCTAAACCACCCGCCGCCACGAGGGCGATAACCCAAGCTGGTAAATTAGCGATTTCTGGCGTAGCAAGTACGATAATATCGTTATCAATCTTCATTTCATTTTTGCTAGCGGGATCTTCAATCTTACCTGACGAATAGTAAATTTTACCGTCGCCATTTTTGTCATCCCACTTAATCAAACCGGTTTTTTCCCAGTTCTTAATCCAATCTGGTGCAGACTCATAAGCCACACCTTTAGAATCGGGACCGTTAATAGTTTCAATCATGTTCACGCGGGAGAACGCTGCTAACGCAGGCACTGTGGTGTACATAATCGCAATAAAAACAAGCGACCATCCGGCAGTGATACGTGCATCTTTCACCTTAGGTACAGTGAAGAAACGCACGATAACATGGGGTAAACCCGCAGTCCCCACCATCAAGGCACCCGTAATACAGAACACATCTATCATGCTCTTAGAACCGTCGGTGTAAGGTGCAAAGCCGAGCTCAACCGAAACGTTATTGAGTTTTTCTAACAAATACACACCGCTATTATTGCCAGCGGCATCCAGTAACTCAGCACCAAAACCAATTTGCGGAATTAAGTGGCCTGTCATCATCACTGAAAGGAAAATAGCCGGAACCATAAAGGCGAAAATCAGTACGCAGTATTGGGCAACCTGAGTGTAGGTAATCCCTTTCATACCACCGAGTACCGCGTAGAAGAACACGACCGCCATACCAATATATACGCCAGTATCCACATCCACTTCAAGGAAACGCGAGAACACAACACCCACGCCACGCATTTGCCCTGCAATATACGTAAAGCAAATAAAGATAGCGCAGATAACCGCGACTGTGCGTGCCGCCTGTGAGTAATAACGCTCACCGACGAAATCTGGCACAGTAAACTTACCAAATTTACGTAAATACGGTGCCATACAAAGGGCAAGCAATACGTAACCACCCGTCCAGCCCATCAAGTACACGCTACCATCGTAACCGACGAAAGACACAATACCCGCTAACGAAATAAATGACGCCGCTGACATCCAATCTGCCGCCGTTGCCATACCGTTCACCACAGGGTGAACACCGCCGCCAGCAACATAGAACTCTTTGGTTGAACCCGCACGGGTCCAGATTGCAATCCCAATGTAGAGCGCAAATGAGAGCCCTACGATAATATATGTGAGTGTTTGAACATCCATCTCAAAGCTCCTTAGTCTTCTTGTACGTTATATTTTTTATCTAAGGCGTTGGCTTTTGCCGCGTAGACAAAGATAAGCACAACGAATACATACATAGATCCCTGTTGTGCAAACCAGAAACCTAATTTGAATCCCATAAAATGGACTTCATTGAGTACATCAACCAATAAAATGCCGCATCCAAAAGAAACTGCCGCCCAAATGGCTAATAAGCTCAGTACGAGACGAATATTCTCGCGCCAATAACCCTTTGCCTTGTCGTTGTTTTCAAAACCCATAGTGACTCCCCTGTGCTGTTTTAATTTTAAGTCATGTTTAATCTAGCAACAGCTGGTGTGAGCACAATCACGACTTTCGTCTAACCCGTGATTCAAAACACTGTCTGCAAATAGCGAATAGAAACAAATTCAAAGAGTTAACAATGATATTACATTTCGATACGGTTTTAACTTTTTTAACAGGTTAGACCAATGTCGAACATGAATGAGTGGGATGCGAATGGAGAAAGAGGATTTTCATCCAATAAATAGAAATAACTTATTGTCTGAACTAGGGAAATTAGAAATTTAAATGACCTTTAATACAGATCTAGACTGGCTAAAAATCAGATAACTTGAGGTTTTTAGCCTAGATTATCGAGAGTTTTAATCATGAGTTTCTCAATTAATTAGAGACGTTTCATTTCATCAAACCTAGGTCAGGTCAATTGCTTACCGTTTCATTTCATCATGTTATTTCGTCAAAATGTTAGGGTTTGACTCACAGTCACCTTGCAGGTTTACAACAAAAAATAACCCAGCCTATGCTGGGTTACTCAATCTACCTTGAGGAAACGTGACTAAGCGTTACTCGCAACAAGCAACTTTCATCGCATGATACATCGCGTGCCGTCCGTCTATAAAATGCCGTTACTTCGCAGCTAAAAACTTCACTAACGCCGCCAATTCTTCTGCGGTATGTGCGGTTGAGGTCAGCATATAACGGCCATTAACCAGTAATGACGGTACCCCCTTGATCCCAGCAAGCTCAGCTTGAGAGTCATAATTCATTAGAGTGAATTTAGCATCAACGGAATTCATCGCGGCATCGACATCATCCACCCTAGCGCCTTGGGCAATGAAAAAGGCTTTTACTTGCTCAAGGGTGGTAAATTGCTCACCTTTCTCATGAATTTGCTTAAAAATGGCACCATGGGTTTGCTTAGTCATCTTTAATTTTTGCGCCATATAATAGGCAAACTGGCTCAATTCCCAAGCGGGACGACCTGCACCAACGGGGGTACGCTCAAAGGCCACATCTTTGCCAAGCAGCTTTACTGTCGACTCAATGAGCGGTTCTTGCTTATAACAATGTGTACAGTTATAAGAAAAAAACTCCCGCAGCACTGGCTTTTGCGTTTCGGTAATGCCCGCCACAGTGACATAATCCTTGCCTTCTTCGAAACTTGCAGCCTGCAGGGCAAAGCTGGCACTCAGCATTAATCCGCACGCAAATACTGCTATAGGTCGAACTCGATTAAACACGCTCATTATATTGTCTCTTTTTATTCGTCGTTTGTTTAAATAAGGATTACACATTTGCTCAAGCAAACTTGGGACCCAAAGATAACCTAAAAGTTCGACTTTTACCTTTTACAGTAATGAACCTTTTTCAACATGCCGCTAGCATATCCAGCGGCGAAACATACTGATATCGAAAGCCTAAATCTGTGACAATCGCGTCAGCTTGGATGACTTTACTCGGCATAGATTGTTGATTAAATTCTGGCGCGACTAAACCTAGAGATTCAGCAGCAGCTTGATAAAACTCAGCTTTAGTCGGATGTGAAGGTGCGCAAAGATTATAAATCGGCGCCACTGATAATCCAGAATGAGTTGCCGCGAGAATGGCGCTAACGGCGCGCACACAGTCGCTAAGATGGACTAAATTTACCGCGACATTCGCTCCACTCACATCGGTTTTTCCAGCAAGAAAACGCCCAGGATGACGTTTAGGACCGACGAGTCCAGCAAAACGAACGATACAGGTATGGGGCAATGCTTGAAATAAAGCTTCAGCATCTAACAGCACTTGGCTATCGCTTGATTCTGCCATCGCATCGGCTTCTGTCATCAATTTATCTTGGGTCGGATATACGCCCGTAGTGCTGATAAACACAATCCGCTGATATTGCCAGCCTTGAGTTAATGCGATGAGTTGTTGTAATTCTTCAAGATAAGCAGCATTACCACGCTTTAGCCGTGGAGGAATATTGACCACCAGATAATCAGTCTGAAATAAACCGCTTAACGCCTGAGCATCGGGGGCAGATGATGCTTCGTGGCCCAATTGCAGCGGATAGGCTTCAATCCCGACTTCAGTTAATACCGATAATTCTTCGGCACTGCGCTTACAGCCAGTGACTCGATAGCCCTCATGGACAAGTTGCTTTGCCAAAGCAAAACCAAACCATCCACAACCGACCAAAGCAACACTGGATTTTACTGCGCTGTTTTCTGCTTTTATATTCGCCATATTAGCCCTAAGGGAATCACATCAGCAGATAGAATACGGAACTTAGCGCATAAGATTCAAGTTTGTAGCGAACTAAAATAAAAACTAATCCCTTTATCGACTTGTAAGGTACGAATAGCACCCTCGGACAACTCTTCCGCCTTGATGGCTTTTTGTACTGTCACGCCTTCATTACTTAAAAAACGCAGCGATGGCTCACTGCCATCCTCTTTGCAGGCCCAGACTTGGGGTTGACTCACATCTTTAGTCGTCATCATGACTTTTGCGATACAGCCATCGGAGAGTTTCACTATGGTTCCTGGTGGATAAATACCGAGAATTTTAACCAAAATAGCGATTAAAGATTCGGCATGTTTAGTGGCCCGATTCTTAAACAAATAACCTAAAGCGACTTGAGGGGAGGATATTTGTTGACCACTGAGCTGTTGATCGTAGTCATTTGCCAAACTCACGATCTGCGTAATGATAGGAATTTTATGGTCAGTTAACCCATCAGGGAAACCTGAACCGTCAATAAACTCATGGTGGTGTAACACAATGTGGAGTACTTCTTTAGGGAATAATCCGGAACGATTGAGCATGTCATAAGCGAAATTAGGGTGCATTTGCAGATAATTTGACTCATGAGGTGTTAAGGCTCCGCGCTTACGGCGAATAACATCAGGTACCTTAAGTTTTCCAATATCATGTAACAAACTACCAAGAGCAATATCACGCAGTTCCCTTGGACTTAAATCCAGTGCATGGCCCATCATCATTGCTAATACTGCCACAGAGACTCCGTGCTGGGTCACACTGACATCGTTATCATCCATTCCAACCAAAGTGAGGAAAGGTTTTTCAACTTCCTGTAGATGGCTGAGCAAGTCTTCTACCAGTGACGCCGACAATCGATAGGCACCTTCGGGATCACTGGCTATCTTGCCAAATACATTTCGGCAGTTATTTACGTTCTCAAGGAAACGTTTTTGGCTTAAACGTATCGCCTTACGGGTATCGGCCTTAAGATCTCGCTCAGGTGGAATTTCAATTTCATCTTCAACATCCTCATCTTCCCTAACTGTCTCCGATCCGGGATTCAATTCAGATAACAAAAAAACATAGGGAACGCCTAAGCCACGAATCATTTCGATTTGAGCTGCACTGCTAATATCAACACGGTTAAATAAAAAAGGGTGGTTCGTCCATGACAAAGGCAACTTGACTCTCATGCCAAGTTGAATTTCTGACAGTAACAACTTTTTTTGAGGTACTTTTGCCACGCAATATGACTCCTTTCAAATGTAATGTGGATATAAACAGATGGCCTCATCTGCGTATCCAACACGGCACATTTAAGCTAAGTACATATAACTATAGATGATTCAAAGCATTCAATGGAGAAATAAGGTAAAAATCCTTATCAAACTGAGGGATAGAACACATCGTCATGCGCCCCACCGCTCAGATCTAAATAAAGTTATTATATAACAATACGATAAAAACTAAGGCTGAAGTTCTTTAGCTTCTTCTTTTGGCCAATCACGGAGGTAATAACTGAGTCGCTTCGATTTAATAAGATAAATACTCGACCAAAATAACATTAAAGCATCTAAAGCAAGACTCCAATGAAACAGAAATTGGTCATGGATCAATCGCTGACCCAACAAAACGCCATCAATAATCAACAGCAACCACAACCCCCATTTTAAATGCACAAAAATCGGTCTTAACCATTGGGGCGAACGTCGACGTTCAGCTATCACCACAAGATAAATCAAAACAGCGCCAAGTCCCGCCCCGAGTGCTAACAAAAAATCTGACTTTTCAGGGTAAAAAATCCGCACTAACTCAGAACGATCACCCATCTGAGTCAGCGAGGCGATAAAAATACACCAACCACGCGCGAGATAAGCCAAAAGCGCATATAAAAAGATGGGCGGTTTAATGTGGCCTTTATCATCGAGCCAAGTGATGTGACTAAAATTCAAATAGGTTTCCAATCAGCAAAATCTAAAACAGCATATCAAGGAGATGGTGCCAATCGCAGTTAATTCAATAGCCAAAGCAGATAATCTTTCCGCACCGTGATTATTTTCAGACAAAAAAATAGCGCCTTGGGCCAGGCACTATTTAATATCGGCTATTCTGCGGTATTCACCCCTCGATACAAGGCTGCAGCCGCTACAGCCAGCATTGAATCAACATCAAGCCAACGCTCTCTCAACTGACGCCAATCAAGCGTTCGCGGCGAGAAGGGCTAACAGCTCGTCTTCATCCATCACTTTAACACCAAGCTCCTGCGCTTTAGCCAGTTTTGAACCTGCCGCCTCTCCTGCCACTAAACAATCGGTATTTTTGGAGACACTGCCTGCCACTTTCGCCCCCAACGCCTGCAACTGCGCTTTAGCATCATTGCGATTGAGCTGATTTAAGGTGCCAGTCAATACCCAAGTTTGGCCTTTAAGCGGCTGTGCATCTGCACTAGGTGCTTGAATGGCGGGCCAATGCACACCTGCAGCAACTAAAGCATCAATAACTTCAAGGTTATGGGGCTGGGCAAAAAAATGGGCCACATGCTGGGCAACGACAGCACCAACATCTTCCACTTCGGTTAACTGCTCCACAGTTGCCACCCGCAGCGCATCTAGACTGGCAAAGTGCGCCGCCAGGTTTGCTGCCGTCGCCTCGCCCACTTCGCGAATACCTAAGCCATATAAGAAACGCGCGAGAGTGGTCGTTTTGGCCGCTTCAATCGCGGCAGCTAAATTGGTTGCCGACTTCATCCCCATGCGGTCAAGCATAGTCATCATGGAAGCAGTGAGCTTAAACAGATCCGCAGGACTTTGAACTAACTCTTTATCAATCAATTGCTCAACGACTTTGTCGCCCATGCCATCGATATCTAAAGCCTTGCGGGATGCAAAATGCTTAATCGCTTCTTTACGCTGCGCTTCGCAGAATAAACCACCGCTACAGCGAGCCACAGCCTCACCTTCTAGGCGCTCAACTAAACTGCCACATACAGGACAATTGTGCGGGAATACAATGTCAGTCGCCGTTTCAGGGCGTCTTTCGGGCACTATGGCAACAATTTGTGGGATCACATCGCCAGCGCGGCGGATGATCACTGTGTCACCGACTTTAATGCCTAAGCGGGCAATTTCATCGGCATTGTGCAGCGTTGCATTCGATACCGTCACGCCACCAACAAACACTGGCTTTAAGCGCGCCACTGGCGTGACAGCACCTGTGCGCCCAACTTGAAAATCAACGCCTTCAAGTTGAGTCATTTCTTCCTGCGCAGGGAACTTATAGGCAATCGCCCAGCGGGGAGATTTAGCCACAAAACCTAAACGTTGCTGCTGGGCAATATCGTTAACTTTCATCACTACCCCATCAATTTCAAAGGCTAAATCGCCGCGACGAGTAAGAATGTCTTTGTAGTAATCATAGACTTGACTTAATTCAGCGCAGACTTTGATTTCGCTACTAACGGGTAAACCCCACGACTTAAGCTGTTGCAACTGTTCAAAATGGGTTTTAGCTAACGGATGGGAATCCGGCTCAACAACACCAAGCGCATAGGCATAAAAAGCCAATGAACGGGCAGCAGTAATTTTACTGTCAAGTTGACGTAGGCTACCGGCTGCTGCGTTACGCGGATTAACAAAGAGTTTTTCATCCTTGGCGCGCGCCCTATCATTCAAAGCTTCAAAAGCGGCTTTTGGCATAAAAGCCTCGCCGCGCACTTCAACGAGCTCGGGAAAATCATGACCGCGTAATTTAAGCGGGATCGATTTAATGGTTTTAACATTTTCAGTGATGTCTTCACCCACTGAACCATCGCCGCGCGTCGCCGCACGCTCGAGCACACCATGGCGATACAAGATACTCACGGCAAGGCCATCAAGTTTAGGCTCACAACAAAAACTCACCTCACCCACTTTATCGGTGACACGCTTATGGAAAGCACTGAAATCCGCCTCATCGAAGGCATTATCTAGGCTCAACATAGGCTTAAGGTGCGTGATTTGCTCAAACTTAGCCAGTGCCAATCCGCCCACCCTTTGAGTCGGTGAATCAGCGACAATCAAATGGGGATACAAGGCTTCTAACTTGAGTAAACGCTGCATCAACCTGTCGTACTCAGAATCGGTAATGCTCGGAGCATCGTCCACATAGTAACGAATGTTGTGCTCGTTCAGCGATTGGCTGAGCGCCTGCATCACCTGCGATGCGTTTTCTGGGGTGACGTCTTTAGACAGAAGTGTATCGATTTGAATGTCTTGCATATTCTTTATCCAGAATTCTTTAGATCACAAAAAGTAGATCACAAAAAGTAGATCACAAAAAATGAGGCCGCAATCGCGGCCTCATCAATGTATTAACCGCCAAGTTGCGGCGTCGGCTTAAGCGTTAGCGCGAATGCGGTGTAAATAATCTTGCTTAGTGAACTCACCCCAAGGTTGGCGTTGTCCGTCAAGCACGACCGCATCGATATCATCCGCGAGTTGACGCGCCGAGTTAAGCATAATCGAGAAATTCATTAGGGCGTCACCGTAGCAAGGCAAAGTCATGAAAAACACCACACCTTGGGTACTGAACTGCTCCATATTATCCGGATCAAACACGCCAGGCTTTAGCATATTCGCTATCGAGAACAATACTTTACCATTGCCAGCATTATCCACATGGCGATGGAAAATATTCATATCGCCATATTTAAAATTCAAGGTTAAGAAACAAGGTAGCAATTCGGCTCCGTTAAGCTGTAGACCCTCTTTAGCGACCACGTGTAATACCAGTACGTCGCGTGGTTCACCTAACTCATCTTCAGCGGCTTGTTCGACAACCTCTTCTTGATAGCTATCTTCTTTATATTCATTTTCGTCAAACAAGGCCGTTTGCTGCGGAGCTGCACTACGTAACGCATGTTCCTGCTCAGCCGCTTTTTGCGCGACGATAGCCGCATGAGATTGACCCATTGGCGGAGTTTGCGTGCTCACTTGAGTGTTCAAAACGGGCTCTTGACGCGAGACTTTCGGGCCACGGTGTTGCTCTTTTGCCACGGGTGGCTGCAAGCTAAAATCAGGCTGGGCTGTCACAGGCTCGTGTTTAGGGCCAACTTTCAACTCTGGTTTAAATTCTGCTGATTTAAACTCTTGTGGTTTAAATTCAGGCTTTGGTTCTAGCTTTACTTCCTGCTTCAAATAAGGATTGGCCGCAGGAGTTTCATTGTTAGGTGCAAGTTCACCGGCTTTGCGCACGCGTACGGCGCCAATACCATCGGCATCAAACCCTTCTGAATCGATCCGCTTCGGACTCGGCTCACCTTTCTCAGCCTGTTTCTTATAAAAGTTGCTCATTGGGCTATCTTTCAATGATTTAGGCTGTTGTCTTCTGATAGACCAAAATCCATGCACCAGCACAGCAACTATGGCTATGGCGCCTAAAACAAACAATACTAGTTGCAAATCTTCCATTGGTTACCCTGTCTTTCTTCTAGTTATCCAGCGTCAGCCATCGCCACCGCTTGCTCTATGTCTACCGCAACTATACGAGACACACCGGGCTCGTGCATAGTCACGCCAATAAGTTGATCCGCCATTTCCATGGTTATTTTGTTATGGCTGATATAAATAAACTGTACGCTCTGTGACATTTCTTTTAGCAATCGACAGAAGCGTTCTACGTTGGCATCGTCTAATGGCGCATCCACTTCATCTAACATACAGAAGGGAGCAGGATTCAGCCTAAAAATGGCGAATACCAATGATAAAGCGGTTAATGCTTTTTCACCACCCGAAAGAAGATGGATTGTGCTGTTCTTCTTCCCCGGTGGTTGGGCCATGATAGTCACGCCCGTTTCTAACAAATCGTCGTCAGTTAACGCTAAATAAGCTCGGCCGCCACCAAACACTTTCGGAAATAAGCGTCCAAGATCTTCGTTGACTGAGTCAAATGTCGTCTTAAAGCGGCTTCGGGTTTCCTTATCTATTTTACGAATCGCTTCCTCTAAGGTTGCAAGCCCTTTATTTAAATCGTCATCTTGATGATCAAGATAAGATTTTCGCTCACTTTGCTGTTCAAATTCTTCGATCGCTGCAAGGTTAATGGCACCTAAACGAACAATTTTCTGCCGTATTTGATCTAAATCACTCTGCCACTTGTCTGGCATCCCCTCTGCGGGCAAGTTTCCAAGGATTTCAGACAGAATGATTTGCTGTTCCTGTAAGGCTTCCAGCTGACTATTCGCTTGGCCTTTTATTCCTTCACGACGTAACTTTAACGTGCTCAGGCTTTGAGTCAAGTCCTCAAGCTTACCAAGCTCTTGTTTTTGCTTTATTCCTATACGGTTTAATGTGTCTGTGAGCACACTTTGCTGCTGACGAACCTCTTTTAAGCCCTGTTGTTGCTCATGTTGTTGCTTTAGTAACTGTGTTAACTGCTCAGTCAGCTGCACACTATTTTGCACCCCACTCAATTGGGCAACTTTGGCAAGTTCTGTTAACACAGACTCGCGGGAGTGGATGAGTTCATTGACACGCACTTGCTGTAATTCAATTTGCTCCGTGCTCACGGCCATGCGCATCGTCACGGCTTGCAAACCCGTCGCAGTGGCTGATAATTGACGTTCTACCTCAGTAATACGCCCTTTTAATGCTTGATGGCGCACACTATCGGCCTGTGTGTCTTGGATGAGTTGCCGCTGAATATCTTCACTAGCCTGCAGCGTCTCATCGAGCTCCATTTCTTGTTCTGCTAATAATTCGCATTGCTCGCTTAAGCGTTCAATATCAATCAAACTCGTACTTAAAGCCGCGTCGAGTTTACTTTGCTGTTCGACGTGCGCCTTCACTTGCTCGATTAAACCACTAAGCTGCATCGACTTAGTCGCTTTGTCTAACTGCAATTGATGTAATTTTTGCGCGCCATCGGTCAGTTGCAGTCTTTGTTGCTGCAAAATAGCCGCAAGATCTGTCATCTTGTCTTGCCGAATCTGCAGGGATTGTTGCAAATCGAGGATATTTTGCGCTAACTGAGCTTGCTCTTTACTGAGTTGCACCAGTGACTGGGCGCCCTCTGTTTTAGTGATTAAAAAACCTTGTCCCAGTAGATAACCGTCGGCAGTGACAATCCGTTCATCGGATGTTAGCTGTGGCAGCAGTTCTTTCGCTGCATGGATATCCTTTGCCCACTTAAGCCCCGCTAACCAAGGGGCGAGATTCACCTTAGCCTGTAAAAATTCACTTTGGCTTGATTGTGACGCTAACGCTTGAAACCCCATTTCAGTTTCAGTTACGCCAACGGGCAAGGTCAACAAGCCATTTAGGGCGAGTTCGGCCGCGGTTTCCCAACCATTTTCAACGGTTAAACTCTGCCATAACTGCGGTTTATCACTCTGCTGTTCTTGCTTAGTCAACCACTGTTCAACCAGCTCATGGCGCGCTTTAGTCGCAGTTAATTGCTGCTGAATTTGCTCAGCGCTATGGCGGGCTTCATCTAAGGCTTGCGTACTTGCACTTACACTTTGTTCTTGCTGATGATTAATTTCATTTTGCAGTGTGAGCGCATCATCCAAAGACTCAATATCTTGCTGCAATGGTGTAATACTCGATGCGAGATCACCGTCCATTAACGCCGAAAGTTGCGCCTGCTGCTCACGACTTTGTTGCTGTTTGTGTTGCAGTAATTGCTGCTGATGCGCTAACTGGCTGCGACGCAGTTCAAGCTGTAACTTATGTTGAGAAACATCCGCTGCCTGTTGGCGCGCCACTTCGGCCTGCTGCTGACTGCGTTCTATGCTCATTTCCCATTGGGATTGCAGCTCATCCATGATCTCTTGTTGCTCATCATGCTGTGGCCCAAGTTTGGCAAGCTCAAGCTCTAACGCGCTAAGACTCGCTTTATAACCGTTAAGCTTATCGGTGTTTTGTTGGATCTGCTCTTTGACTTGCGCCAACTGGGTTTCGAGCTGGGCGTCGCGCTGCTTTTGATTCTGTAGCTGTTGCTCTAACTTAGCGATTTCAGTACCAGTCAGATAATAGGCTTCAACGGCTCGCTGCTCTTGCTCCGCCAATTGCGCGAGTTGCACTTGCAATTCAGTGGTCTGTAATTCATCGGTTTGCGCGAGTGACTGCGCCGACGCTTGCTGTACTTCAATAGCACTTATCTGCTCAGATAGACTCGCCATCTGAGCTTGCAACTCTTGATAGCGCATCACAAGGAGTTCAGCATGGGTCTTACGCTCGGCCTGTTTAAGCTCACGATATTGTTTAGCGGCTTTAGCCTGCTGCGCGAGTTTATCTAACTGCTTACCGAGTTCACTGCGAATATCGCCCAAACGCTCGAGGTTTTCGCGGGTATGGCGAATACGGTTTTCAGTTTCGCGCCGACGCTCTTTATAGCGGGAAATCCCAGCGGCTTCCTCAATAAAGGTACGCAAGTCTTGGGGTTTAGATTCAATCAGGCGGGAAATAGTGCCTTGCTCGATAATGGCATAACTGCGCGGGCCAAGACCTGTGCCCATAAACAAGTCGGTAATGTCTTTACGACGACACTTTTGACCATTGAGAAAATACCAAGACTCACCGTCGCGGCTCACTTGACGCTTAACGGCGATTTCTTCATAACTGGCATACTGACCAGCAAGACGGCCCTCTTTGTTTTCAAAAATAAGTTCAACACCCGCCACAGACACAGGTTTTCGCGCGCTTGAACCGTTAAATATCACATCAGCCATAGAATCACCGCGTAGGTGCTTCGCCGAGCTTTCACCGAGCACCCAACGCACGGCATCGATCACGTTCGATTTACCGCAGCCATTTGGGCCAATAATGGCGGTTAATGCCTGTAAAAAAGGAATTTTCGTGGGATCGACAAACGACTTAAAGCCGGCAAGTTTTATCTGTTTTAATCTCATGGTGCCAGTTAGCGCGTCTCTGAAGTCTGGCCCGAAAATGAGCCGAGCGGTGCAAATGCATTCTGCTGGCAACTTTAACAAAGCAGGCAGCATTTTGTAACGCTTTTTATTGAATTCATGCGGCTTTTAGCTTGTCATCTGTCCATGAGTTGATCACAATCGCATATAGCTGTCGCTTAACTTTTTGGAAAAACGATATGACACAGAAAAAAACCTTGCCCTTCCCAGCCAAAAGTGGCGTTAATTATTTTCTCGATGGCTTTGGTTTAATCACACGTAAAGGCCTGCGCACTTTCGTATTTATTCCGCTAATGATTAACCTACTGCTGTTTGCTGGCGTCATTTATGTAGCCATAGGCCAGTTAGATACGCTATTCACTTGGATGAATGCCCAGCTCCCTGAATATTTAAGCTGGTTAAACTTTTTGCTTTGGCCCCTCGCCGTCACCACTATGCTGGTGATGCTTGCTTTTGTATTTAGCTCCGTCATGAACTGGCTCGCCGCCCCCTTTAATGGCCTGTTGGCTGAAAAAGTCGAGCAGCAGTTAACTGGTAAGCAGTTGAATACCGGTTCTGGTATTGATTTAATCAAAGACTTACCGCGTATCCTTGGGCGTGAGTGGATCAAACTCAAATACTATCTGCCCCGTGCACTGGTATTTTTGTTATTGTTTTTAGTGCCTATGGTAGGCCAGACGCTGGCGCCGATTTTATGGTTTCTGTTCAGCGCTTGGATGATGGCGATTCAGTACTGCGATTATCCCTTCGATAACCACAAGGTCAGTTTTAAAGATATGCGCTTTGCCTTGAATCAAACCCGTGGCACCAGTTTTAGCTTTGGCGCCACTGTGACGCTATTTTCGATGATCCCCATAGT
Source organism: Shewanella sp. NKUCC01_JLK (assembly GCF_019345615.1). Classification (NCBI taxonomy): domain Bacteria; kingdom Pseudomonadati; phylum Pseudomonadota; class Gammaproteobacteria; order Alteromonadales; family Shewanellaceae; genus Shewanella; species Shewanella sp. NKUCC01_JLK. The sequence goes on along the minus strand of NZ_JAHKRD010000007.1, from coordinate 223,714 downwards.
CAACTTTATCGTCATGCCAGTGGCGATTTGTGGCGCGACGGCCATGTGGGTCGATAAGTATCGTGATGCGTATCGTAACCATGCCATCGCACCCGAGTAGTAACACCAGCAGTGCTGAGTCATGACTCAGCACTGCTCCCCAATTTTTTTAGCCCCAATAATCCAATCATGTTTCGCCTCGTTAAAATCAACGCAAACCTTGTAACAATTACTCGCTATTGTTAACTTCACGTTTTCTGGCAAAATGCGCGCCACGAATGTGTTATTTGAGTCTTTTTTGTTGAAATCAATCTTAGCCATCATCTTATCTAGTCTTGCTTTTCTACCTGTAACTTGTATTGCTGGCTATGCCAGCCAATTTCAGTTAGCCATTCCAACACTTAACAGTGCTGCCAATATCGACGGTGAGTTGGACGATGCCATTTGGCAACAAGCCGCAGTCACAGAGCTCAAATACGAAACCCAACCAGGGGAAAACATTGCCGCATTAGTGAAAACCGAGGCGCGAGTCTATGCGACTAAAACCAGTCTTTTTGTGGCATTTACTGCCAAAGACATTAATCCCAAACTCATTCGGGCCACACTCAAGGACAGAGACAAGCTGTGGAGTGATGATTTAGTCGGAATTAAACTCGATACTTTTAATAATGCCCGTTTAGCGTACCAATTTTTTATTAATCCCCTTGGCGTGCAATTAGACTCAATTGAAAACGAACTAACGGGTGAAGAAAGCGAAGCATGGGATGGTATTTGGAAATCCGCAGGCAAGATCACCGCAGATGGTTATCAGGTCGAAGTCGAGTTACCACTGAGACTGTTCAACTTTGACGACAAGAAAAGCCTGCAAGAATGGGGCTTTGAGTTAATTCGTTATTATCCACGCAATGAAAAACATCGCCTATCGACCCATAAGATTGACCGTAATACGAGTTGTCAACTTTGTCAGTTAGGTGTGGCTTCTGGCTTGGCGGGGGCAGAACAAGGACAGGATGTACAAATCACCCCGACTTTTATCGCCAACCGTAACGAACATAAACAGGCGGATGGCTGGGAAGCTGATAACAATCTCGAGCCAGGTGTAGACTTACGCTGGGGCATTAATTCCAGCACCTTACTCAATGCCACCATTAATCCCGATTTTTCCCAAGTGGAATCCGATGCAGGCCAGCTTGAAGTGAACAGCACTTTCTCCTTGTTTTATGATGAGAAACGGCCGTTCTTTTTGGATAATAAAGACTATTTCGACACACAGGTGAATCTGCTGCACACCCGCAATATTGTTGCACCTGACTATGGTATAAAACTGACAAGTAAGAGCGATGATCACACCTTAGCTCTGCTAGCGAGTAACGATAGCCAAACCACGTTTTTGGTACCGGGAAATTTAAGCTCAGAGGTTGCCTCGCTTGATCAAGAAAGTTTGAACCTTGCGGGACGTTATCGTTTCGACATGAGCAAAACCTTCTCCATCGGCGGATTACTTACCGCGAAAACAAGCAGTGACAACACTCACAATGGTACAGCAAATAACCCGCACTATGAGATCAACAGCCAACCCGATTACCACAACTATGTCATTAGTCTGGATGCGAAATATCAACCAACACCACAGGACAGTTTCACTGCACAAGTGGCCCAATCGGATACTCAGTACCCCACGGGAGTCTATCGTCAATTTTGTACTGATACTGAAAATGATCCTAGTAATGGGTTGCCCTGTGGCCAATCTCAGCTTGATTGCGAACTCGGTCACTGCCAACTCAACGAACAAGTATTACGTAGCCAGTCTGATAGCCGCTTTGGCGGCAATTTATATCAGTTAACCTTTAAACACGAAGAGCGAAATTGGTTTGCTTACAGTGAATACAACGCAGTTGATCCCGATTTTCGTGCCGATTTAGGCTTTGTCGAAAAAATCGATTACCGCACCTTTGAGGCTGGTGCGGGTTTGATTTGGTATCCTACGGGCACCTTTAACAAGGTGGAGTTAGCGGGAGATTGGGATATCACTCATAACCAAGCAGGCGAACAACTTGAAGAAGAGTATGAAGCCTACATCGAAATCCTCGGCGCATTACAAAGCGAAATCACCTTTGGTGTAGAAACCCGTGAACGTGTGGGCCCTCGCCGCGATGCTTCACAACTCACTATCGCCGGAAATAGTCAACTATATGATGAAACCCAAGTGTGGTTTTATGGCGCAGTAACCCCGTTATCGCCCCTGAGTATGGAGCTTGAAATGTACTACGGCGATGAAATTGATTTTATCAATGATAGGCTGGGCACTAAAACGCAAATGAACCCGAGTATCAATTGGAAAATTGCTAATGGACTTTCTATCGATATCTCCCATCTTTATCAGCAAATGGATGTGGAACAAGGTGCGCTTTTTACCGCGAATCTGAGCGATGTACGCCTCAACTGGCAATTCAGTCTACACAGTTTTATTCGCCTTTCTAGCATTTACACCCGGATAAATCGCAATGTGGCGCAGTATTTATATTCGGCGCCTCAGAGTGAGGAAGCGCATTTAGGTAATGAACTCCTCTACGGTTATAAACTCAATCCGCAGAGTGTGTTCTACCTTGGATACTCTGATAGTTTGCAGGCTAATGATGAGTTAAGCCGCCTGACGCGGGACGAGAAAACCTACTTTATGAAGTTAAGTTACGCATGGCTGCTATAAACAATCATTGCCTTAAACAGAAAGCAACTTAGGCAAACAACTGACATAAAAAGCCCACATCTTCCTCGATGTGGGCTTTTTATTATGGCGGTGAGAATCTTAGACCTTCTGCAGAATAACACTGCCAATAGAATATCCTGCGCCAAACGAACTCAATAAACCTAAATCGCCAGTCTTAAAGTCACCGGAAAACTTATGAAATGCAATAACAGAACCCGCGGAAGCCGTATTGGCGTATTCATCTAGTACCACGGGCGCTTGTTCCGCTGACACATCATCCCCAAGCAACTTTCTCACTACAAACTGATTCATGTTGATGTTGGCTTGATGTAACCACAAACGTTTGAAGGACTGTGGCGTTAACGCTTGTTCGACCAGATGTTCATCCAAATGCTGATAAATCATCGGCAACAGCTCTTTAAATACCTTGCGCCCTTGTTGGTGGAATAACTTATCGGCTTGATGGGCCGCACTCGGATCGCAGCGATTCAAAAAGCCAAAATTACTACGAATATTGTTCGAGTAATCGGTAAAACAGCGGCTTGAGAGGATCTTAAACACATGGTCAGACTGGGCTAAGCTTTGTTCTTCCAGTACCAGAGCCGTCGCCACATCACCGAAGATAAAATGGCTGTCACGGTCGCGATAATTCACCTGTGCCGAGCAAATTTCAGGGTTGATCACTAGCACTCTTGAGGCAGAACCCGTAGCAATGGCATTAGCCGCGGCGACAATTGCAAACGTCGCCGATGAACACGCTACCTGCATGTCGTAACCATAACCCCGCGTACCCAGTGCACGTTGAATTTCAATCGCCATAGCAGGATACGCACGCTGAGTATAAGCACAGGCAACAATCACTAAGTCAATTTGCTCAGCCTTGAGATTGGCATTCTTTAGTGCCATCAAGGCAGCTTCAAGGCCAATCTCGGCCTGCATCGATAATTCGTCACTACTGCGCTCAGGAATCAACGGCATCATGATTTCGGGATCCAGAATGCCCTCTTTCACCATCACATATCTGTGCTTGATGCCGGAGGCTTTTTCAATAAACTCGCTCGATGAATAGGACAAAGCCGCAATATGGCCTTGCTCAATTAAACCTGCATTTTCAAGATTGAAAATATCCACATAAGCATTGAAGCTCTCAACTAAGGCTTCATTGGAAATACTGTGGGGCGGCGTAAATAGGCCACTCCCCGAAATGACGACCTGTTTCATAAATGCTCCAAACGGGTACTGGTTGTAAGGTGAGCAGAGGATGCATCATCACTCGTAAGCACAGGTGCTAACTCATTTTGCCCCTGCGCTTGTTGCTCTAATCGTTGCTTTTTATGCATTTGCACTAAGTCTATCACGACTGTTGAAGATATTTTATCTTGGATCCCCTGCCGATTGGCATCCCAAAATATTTGCATAAAGCCAAGTAAGCCTGTGGTAAAGCCTGCGGCATAGCCACCATAACGGCCAAACGCGGCCCATAAACTGATGTTGGCACCATCGAGCTGGATCACCCGAATGCCCAGCATCTTCTTACCTAAGGTTTGACCATCAAATCGTGCAGTAAAGACGGTAAAGTAAAACGCTGCCCACCCAAAACCCAGCCCCATATCACTCAGAAAGCCTTTCACCCAAGCGACAACACTATGGCTTGTAGCTTCATCAACGGTTCTGAGGCGAGAATATTGCGAAGGGCTCACATTCACTGCATCAGCCACCGCACTTTGCGGCTGTACATCCGGCGAAATAGCTTGAATAGGCTGAAGTGGCTCAGGCGGAGAATCTGTTGTCGCCAACTCAACAGGAAGCGTAATAACAGGCCATAGGCTGCCATTAAGCACTTCCGCCTGTAACTTTTCACTGTCTATGGCAGGCAAACTACTGTTGGCTATGGTTGCTAGCACTATTTCACGTTGATCATTTTCTGTCATGCCCTTTGATCCTGAAGCATTTTTTATCGCTTCATGTAGGGACTGAACTTGAGTTTTACCACAAGCATAATTATTACACTGGCTCAACGACATCAATGCTGGTAGTGACGTAATGATTTGTTCACCTAATGCCAATTGTTGCTCTACTCCCTCACTGCTTTTAACGTCTGTTCCATTAAAATCAAACAGATTATTGGCGGTTGTCAGCAACATAAAAACCAACATCAGGGCATAAAGTCCCCACTTGAGTAAACGACCAAACTTACGACTGTGCTTTTCAATCCAGATAATACTGACCACCAGCAAGACAAACATCCAATCCATCTGCTCAGCTAACACAGTGATCAGCAAACCATCAATCAGTATGGCTAACATCCGCTTCAACGGTGTCGCCAATGGGGTATATAACACGGCTGCTGCAATGGTAAATGCCTTTGGTGTTACCATCGTTTTTGGATCTTTACCCAGATCCATTTGTTGCTGCTTCATCTTTGCGCTTGTCCGATACGAGTGATAGGCTAGTTTTACGATTGAGACATCAAGAAGTTATCCCTGTTAATGCCACAATCTTTTTTATGTTAGTAAGAGGTTAACACAGTTAAACTGGCTGCCAATCAGGGTTTGCGAATAACAGAACAGCCTTTAATAACCAAATCGAATAAAGAAGAACAAACAATCACTTCTAAAAGCGCCACAGCAGATTATGATTCAGTAGTGCCAACATAGGAGCAAGCAATCCATGAGCAAAATTTTCGAAGATAATTCATATACTATTGGTAATACACCACTAGTACGTTTAAACCGTGTTAGCCAAGGTAAAGTGCTGGCCAAAGTCGAAGCCCGTAACCCAAGTTTCAGTGTTAAATGCCGTATCGGTGCCAATATGATTTGGGATGCCGAGAAGAAAGGTCTATTAACAAAAAATCATGAGCTGATTGAGCCGACATCAGGCAACACAGGTATTGCATTAGCGTATGTTGCCGCGGCCCGTGGCTATAAACTGACCCTGACCATGCCAAATACCATGAGTTTAGAGCGTCGTAAGCTACTCAAAGCCTTAGGCGCAACTCTCGTGCTGACTGAAGGCGCGAAAGGCATGAAAGGTGCGATTGATAAAGCGGAAGAAATTCGCCAATCGGCTCCTGAAAAATACATTTTATTGCAGCAGTTTAATAACCCTGCTAACCCAGAAATCCATGAAAAAACCACAGGTCCAGAAATCTGGAATGATACCGATGGTGAAGTGGATGTGTTTGTTGCCGGTGTAGGTACTGGCGGTACAATTACTGGGGTAAGCCGTTACTTGAAAAAAGTGGCCGGTAAAACCATCACCTCAGTGGCGGTTGAGCCAGCAGATTCTCCTGTTATAGCTCAAACCTTAGCTGGCTTACCTGTGCAACCAGGGCCGCATAAAATCCAAGGTATTGGTGCTGGCTTTATCCCAGGTAACTTAGATTTAGAATTGATTGACCGTGTTGAAGCTGTTACTAACGATGAAGCCATCGACATGGCCCGCCGCTTAATGCAAGAAGAAGGCATTTTAGTGGGTATTTCATCGGGTGCCGCCGTTGTCGCCGCCAACCGCATCGCTGAGTTGCCAGAGTTTGCAGGCAAAACCATTGTGGTTATTTTGCCATCGGCTGCCGAGCGTTACCTATCTTCAGTCTTGTTCCAAGGCCAATTCGGCGACGAAGAAAACGTTCAATAAACGACGTTTTATCGTCCTTAAAATACCCAGCTTTGGCTGGGTATTTTTATTTATGGCATTCCATTATTTAGATCTCGATTACAGAGCATAAACAAGTTACTGCTCAAGTTTGGATACAGCTCATAGTTCTTTGTATCTCAACTGGCTTTCACGGCTAACTTGGTTATAAAGAACGGACCCGCTCGCCAATTCATTCCTTTTTATGTCTTTTTACCGAACACCAAGTAATATCAGCGCCTTCAATGCGAAGTTTGAAGCTCAAAAAATTGCCTTTGGCCCCATCAGCTTTCAAGTCGCCCACTGCCTACTCAAATTCGATGTGCTAGCCCAAATAGATAAAGCGGCCGAGCATGGGATCACTGCCGCCGAGCTAAGCCAATCGACACCACTGAGCGAGTACGCCCTTGGAGTCTTGCTGGATATGGGGCTCAGTATGGGTCTCGTTTGGCAAAATGAAAATGGCTATGTGCTCGACAAAACTGGGCACTTTTTACTCCATGACGACATGGCAGCCATCAATCTTAACTTTGTGCAGGATGTTTGCTATCAAGGCCTTTTTAACCTTGATACCGCGCTACTCGAAGGCAAGGCCGCAGGACTTAAGGTGTTCGGTGACTGGAATACCATCTACCCCGCCTTAAAAGATCTACCACCCAAAGCGAAACAGAGCTGGTTTGCCTTCGATCATTACTATTCGGATCATGCCTTTCCACAGCTTCTGCCATTAGTGTTTGCCCATAAGCCAAGCCATTTAGTGGATATAGGCGGCAATACGGGAAAATGGGCACTGAGCTGCTGTGATTATGACGCAAGCGTTGAAGTCACGATTATGGATTTTCCGGGGCAACTAGAGGTAGCCACACAAAATGCACTCGCACGAGGTTTTGCAGCACGCGTGCATACCTTTGCCACCGATCTGCTGGACGACTCACTACCCTTTGTCGAAGGCGCCGATACTTACTGGATGAGTCAATTTCTGGATTGCTTCTCAAAAAGCCAAATCCTGAGCATTTTACAACGCACGGCAAAGGCAATGACATCAAGCAGCCAACTCTTTATCGTCGAAACCTTTTGGGATAGACAGCCATCGGCCGCCTCCGCCTATTGCGTAAATGCCACTAGCCTCTATTTCAGCGCCATAGCCAATGGCAACAGCCGCATGTATCACTCTAAGGATTTATTGGCCCTGCTTCACCAAGCGGGACTGTATGTGGATGAAGATACAGACAATCTTGGCCTAGGGCACACGCTACTGCGTTGTAAACTCAAACCTTAAGTTTAATAGCAACATCAAAGTAAACAAAACTTATGCAATGAATAAAATTAATCAAATTTATTTATCATTGATACCCGCAGTACACTAAATACATCAAAACAGCGCCCTAAAAAAGCGATGTTAAGCATTGTCAGTATTGAGAGGTATTCAAAATGACTTCAAAACGCAAACGCTGGACATCCCACGCAGCTAAACTTCCCAGCCCTATGGCTGGGTTGGCACTGGCAATTGCCAGCTTAGGTTGGACATGGGAGAACATGACACCTTCACTTAATGGCGCAGGACAACTCACAGGGGCCATCATAGCCTCTGTGTTACTGTTATTGCTCATGGGTAAATTCATGCTTCATCCTAATATTTTAAAGGACGAGCTAAGCCACCCAGTGATTGGTAGTGTGATCCCCACCTTCGCCATGGGCTTGATGGTGGTGTCTAAATCACTCGGCGATTATTTCCCCAATGCAGGCTTAACTCTGTGGCTAGTCGCCATTGGTATCCATGTGATCTTCCTAAGCGCGTTTATCTACTTTCGCGCCATCGATTTTAAACTCGAGCACATGGTTCCAAGCTGGTTTGTACCACCGATTGGCATTATCGTCGCGGCGGTGTCTTTCCCTGTGTCTGATTACCAATGGTTAGCAAACGCCATTTTGGTTTTTGGAATGTTAGCCTACTTAATCATGCTGCCTTTGATGCTCTATCGCCTCATTTTCTGTCAGACGATACCTGATGCCGCTAAACCAACCATTGCCATTCTTGCAGCTCCCGCCAGTTTATCACTCGCGGGCTATCTGACTGTTTGTGAGCAGGCATCAATTCCCTTAGTCGCCTTACTACTGAGTATCGCCATTCTGATGACCAGCATCATCTACTTGGCCTTCTTTCACCTACTAAAACTGCCCTTTAGCCCAGGCTACGCAGCCTTTACCTTCCCTATGGTGATCGGTGCAACCGCCCTCTTTAAAACCGCAGCTTGGTTAACGCAGTTCAATAACATGGGTGAGTTAGCGATATGGATAAAATACTTAGCAGAATTCGAACTGGTAATCGCCACCTTAGTGGTTGCCTATGTCGCCCTACGTTATTTAGGACACTACTTTCCACTGCAATTTAACGTGGTAGAGCACAAATCAGTTCTAAATAGCAAATAAACAGAACAGCTTTTTGTAAAAATCATTAACCATACAAATGAATTGTTCACTCAAAAAACTAAACAATAAACCGAAATTGAAGTGAATAGATATTCACTTCAATTTTATATTTAAACAGTCAAAATTAAATAATCAGAAATAGCATTTGATTAGTTTTTACTCTTTACAACATTTCATTCCATAATTTTACTTCTAGCTTCCTGACGCGGTGTAAAAATATCACCATACAAAATTAAACCGCATGAAAACCCTTATTGATAACACTCCTCAATCATCCAATCTAAAATATATGGAATGACAAACCATATCGTTATTAATTTTTACTTTTTCACATAAAATAGTTTCAAACTATTATTGAAAACAACAAAATTAAAACACAATAAAACAAAAAATTAGCAACAATAAAAAAACACAAAGAACCAATAATAAAAACAAAAAGCCAAATAAAAAACAAAACCCTCAGATTAAAACCTTATCTGCCACCGATTACACACACACCCTACTTATGTCTGCATTTTAAAAAGAGAGTAAATAACAAATTTTAAACAAAACTCCAGCATGACCAATGTTGCACTTGTTATTTTCTTGTGGTTATATCCTGAACTCAATTAAATGAGAGCTTAATTCTTTACATAAGTAACCATTTAAGAAAAATAAAAAATAAACATACAACATGTGTTAAGGGAGAATAAAATGCGTGCAAATTCTACATTAGCCAAAGCCGTTCGCTTTGCATTAATAAGCGGAGCAGCTACTGCCGCGTTAACCACTTCGATAGTATATGCAGCTGAAGATGGTGCCAAAGTTGAACGTATTGAAGTAACAGGTTCACGTATTAAGCGTACCGATATGGAAACCGCAACCCCAGTTACAGTACTAAGTGCTGATGATATGGCAAAACAAGGTTTTACTAACGTACAAGATGCATTGCAGAGCCTGACTTCAACAACAGGAGCAATGACAACTCAATCAGTACATGGTTTTACACCAGCTGCGTCATCAATCAGTTTACGTAATGCGGGTGCAAGCAGAACGCTAACATTGATTAACGGTAAACGTCTCAACCAATATCCTAAACCAGCAGGTGGTACAGACAACTTTGTTGATACCGCAAACTTACCAATGGAAGCTGTTGCTCGTATTGAGATATTACAATCTGGTGGTTCAGCAATTTATGGTGCAGATGCTGTTGGTGGCGTAGTAAACATTATTTTAAAAAGAGATTTTGATGGCGTCGCATTAAAATATCGACATGGTGATACTACTGAAGGCGGTGGTGGAAGCGATCGAATTGCGCTATCTCTGGGTTCATCTTCCGAACGTGGTAACGTCTCAACCTTCATCGAATTTACTGATACTGAGCGTTTGAATGCAACTGATAGAGCTGTTTTTGGATTAGATACAGACAAAGTACCTTATAGTAAATATTCACAATACAGCTCATATGGGGCTGGCATTACAGGTAAAAAACCTGCTGGTGGAACAACACCAAAAGGCCAACGTGTCCTAACTGCGAGTGAATGCGAAGCGGGCGGTTTTCTTTGGACAGGTAGCGCATGTGGCTTTGATCGCTCAAAGTGGCGCGATCTATCACCAGAAAGCACTCGTTTTATCAGTTCAACGAACTTTAACTATGAACTTGCAGATAATTTGAACTTTGTAGGACGTCTTGATTTTGCAGAAGCAAAATCAACAACACGTATCGAACCTATGGGTATCGATAACTACACAGTCAATGTTGCAGGAGACAAAGTAACTTTAGGCGTTGATTTAGATGATTCACTGACAAAAACATTCGACAAGAATACAGGTCTTGGTGGAGATTTTAAAAATGCCGAAAATGGTGACTACAACTATATTCGTCGTTTGCACGAATTCGGCAACCGCGCAGGAGAAACAAGTACCCGTAACTATTTCTTCACCGCGGGCTTGGAAGGCGTGATCGCTGATGATTATAGTTGGGATACATCCGTAAATTACGGCCGTACTAATGTGGATGTATTCAATAGTGGCTTTGCGACTGTGGGTGGATTATTTAATTATCTAGCTCAAGGTACTGACGGTAAATCACTGCTTGCGCCTATCAGCACAAATGATGTCAGCGGTATAGCGTACACTCCGTTTGAAAAAGCTCAATCAACTCAAAAAAATATTCAAGCAAATATCACAGGTCCAGCATTTGAACTGCCAGCAGGTTCAGCAGACTTTGCTTTTGGGGCGGAATATACCACTCAAGACTACTCATCAGAATCTGACTCAGAATCTGTTAAAGGCAATATTCTAAGCCGTGGTGGTTCATCAGGTGCTGGTGAGCGTTCATACTGGGCAACCTATATGGAATTAAAGCTTCCAGTTCTTGAGGACTTAACACTTGATGCGGCCTTACGTTATGACCGATATGATGATTTCGGTGGAAATTTGTCGCCTCAATTAACCGTAGAGTATCGCCCACTTGATGAATTATTAGTTCGTGGCTCTATCAGTAAAGTGTTCCGCGCACCAGATATGCATCGCGTATATGGAGATGCAACTAAAGCATATAGCAATATCATTGATTTTAAACAGTGCCAAGCTCTAGGTGGAACTCCATCTCAGAAAAATCCAGATCCAACACTGAACAAAATCTGTAATGAACTCAATATTGATATCACTACTGGTGCTAACAAAGATCTTAGCGCTGAAACAGGCTATACAGCCAACATAGGTGCTGTATATGGTGGCGATAGCTTAAATGCTTCACTCGATATTTGGGAGTGGAAACTGGATGACATGGTAAGTGACATCTCTGCAAGCAAAGCTGCTCGTGAATATGAAACTTATGCAAACATGATCACCCGTGACGCATTAGGTACTATTACTCACATTAATACCGTCGCACAAAACCTTGCTTATCAGAAAGTTCGTGGTATTGACTTAACCACTGGTTACGGATGGGATGTCGCTGACTTTGGTGAGTTAAAACTAAACTTTAATGGTACTTATATTCTTCTTTCTGAAGGACAAACAGATCCTACAGCTGCAATTGATGATGACATCGATGATGGTGGTTTACCGCAATATAAAGCCAATATCATTTTAGGTTGGTATATAAACGATTTTGAAACAACTTTAGGCGCTTACCACACAGCAAGAATGCATGGTGTTGGATATAAATCGTTTAAAAAAGCTGCATTAGATAAAGGTTTGGCATTCGATGAAAGTGCAAACGAAATTGCATCACAAACGAAGTGGAACTTAACATCGGCTTATAACATCACAGACGCAATTAAAGTGACTGGCGGTGTAATGAACTTATTTAATGTTGGACCAAACTTTGATCCAACAGATACAGCCTGGCCACACTATAACCGCTCATCATATGATGCGCGTGGTCGTGAATGGTTTATCGAAGGCGAAGTTAAATTCTAATATGGTGTTTATGAGTTAGAACCTAATCAAAAAACGGCATCTTCGGATGCCGTTTTTATTTACTTCATTATTTACACATCATAGTAAACCGACATAAAAATGCCCAGCTACCTGCTGGGCACTTTCACTTCAGACTAATAATTAAAGGCGTTCTAGGAATGTTTAGTCAGCTTAATCTCACTCTGATGCTGAGATTTTTCAGCATGCGAATGTGGTGCAGAAAAATGTTCATGATGAGCTTTGTGTGGTTCAGCCAAGGTGACTTTACCCTGCTCTATCCACCAATAACCTAAACCAACAATCACACCGCCACCGACAATATTGCCTAAGGTTACAGGTATTAAATTATTGAATATAAAGTTTGCCACGGTTAAATCGGCAAATTGTGCTTGAGTAACCCCTAAAGACACGAAGAACTCTGGGCTGGCGATAGATTGGATCATCATGCCCATAGGCACCATAAATAAGTTAGCGATACTGTGTTCAAAGCCACTACTAACGAACATAGCCACAGGTAAAATTAACAGTAACGATTTCGTCAGTACATCACGACTAGCAAAGGTCATCCACACACCTAAACACACCAACATGTTACATAAAATGCCTAAACTAAAGGCTTGAATCCAAGTATGGTGCAGTTTGTGCTGTGCCACTTTAAGTGCATTTAATCCCCAATTACCACCATCGAGATCATACATACCTGCGGCAGTGATCAAGCAAACCATCAACATAGCGCCGACAAAATTGCCGGCATACACGCGGCACCAACATTTGAGTAATTCAGCGCCAGTGACCTGTTTTTGTGCCCAGGCGACGGTACTGAGTACAGAACTGGTGAACAGTTCTCCACCGCAAACAACCACTAAGATTAAACCTAAACTAAAGGCTATTCCGCCAACGAAACGAACTAAACCCCAAGACGCATCGCCTGCGCCAGTAGTTACGGTTAAATAAAAAACAAAGGCTAAAGCGATAAATGCGCCAGCAAACACGGCTAAGCCAAAGGACTGCCAAGGTGCTTTAACCACTTTGCTTGTCCCGTAAATTTCAGCCTGATTGTAACAACTAAAATGAGCTGAAACCTGTGGCGCTTCATGTGCGCTGTTTGTCACAGTTGGAACTGATGACGATGGATTTGGGCTTTTCATTGCATAACTCCAACTTCAGATAAACAAACTTGAACGCGTAGCATAGGTATCTCCAGCAGCGCCATTGCGCAGATAACACGAATCAAAACCGAGATAATGATTTGCTGCTTAAATGATGATTCACTAAAGTCTCGCTTTGTATCATACAACACGCTTATGCTGTGAAGCAGATATTGCTAAAGCGTGATGCTATTCACACCCAAAATGTGAAAACTTTGAAGCCAAAAACACAAAAGGTTAATTGGTCTTACCATGCCAACCCGATTTTCATCGCGAGAATGTGGCTTAATTAAGATGGTATACAATGCATATCCTGCACGTTTCCATCTCATATTTAGCGAACTAACGCTTAAATTAATGCGCTATAGATTCAAGTTAACCTCAGCAATGACACATTAAATGACCAATAGCTTGACGCGTGTATCTCGGTATTCATTAAATTGAACCCACTATAACCCATAATTTAGCATTGACAGTTCAGTCCAACAGCAAGTAACAAGTTGCCTGCATCATTGCAAACTACCATATTTAGCCACTCTCTAACCCTTCCTGAATGATTTAAGTATTGCATGCTTTATTTGATGGCGTTATGACATGCCGTATCCTAAATCGACACTAAGTTAGCAAAGAAAAATAAATTAATACAAATAGCTAACATCAAACTTATTTTTAATATCATAACCACTGCGCCTACTGTGACAGCTCCCATTATCGAGCCGTGACTCCCACCAATCAAAATCAGCCTATACGAGGATAGATTTATCCTCGCTAAAGGTGGACAGTAAATGGGAACAATATAGGCAGGCTGATTTAAGAGATAATGGGGTTCAGATGTCACACCAACTTAAAAAGCGTGCCGTATTCCCTATTGTGGTAAAAAAATGCTACCTAGCTAGCAAATTTGGTATTAACAGAGCATAAACCAAGCCGTTTAAGATGCGATAGCGACAGACCTATGTTAATATGCTTGTGGACAATTGGTCTTACCAATTATAAAGATTTATCAGTAGCCGATAATCAAAGTAAGCGAATATTTGTCATCTTATCGGGTATCAATAGACAGACTTTTGGAGTGACGAGCGCTTCAAAATCCAGTTCCCATCATAGGGCGTCATCATGAAGGGAGCTTTATTTCAGGAATTAGCTATTGGCTTATACTCAGCATTGCTTAACGCTGATCGCCAATAACCTTTTATCTCAACCAGAAGGTATTAGTACGATGACCGACAAAACTGAACTGTTTGCCAACGCATGGGAAGGCTTTACTCCTGGCGATTGGAAATCTGAAGTCAATGTACGTGACTTTATCCAACAAAACTACGCGCCTTTTGAAGGCGACGAGTCCTTCCTCGCCGGTGCCACCGAAGCGACCACAAAATTGTGGGATAAAGTCATGGAAGGCATCAAACAGGAAAACCGTACCCACGCGCCTGTTGATTTCGACACTAAGATGGTTTCAACCATCACTTCCCACGACGCTGGCTATATCAACAAAGAATTAGAAACTATCGTTGGCTTACAAACAGACGCGCCGCTAAAACGCGCTATGTTGCCTAACGGTGGTATTCGTATGGTGGAAAGCTCATGCGCCGCCTACGATCGTGTACTGGATGAAGATGTTAAATACGTTTATTCAGAACTGCGCAAAACCCATAACCAAGGTGTGTTCGATGTTTACACCCCCGAAATTATGGCCTGTCGTAAATCAGGTATTTTAACGGGCTTACCCGATGCTTATGGCCGTGGCCGTATCATTGGTGACTATCGCCGTGTGGCACTTTACGGTATCGATTACCTGATGAAAGATAAGTTTGCCCAATTTAGCTCACTGCAAGCGCAGTTTGAAGCGGGTGAAGAGTTATCTAACGTTATCCAATTACGTGAAGAAATTGCCGAGCAACACCGTGCATTAGGCCAAATGAAGAAAATGGCTGCCAAGTATGGCTTCGATATTTCTCGTCCAGCGACCAATGCACAAGAAGCGATCCAATGGACTTACTTCGGCTATTTAGCTGCAGTGAAGAGCCAAAACGGCGCTGCCATGTCATTAGGTCGTACCTCTTCATTCCTCGACATCTATATTGAACGTGATCTAAAAAATGGCACCTTAACTGAGCAACAAGCTCAGGAAATGGTTGACCATTTTGTGATGAAATTGCGTATGGTGCGTTTCCTACGTACCCCTGAATACGACGAATTGTTCTCAGGCGACCCAATTTGGGCAACGGAGTCAATCGGCGGTATGGGCTTAGATGGCCGTACGTTAGTGACGAAATCAAGCTTCCGTTTCTTGAACACCCTTTACACTATGGGTCCAAGTCCAGAGCCAAACATCACAGTATTATGGTCAGATAAACTGCCAATCGGTTTCAAAAAATATTGCGCCAAAGTGTCTATCGACACTAGCTCAATCCAATACGAAAACGATGACTTAATGCGTCCAGATTTCCAATCAGACGACTATGCAATCGCCTGTTGTGTGAGCCCTATGGTTGTGGGTAAACACATGCAGTTCTTCGGTGCTCGCGCTAACTTAGCGAAAACCATGCTGTATGCGATTAACGGCGGCGTAGACGAAAAACTGAAAATCCAAATTGCCCCTAAAGCAGACATGATCACAGACGAAGTGCTCAACTTTGATGATGTGATGAATCGCTTAGACGGTTTAATGGATTGGTTAGCGACTCAATATGTCACTGCACTGAACTCAATCCACTACATGCACGATAAGTACTCTTACGAAGCCGCGCTTATGGCGCTGCACGACAGAGACGTACGTCGCACTATGGCTTGTGGTATTGCGGGTTTATCTATCGCAGCCGACTCACTGTCTGCCATCAAATTCGCCACCGTAAAACCGGTTCGTGATGAAAATGGCATTGCAGTTGATTTCGAAATCAGCGGTGACTATCCAAAATTTGGTAACAACGACCCACGTGTTGATGATATCGCCTGTGACTTAGTTGAACGTTTTATGGCGAAAATTCGTGACCGTAAAATGTATCGCAATGCGATCCCAACGCAGTCAATTCTGACCATCACCTCAAACGTGGTTTATGGTAAGAAAACCGGTAACACACCCGATGGTCGTCGTTCAGGTGCGCCATTTGCACCGGGTGCAAACCCTATGCATGGCCGTGATGAAAAAGGCGCAATCGCTTCTTTAACCTCAGTGGCAAAACTCCCATTTGCCCACGCTCAAGACGGTATTTCTTATACCTTCTCAATCGTGCCAAATGCGCTGGGTAAAGATGATGATGCTCGCCGTACCAACTTAGCGGCATTGATGGACGGATACTTCGACCACAGTGACAAAAAAGAAGGTGGCCAACACTTGAACGTCAACGTGATGAACCGCGAAATGCTCGAAGATGCCGTTAAGCATCCAGACAAGTATCCACAGCTGACCATCCGTGTTTCTGGCTATGCAGTGCGCTTCAACTCACTGACGCCAGAACAACAACAAGATGTGATCACGCGTACATTCACAAAAGGTCTGTAAGCTAAATTAGTCAAGGCTGTAGTACACTGTGCTACAGCCTCACTTATTTTAACAGGAGTCACAATGGCAGTTATCGGTCGGATCCACTCGGTGGAATCCTTTGGCACAGTAGATGGTCCCGGCATACGGTTTATCACCTTTATGCAGGGCTGTTTAATGCGCTGCCAATATTGCCACAACCGTGACACTTGGGATCTTGATGGCGGAAAAGAAGTTCTGGTCGATGAGTTAATGAGTCAAATCATCAGCTATCGGCCTTTTCTCGATGCCAGCAATGGTGGTGTTACGGCCAGTGGTGGTGAAGCCATTTTACAGGCCGAATTTGTCGCCGAATTATTCACAGCCTGTCAGCAAGAAGGTATTCATACCTGTTTAGATACCAATGGTTTTGTACGTAAGTACACGCCAGTGATTGATGAGTTGCTCGACCATACTGACTTGGTCCTGCTCGACATCAAGCACATGGACGATGAAAAACATATTGAGTTAACTAAAGTCAGCAACCATAGAACATTACAGTTTGCGCAGTATTTAGCAGAGCGTAATCAAGCGACATGGATACGTTATGTCGTAGTGGGCGGATTTACCGACGATGAAGCATCGGCATTACAACTGGCCGAGTTTATCAAGCCCATGAAAAACATTGAAAAGGTAGAGTTACTACCCTATCACGAATTAGGTAAACATAAGTGGGAAGCCATGGGCGAAAGCTATCAACTCGATGGGATATCCCCCCCGAGTCGAGAAACCATGGAAAAGATCAAAGCGGTATTTGTCCAACAAGGGATTAACGCGATTTATTAATCCACAGTAATAGAAAAGCCAAAACGGATAACCGCGGCAACGGCCTAAAGTTCTTCCCAATAACTGGCATCTAAACGCTCAAAGGCTATTTTTAAAATCAGTGCCATATCGAGGTAACAGGCCTTAGCGCCTAAAGTGTGGCAATTGATACCCATGGATGACAACTTCGCACTCAACTGGTTAATCCAGTCGAACAGCGTTAACGGTAATGGATGGCGAGCTCGCCAGCCTAACCACAGCAGCCCCTGTAACGGTAAGCTGATGAAAAATAAACCGAGAGTGACAGCTTGGGGCAGAAATGCCCAACCGTGAATATACAGCTGGCTCATGCTCACAAAAATCGCCAGCACTGGCATCACCAGTATGGCGAGCTGAGTTGCTCGGACGACCCGATACTCAGGAAAATAAAAACCCAGTTGTCTAACCATAGGCCAAGTCTTCATATACTGATGACCATCACCTAAGGTTTTGAGGATCTTAATGCTCAATCTTAGACACCAACTACAATGGAATACTGCTCTTACCATAGCACAATCTGGCGAATCGCCCCAAGACTGATATGGTAAAAACACCGCAGTTCCTCATTATTTTGAATCGTTATATTAAACACAATGGCAAAGGGTTTACACATGTCAAATAAACTGGTTTTAGTTCTCAATTGCGGTAGCTCTTCTCTCAAATTTGCCGTCATTGACGCGCAAACAGGTGACGACCAAATTTCTGGCTTAGCCGAATGTTTTGGTTTAGAAGACTCTCGCATTAAATGGAAAATCAACGGCGAAAAACATGAAGCAGCCTTAGGTGCATTTACGGCTCACCGTGAAGCAGTTGAATACATTGTTAATAAAATTCTTGCGGAACAACCTGAATTAGCAGCAAAAATTCAAGCCGTTGGCCATCGTATCGTTCACGGTGGTGAGAAATTCACTCGCTCAGTGATCATCGATGAGAGCGTGATCAAAGGCATCGAAGACTGTGCTTCATTAGCCCCACTGCACAATCCTGCTCACCTTATCGGCATCCGCGCGGCAATGGCCTCTTTCCCTAAATTGCCACAGGTTGCTGTATTTGATACCGCTTTCCACCAAAGCATGCCAGACAGAGCTTATGTCTACGCCCTGCCTTACAAGTTATACCGTGAACACGGTATCCGTCGTTATGGCATGCATGGCACGAGTCATTTATTCGTTAGCCGTGAAGCGGCAAAAATGCTCAACAAGCCCATCGAAGATACCAACGTGATCTGTGCTCATTTAGGCAATGGCGCGTCAGTGACTGCCATCAAAGGCGGCAAAAGTGTCGACACTTCTATGGGCTTAACCCCATTAGAAGGTTTGGTTATGGGCACGCGTTGTGGCGATATTGACCCTTCAATCATCTACCACTTAGTTCATCAACTGGGTTACACCTTAGAAGAAGTGAATAACCTGATGAACAAGCAAAGTGGTCTGCTGGGTATTTCCGAGCTGACCAACGATTGCCGTGGCATCGAAGAAGGTTACGCCGAGGGCCATAAAGGCGCGACCTTAGCCTTAGAAATCTTCTGCTACCGCTTAGCCAAGTACATCGCCTCTTACACTGTGCCACTGGGCCGTTTAGATGCAGTCGTCTTCACCGGTGGTATTGGTGAAAACTCAGATTTAATCCGTGAAAAAGTGCTCAACATGCTGGAAATATTCAATTTCCATGTCGATAGTGAGCGCAACAAAGCGGCGCGTTTCGGTAAGAAAGGTATCATCACCCAAGATAAAGGCACGATTGCCATGGTGATCCCAACGAACGAAGAATGGGTTATCGCCGAAGATTCCATTAAACTTATCAACAAATAAAAAGGCCGAAGCCGTTTGCTCACCCAAACGGCTTTATACCTTACGTAGCCGTACTCACAAGCAAATTTGCAGAAACTATTCTGCCAAAAACCATCGAAACTAGAGGTTTTTATGTCTCGTAATATTATGTTAATCCCCATAGGTACCGGAGTCGGCCTGACCTCCTTAAGCCTTGGGATGGTGCGCGCACTGGAGCGCCACGGGGTTAAGGTTCAGTTCTTTAAGCCTATTTCTCAGCTTCGTCCAAACGATAATGGCCCAGAACGCTCAACCACTATTCTGAGCAAATCGCCAACAGTAAATCCCTTAGAGCCCTTCGACATGGCCCATGCCGAAGCCTTAATTCGCGCCGACCAAATCGACGTCTTAATGGAGCAAATCATCGCCCGTGCGGCCGATTGCGCTAGCAACACAGAGACCTTAATTGTCGAAGGTCTAGTGCCAACGCGTAATCATCCCTTCGCCGATGATGTGAACTATGCCATTGCTAAAGCCATGGATGCCGACGTGATTTTTATTGCCACACCAGGCAGTGATACGGCCACAGGGCTAATGAATCGCCTCGAAATCGCCTATAACTCTTGGGGCGGGAAAAAGAATAAACGCTTAATTGGCGCCGTAATTAACAAGATTGGAGCACCCGTTGACGACGAAGGTCGCGCGCGCCCAGATCTATCTGAAGTCTTTGATCACCAAGGTGTTCAACGCTCAGATGCGGCCAGCATGTTCCAACTGCCGGGTAAGAGCCCACTACGTATCTTAGGCAGCGTGCCCTACAATCTTGATCTTGTCGCTCCTCGTGCTTCGGATTTAGCGAAACATTTAAGCGCACGCATTCTGAATGCTGGTGAAATGCATACCCGCCGCCTGCGTAAAGTAACGTTTTGTGCACGCAGTATCCCGAACATGGTCACTCATATTAAGACTGACTCCTTGCTTGTAACCTCAGGCGATCGCTCAGATGTGATCGTATCAGCCTGTCTTGCGGCCATGAACGGCGTGAAAATTGGTGCCCTGTTATTAACAGGTAGCTACGAGCCAGAGCCAGAAATCCTTAAGCTGTGTGAGCAGGCCTTTGAAACCGGTTTACCTGTGTTCTTGATCGACAGTAACACTTGGCAAACCTCGCTCAACATTCAACGTTTCGACCATGAAGTACCCGTCGATGACGCAGTTCGTATCGATCTGGTGCAGGATTATGTGGCCAGTCACATTGACCAAACGTGGATTGAAAGCGTGACTAAAAACTCACCCCGTGAGCATCGCCTATCACCACCAGCTTTCCGTTACAAACTCACGGAATTGGCGCGCGCCGCCCACAAGACTGTGGTACTGCCAGAAGGTGATGAGCCGCGTACCATTAAAGCGGCGGCCATTTGTGCCGAACGCGGTATCGCTCGCTGTGTACTTTTAGGCAAAAAAGATGAAATCCTGCGTATCGCCGCACAGCAAGATGTGGTGCTTGGCGAAGGCGTGATCATTATCGATCCAGAAGAGGTGCGCGACCGTTACGTAGAACCTATGTTGGAACTGCGTCGCAGCAAAGGCTTAACTGAAGTCGTTGCCCGTGAACAGTTAGAAGACAACATGGTGCTCGGCACTATGATGTTGGCGCAAAACGAAGTCGACGGTATCGTTTCTGGCGCGGTTAACACCACAGCCAATACCATTCGCCCACCACTACAATTGATCAAAACGGCACCGGGCTCAAGCTTAGTTTCATCCATCTTCTTTATGCTGATGCCAGATCAAGTGCTTGTTTACGGTGACTGTGCGATTAACCCAGATCCCAATGCTGAGCAGTTAGCAGATATCGCCATCCAATCGGCGGAATCAGCAAAAGCCTTCGGTATCGAGCCAAGAGTGGCAATGATCAGCTACTCAACTGGCAACTCAGGTACAGGTTCTGATGTGGATAAAGTGCGTGAAGCAACCCGTATTGCCAAAGAAAAACGCCCAGATCTGATTATTGATGGTCCATTGCAATACGATGCGGCAGTCATGCCAAACGTTGCACGCTCTAAGGCACCTAATAGCCCTGTCGCTGGTCAAGCTACCGTTTTCGTGTTCCCAGACCTTAATACAGGCAACACGACTTACAAGGCCGTACAGCGAAGCGCGGACCTGATCAGTATCGGTCCTATGCTGCAAGGTATGCGCAAACCTGTGAACGACTTGTCTCGCGGCGCGTTAGTCGATGACATCGTCTACACTATCGCACTAACGGCAATTCAAGCCGCACAGAACGACGCAGCTAAAGGCTAACAGCATTAAATCTGCATAACGTTACGCACAAAAAAGCACTGGTTATTACCGGTGCTTTTTTATTCTCAAATTTAGCGTAAACCATACCGCTGATCGCAAGAATCGCTTAATGGATAAGTCTAAATTGCAAAAGATGAAGAAAAAAACGAGAAATATCGAATTATGCAGTGTGAATAAGCTCGGCAAATTGCGAAAAATATCCACAAGTAGAAGTGGAACATAATGGAAAGCAGAAAAGCGTCACTTTTTAACCAGCAAATAAAGCAAGACAATATCAGTGACTTACAAAGTATCACTGAAGTCTTCAACATAGTTTTCCACAGTTTCTGTGGATAACCTTTTTATATGACTCCTAACTATATGCCACACACATGAGGTTTGAGTCAATGCTTTTCACAATAGACAGCGAATCACGACAAGACTTGTACATTACAGCTAAAATCGCGATACTCGGAACAAATTCCAATAACTAAAACTTATGCGAACTCTATTTTTTTTCTCTCTCCTGTTCCTCTTCGGTTGTGGCGATCCCTCAACGCAAGAGCAACGCCAGTTATCACCGGAAGAAGTGAGCTTAGGCTTTTTTAAAGCGATTTATGTTGATCGTAATGTTGAACAAGCCAAGCAATTCGTCGACGATCCCATTAAACAAGTGCTCACCCATTACCACATTGCCGCAGCCGTACAGCGTAATATGCTCGGCCTATCTATGACCAATGTTGAAATGGAAATTGATGATATCGATATCGACTTCTTCCGCAAATTTACCAAAGACGTCATTGTTGTGGTCAAAATGAAAGGCCTTAAAGGTGGTCAACCATGGATTGATGACAGGACCATACGCCTACACAAAATTGGTAGCCAATGGATTATCGTCGAACTTCTGCCTGAAAAGCGCAAAGTTAACGGTTAACCCCCCTTTCTTGCCTGCTTTCACCGCGCATACCTTGTCATACAATCATCCTGCTTACTTTCAGCCAAAAAAATAGCAACCCTAAGGTTGCTATTTTTTTGTGCTTGTTCTGTTATTTCCGACTCATAAGTACCGTCAGTTTAATCGTTATCGATTAAGCCTGGATCACTTCTTCTTCGCTTTCAGCAGGTAAAGACGTTAGTACATCGTCTTTCACTTGATAATAAGCATTTTCGTATTCATGAACTTCCATAACAACTCCTGCTTGATTGGGTAAGGTCGCAGAGGCTTGCCATTCTATGCTGACATTTTGCCTATGAGGAAAGGGATACATTCCGTGGGCTGGAGTATAACAAAGCAAAAGCCACAATTACAGAAAACTTTCAGTTTTGTATCGCCAAACATGGCATTTAAGGCTGGTTATCATTTAAATAGCTCACAATCAGTGATTCGACATGAAAGACTTTCACTTTCTACGAGGGTATTGAGGCCATGCTGACGCCATTTCATCATTCGCTTTATACACAAAAGCGATTAACAGAAATCGCTTACACAAAATGAATCTAGGGAATGCCATTAGATATTCAGGGCAGGCTTTATGGTGAAATTTCGCCCTCAAACACTTAGACCAACATCAAGTCAGTAAAGTGATTGAAACCTATGGGCGATCGCAGCTATCTGAGCGATTAAGCTACTGAATAATAAGTGCTGAGTAATAAGTGCTGTGTAATAAGCGACAGTGTAAAAAACTAAACACTCAACCTAAGCCGACAAAAAAGGCCAGTTAATACTGGCCAGTTAAGCTAAATCAGGCCTAGGCTTGAGTCGATAAGCGGTAGCGAAGCACCTTAAGTGACTTCTCTTCCGACACATCCATAAAGGCTAGCGGATTGGCTAAGCGCTCTATGTATTCGAGTGCAGGTGCTGCTTCCGCTACCTGTTGACGCAGGAAAGCGGTATCGAGTTCAGGTGCATTTAGACACAGTAATACTTCGCCATTCTCGGCAAGCAACTCAGGTAAACGCCTAATTAAACGCACATAATCCTTAGTCGCGACAAAACTGCCCTTTTGATTGCTCGGTGGATCGGCAACAACAATGTCGTAGGGACCGAGCTTTTTCAGTTTGCCCCAAGATTTAAAAATATCATGGCCTAAAAAACGGGCTCCCGCGCTAAAGCCATTCAGCAAATGGTTCTGCTTACCTATGCCTAATGCGCCTTTGCTCATGTCCATATTCACAACTTCATCGGCGCCCCCTTGTAATGCCGCGACCGAGAAACCACAGGTATAAGCGAACAAATTAAGCACCTTTTTATAACGGGCGTTTGCTCTAACCCACTCACGACCATTAGCCATATCGAGGAAGAGTCCGTGGTTTTGTCCGCGCATTAGGTGCACCTGAAACCGTGCACCATTTTCGCTAACGATATGCGGCTCAGGCACTTCACCTTGCAATAATTGGGTAAACGTCTCCCCCGCACTACGGTATTGGTAGACTAAATTCAATTGGCTATCTGGCCTAATAGCTTGCCAGCGCGCTGCAATCGCCTGTTGGCAGAGGGTTAAATCCGTATCCTCCAAGGGAGTAAAGCTGGTCAGCAATAGTACGGGTGCAAACCAATCTAAACATAGGTGCTCACAACCCACGTAATGCCCACCGCGGCCGTGGAATAACCGCACCGCATCATTACCTAACTCAATTGTCGCTAGCGCTTGTATAAAACTTTGCATCTTCTACTACTTACTCTCAGTTGCACTTGTATTGGCTTCATCGCCATTGGGAATTGCATTTTCCGTGTTACTGGCCAAGAACTTATCTTCAATATCGTCCGATAATAAAATGGCTAACCAATTACCACTCTTACTCGATTCGAGGGCAATTTTAACCACCATAGTCAATGGCACTGACAGCAACATGCCCACAGAACCTAATAACCAGCCCCAGAAAATTAATGATAAAAACACCACTAAGGTCGATAACCCCAGACCGCGCCCCATAAATTTAGGCTCAATGATATTGCCCATCACCATGTTGGCACCCACGTACAAAAGTGCAGTCCCCCCCGCAGCCGCAGGGCCAAGCTGAATAAAGGCCAACAACACCGCTGGAATGGCGGCAATGATAGAACCAATATTGGGAATGTAATTAAACAGGAAAGCAATCACCGCCCATAACATGGCGTAATCCACGCCGATGAAGGTCAATCCCACACCGACGATGATCCCAGTAGCCAAACTCACTAAGGTCTTGATCACCATGTACTGATTCACAGATTGTAAAAAGCGGTCAATCTGCTTTAAGCGCATATCGGGATCGTCCAATGCCAGGTGCAATTTCTTTGGCAGCGACTGAGCTTCAAACAGCATAAAGACGATAGTGAGGATGATCAGAAATAAATTCGCCATCACATTGCCGACACCCGATAGCATATTTGTGGTCATAGACAAGGCCATGCCAGGATCAAAATAGGCTAATACCTGATCCTTCGAAATCTGAATATTTAATGCCTGTAATTTATGGATAATCCACGAAAACTGCTCCACCAGCTGATCGCGATATTGGGGCAATTGTTTAGAAAACTCATTGACAGAACTGCCAACGACTGAGGCTAACCATAGGCCCATCAACACAATAAAACCCATCAAGAGGATCACTGCCAGCCATTTAGGCACACGGAACTTTGTCATCAAACCGATTGCAGGATTACAAATCACCGCAAGAAAACTGGACAGCACAAACGGCACCACAATCGGGCTCGCCGCCTTAATCCCTGCCAAAATAATCACTACAAAGGCCATAACCGCAAAGCCACGATAAGCAGCAGAGGGCGCATTAGGTCGAGTCATTTATTAAAAATCCTTCTTGATCTTAGATAAAATTGTTAGGCTAACCCTTGAAACCACTTAACCTCAGAAACTTTAGCTTAAGATAGCCATTTGTCATTATGAAACCAGAAACCGCGATTATACGCATTAAAAACTTAAGACTTCGTACTTTTATTGGCATTAAAGACGATGAAATCCAAAATCGCCAAGACGTGATCATTAATGTCGTGATCCATTATTGTGCCGAACGTGCCCGCAACAGTGACAATGTCGAGGATGCGCTCAATTACCGCACAATCACCAAAAAGATCATTGAACTGATTGAGAATAACCGTTTCTCATTACTCGAAAATCTCACCAGCCAAACGCTGGCCATCGCCAGTGAGCATCCTTGGGTTGAATTTGCCAGTGTCGAAATAGACAAACCCCATGCACTACGCTTTGCCGATTCAGTCTCGATGGAGTTATGTTATCAAAAATAATCTGGCTAAAAATACTCCGACTAAGTGATCGTTGCACACCGCATTTTGGTATATATCCGCAGAGCTTAACCAATTAAGAGAGGTTCCATGAATATACTGATCACCGGCGCAAGCGGCTTTATTGGTCGCCAATTAGTCGAACGACTGGCGCCATATCATCAACTGACGTTATTAACTCGCTCAGTGCAACAAACACAAAAAGTGCTCGGCAATCAGCACCATTACCTCGAGAGTCTCGATGTGCTAAGCAACTTAAATCACATTGATGCCATCGTAAATCTTGCGGGTGAACCCATAGTCGCTAAACGTTGGAGTAAAAATCAGAAGCAACGCATTTGTGATAGTCGCTGGGATATTACGGCAAGATTAACTCAGCTAATACAACAGAGTAGCACTCCTCCTCAGATCATGGTGAGTGGTTCGGCAGTCGGTTATTACGGGCGGCACGATGATAAATTACTCGATGAGTCTAGTGGTGCCCATGTTGAGTTTAGCCATGACATCTGTCGAAAAT
Source organism: Shewanella sp. NKUCC01_JLK (assembly GCF_019345615.1). NCBI lineage: Bacteria > Pseudomonadati > Pseudomonadota > Gammaproteobacteria > Alteromonadales > Shewanellaceae > Shewanella > Shewanella sp. NKUCC01_JLK. The sequence goes on along the minus strand of NZ_JAHKRD010000007.1, from coordinate 197,270 downwards.
GGGAGCAAGAAGCGCTAAATGCAACCTCAGAGCACACACGCGTCTGCATTATCCGTATTGGTATTGTGCTAGGTAAAGGTGGTGCCTTAGAGAAAATGTTACCGCCATTTAAACTCGGACTCGGTGGCCCAATTGGCCATGGACGCCAAGGTATGAGCTGGATCCATGTGCAGGATCTCATTTCCCTTATTGATTTTTTACTCACTCAACAACACTGTAAAGGCATATTTAATGCCACAGCACCCAATCCAGTGAGTAACGCTGTGTTTACCAAAGCGCTCGGAAAAGCACTTAATCGCCCAGCGTTAATCACGACCCCACCGCTTGCATTACGCTTAGCGATGGGCGAAATGTCGGAGCTACTGACAGAAGGGCAATTTGTTTACCCCAAACGTGCCCTCGAAGCGGGTTTTCAGTTTCAATTCAGTGATCTTGATAACGCCTTAACAAACGTGTTAGCCAAATAGGCTAGCACGCTAGAGCCTAAACTCAGCTTTAGTATGCTGATAAAATCAGTCGCTGATGCAGGCGGATCTTAGTGCTTAAATCCGCTCAACAACCAGGTATATTGTAGCGTCAATCTTGCCATTATTTTAGCAACACTAGAAAAACAAGAATGTAACATCATGATTTCTATTATGATTTAGCGACAATCCGTCCATTTTCTGCTAAACTCGCCTCCATTCGGTCATAGGAGGCACGCATTAACCGCCTCAGCCTTGACCACAGATAGACTCAGCAACACCTCATAAATAGACAGTTATTTATGCTCAGGAACAGGCTATTTAATCTGCTGTTCTTGGTCTGTAGACCATAAAACGATACACACTCGCGCCTACTCGTCCTTTAAATTTTTTATCGGATTGACACTGATCTGTCCTCGACATCAAGCGCTTAACATCCAGCATTAGCAGGTACTTAATAACAAGATGGGTTACTTCTCATTGGACATTGTGCCCAATGAAACGCCCGCACTAAGACAGTTTGTAAGGAATTTTCATGCACACGACCTATATGATTGGCGAGCTAGAATCATTTTTAATTGCCATTTTCGTGCTGTTTATCGGCCACTCTATCAATCGCCATGTACGTGTCTTCAGGCAATATAATATCCCCGAACCCATAGTGGGTGGCCTAGTTGTCGCCGCGGGAGTCACATTTCTTCACTTTCAAAATATCAGTCTCGACTTCAGCCTATCACTGCAAAATACCTTAATGCTGATGTTTTTTAGCACCATTGGCCTCTCGGCAAACTACAAGCTATTGCTCAGCGGTGGTAAAAAAGTCTTCATCTTTTTAGGTGTGGCCTCAGTGTATATTGTGATTCAAAATGCCGTCGGCGTCAGTTTAGCCAGCCTATTGGGGCTCGATCCCATCATGGGACTTATCGCAGGATCAATTACCCTGTCGGGCGGCCATGGTACCGGCGTCGCTTGGTCACAAACCTTTGCTGAGCGCTACGGTATCAACACCTTAGAGTTTGCTATGGCCGCGGCAACTTTTGGTTTGATCATGGGTGGGATCATCGGTGGGCCCGTCGCGCAGCGATTAATCGGTAAGCATAATCTTGTTTCTCGCTATGGAGTTGGCCGCAAGCATCACAGTGAACATCCGCATTTAGTCACTTATGATCACTTAGAAGAAGACCAAGTCACCGCCAAAACCATATTAGAAACTCTGTTTGTGCTGTTGTTGTGTGTTGCAGGATCAAAATGGCTCACGCTGTGGATCAGCCAATCGGGTATTGCATGGCTAAAAATGCCCGACTTTGTATATGCTCTTTTTCTTGGCGTGCTCATCGCTAATCTCACAGAACTCACCCGCGGTTACAAACCCCATACCGAAAGTATCGATGTGATAGGGACTGTCGCGCTGTCACTCTTCCTCTCAATGGCCTTAATGACTTTAAAATTATGGGAAATTTTTGATTTAGCGATCCCGCTACTGGTGATTTTACTGGTACAAACCGCAGTGTTGGCCATTTTTGCCTATTTCGTGACGTTCAAAGTCATGGGCAGTAATTACGATGCTGCGGTGATCACTGGTGGCCACTGCGGCTTTGGTATGGGTGCAACCCCAACAGCAGTAATGAATATGGGCGCGCTCGTCTCACGCACAGGGCCATCACCCCAAGCCTTTATGGTAGTACCTATCGTCGGAGCCTTCTTTATCGACATAGTTAACTTAATTGTCTTACAGGGCTATCTGAGCTTTATGAAATAGTTGCTTATAACTCAATTACTTAAAAATAAGTCGCCGACTTTGGCGCCCTATTTCATGGTTCAAAATAGTTAAGACTAGAATTCACGCATTAAGCGTTCAGGCCGAGGCAGGTAATAATCATCATAATCAAGGGAGAAAACGACTGAACTTGAACGGCCAACAATCTCATCACGGGGCACGAAGCCAATAACCCGAGAGTCTGCGCTGTTATCACGGTTATCACCCAGTGCTAAATAATGCGCATCCGGCACTGTGACAGGTCCAAAATTGGCAAGCCTTGAGGGTACAGGGTTAAGGCGAATACTGTGGACCATACCGAGTAAATTTTCCTGCATTTCTGTCACATCAGCGGGAGCATAAGCACTCAATGCTTGGGATGTGTAGCTAAGCAGTTCGCCGTTTAAATACAAGCGATTATCCTGCATCATCACAGTATCGCCTGGCACAGCTATTACCCGCTTAATCAGCTTTTTATCGGCCTTTTTCGAGTCAAATACCACAATATCGCCACGAGCAGGATCTGCCAGTTTAACTAATGCGATATGCGTAAATGGCACCCTAAGATCATAAGCCATCTTATTAACAAGAATGCGATCCCCCTCGACGATAGTCGGCAGCATAGAACCCGATGGCACAGTATTCCAATCTGCCACAGCGCTCCTGAACACTAACATTAAGCTGATAAACAGAAAAAAGGAGCGATTATCCTTAAGCAGTTTTGTTATTCCTTTGAACATAATATTCCCTCTATGGCATATATAAGCTAGTCGCTGTTCTCAGTTAGATAGACCCATCGCGTTGCACTAAGTTCTGTTGCTACCTGCTTAAGCACAGATCAATTTGTAAGCCGATGTAAAAAGCATATTCAATTCAAGTGCAGCAGAATCAACCCCATAACAAAAAAGCACTGAGCTTATGTCGCATCAGTGCTTTTAATGTTGGCTCAGCTTGTTGTCTTAATAAGCTTTATGTTTTAGCCCATCAACAGAGTTCACAAACCGCCCTAGCTCCCAGCCTTTAATAGCTCAGAGCAAGATTGGCTGAGCAATTGTCGACAACGCCAAACCCCTAGTAAGGCGACGATTAAGGCTCCAGAAACAGGGGCAATACCCCACCAAGGCCAGTGCATGTATACATTAAGTTCAAATACTTGCGTCTTAAGTAGATATAACGCAAATTCGGCCACAATTACGGCTAACACACCCGCAATACCGCCAAGTAAGGCGAACTCTAAACCCGTTGCACTGCGCAATAACCATCCTGAAGCACCAAAGGTACGTAACACCGCCAGTTCACGTTGCCGAGTTGCCATGCCAGCCTCAGTCTGTGCAATCAAGACTAAGGCACTGGCTAATAACACTAAGGCCAGCACTAAAGACAACGACAGCGACACTTGCTCAATTATCTGCCGCAACTGCCCCACCATAGCGCCAACATCTATGATAGATATCGTCGGAAATTGCTGAATAAGCGCAAGGATCACTGCATCCTTAGGCGTACCATCGGCACTCAGCGCTTGGCCGTTTGTTGCGGGGTCATTTGTTGACTGGTCATTTAAATAAAAACTCGCCATCGAAGTATAAGCAAAAGGCGCGAGCGCTTCTTGAGTGAAAATCATAAAGAAGTTCGGTTGCAGCGTTTCCCAGTGTACGGCACGAATACTGGCAACTTTAACTGTGAGCTCTTGATTATCAATCACGTAAGTCAGCTTATCGCCAAGACCAATACCTAGACGCTCCGCCACGCCGGACTCCACCGACACTTCATCAGCGGCTTGATTAAAATGCCCCTCTAACAGTTCGTTGTTAGCAGGCAGTGTATTGCGCCACGTTAGGTTTAACTCGCGCGAAATGCCCACTCTCCCCTTTTCACCCGCTTCGGACTGTTCATTCGAAATCAGCGCTTCACCATTAATTTGGGTTAACCGGCCACGGATCACCGGATAAATGTCCGTCGCCACTATTCCCTTCGCCGTCATGAAATCATTCAAGGGCTTTGCATCATCAGGCGCAATATTGACAAGGAAATAATTAGGCGCATTTTCGGGCAACTGTTTTTGCCATTCGTTAAGTAAATCTTGTCTTAGCGCTAAAATCGTCAATAACAGTACCAGTGCAGCGCTAAAGCCAACCAATTGCACCGCATTTTGCCGCGCACGACGCCTTAGCCCCGCCAGCGCTAATTGCAAAGGATTGGTAGTCTTCATACCAACACTGTGTCCTGCTCGTATCATCACAAATCCAAGCAGACTTAATAGCGCAGCCAGCAATAGCACAGCCGCGACCACAGTCAGAGTCAAAGTCCAACTTTGGGAATACAAATAGCCCAATAGCGCCATAGCCCCTAGACTCAGTAGCAAATGCAGCCACATACCAAGCTGTAAGCCTTCTAACTGGCGCTGCAACACCCGCAGTGGCGGAATAGCCAGTAAACGCATCAATGGATAAGCCGAAAACATAAAGGCGCTGATAAGCCCTGTGCTGATGCCGAGTAATAATGGTCGTATGAGTGGCGGTGAATAGGCCGCAATTTCGGGTGGCAAGAGATAACTGATCCCAAAATCGAGTAACCCTCCCCCAATAAGACCTAGACCAATTCCCAGTAGCGTTACCAACAATAAATGAGTACCAAACAACAGGCGAATTTGCTTTGCCGAGGCGCCAAAGGTTTTCAGCATGGCCACTACATCGTAATGGCGCTGACAATAACGCTGGGCGGCAATACCTATCGCCGCGCAGGCCAATGCAATGCCCATCAAACTTGCCAGCAGTAAGAAGCGCTCCGCTCGCTTAACGGCTCCCGCAATCGGCGAGTCACCGGATTGCACATCGACCCAACGCTGGGTGCTATTCAAAAGCGGTTTAACACTTTGTTCAAAGGCCGTAAGCGAGGCTTCATCTCCAGCAAATTGATACAGATAAGTCACGCGACTGCCTGGTTGAATAACACCTGTTTTGGCGACATCCTCCATCCGCATCAATACCACAGGCGATGAAGCAAAAGGATTAAAACCTGCGTCGGGTAAGCGGCTGATCTCATTGCTGAGCACAAATTCGCTATTACCTAGTTCGATGGATTTGGGATAACCCAAAAGTCCGCCTAAGCGAGTCTCAAACCAGATTTCGCCCGCTTGAGGTAACGCCTTGGTTTTACCGCTGGTGAGTTCAATATCCCCCTTAAGCGGGTAACCCGATTCTACGGCGCGTACTGTGACTAACTGAAACTTATCTCCCGAATAGACCATGGAATTAAATTGCATGTTAGTCACATGCTTAAGCCCAAGCGCTTCGGCTTTGGATAAAATCGCCGCATCAATTTTAACCGGCGAATCGATAATACGGTCGGCAGCAATAAACTGTGACGCTTGACCACTAATTGCCACTTGCAGACGTTCACTCACCCGCGCCAAGCCACTCACAGACAAAACCGCGAGCGTAATAGCGAGGATAATCAGTAACAATTGTCCCTGCTGTAACTCGCGTTTAAACAGGCGCCATGCCAGACTTAACTCCATTATTAAGCCTCCTTAACATCAGCTAGCAGTTCTGTTTGAGTGATATCTTCCTGTAAATGGCCGTTATCCATCACCAGTTGACGCTCACACCGCTTGGCCAGCAGCAGATCATGGGTAACAAGGACTAAGGTTGTATGGCTTTCTTGATTAAGCTCAAACAACATATCGGCAATCTTATGGCCGTTGACGCTGTCTAAATTGCCAGTTGGTTCATCGGCAAACAAAACTGTAGGCTCACAGATAAAAGCGCGGGCAATCGCCACCCTTTGCTGTTCACCACCCGAAAGCTGTTTGGGTAAATGGGTCAAGCGATGGGATAAACCAACCCGCACCAACATGGCCTGCGCTTTTTCCTTGGCATTGCTCACGCCCGCAAGCTCGGCGGGTAACATGACGTTCTCGAGTGCAGTTAAGGTATCCACTAACATAAAGGATTGAAAAATAAAGCTGACCTTCTGTTTACGCAGTGCCGCTTTTTGCTCCTCATTCAATGGTGATAATGCCACACCATCGAGCCAAATCTCCCCCGACGTAGGCGTATCAAGCGCCGCAAGCAATCCCAATAAGGTGGATTTGCCTGAACCTGATGGGCCGAGAATAGCCACACTCTCACCTTGCTTGACATCTAAGTTAATGCCCTTGAGGATAGTGAGCGTTCCTTCCTGAGTAATCACTGATTTTTCGAGGTTAACAACATTAATGGCACTGTTTTTTAAGATGACGTTAGACATAGGATCCTTCTTATATAAATCGTTCTGGTATCAATCGCTAAGATTAAAATCAATGGCGAAGACCCTAGGGGCATTCATCCTACTGAGTGTACTCATGGTCACGCCCGCTCACGCGGCAAAGATACTGATCCTCGGCGATAGCTTAGGCGCTAGCTACGGCATGGCAGAACAGTCAGGCTGGGTAGCACTACTGCAAAAAAATCTGCCCGAACATCAGTTTACCAATGGCTCAGTGAGCGGCGAAACCACAGCGGGCGGCCTACGCCGATTACCCGCCTTGCTCGATTCTGTTGCTCCCGACCTTGTGGTCGTTGAACTGGGAGGTAATGATGGTTTACGTGGATTCCCCCCAACGCAACTCGAAAATAATCTAATCCAAATCATTACCCTAGCCAAAGATAGCGGCGCAAAAGTGCTGCTGACCGAGATCATGGTACCGCCTAACTATGGCCCTCGCTATACCCAAAAGTTCACCCAAGTGTATCAAGACATATCTAAAACCCAGGATATAGTGTTGATCCCCTTCTTTATGCAGGATATCGCGCCCCATCCAGAATTAATGCAAAGGGATGGCATTCATCCCAACGAAAAGGCGCAAGCTCAGATTGCGGCTTGGATGCAACCATGGATAGAAAATGCGTTAACCCAATAAAATAGCTGCTATTTTAAGCTAACGAACCGCTTACTTAGCTAAACTCATGTTCAACGGATAAAAACGTGTTCTAACGCAAGATTCAGCCTATAGATAAACAGTAAAATTCGTGTTAGCAAATGGTTAACTCAAACAAGGAGTCAATATGTCCCTTAGCCATCAGCAAAAAGTGTACATACCCAAGGAAGCCCGTACAAATCAATACATCACAGCCGAAATCAAGGTGACGGATGAGCTACTCAATCAATATCCCGATTATCAAAGCTGTTATCAAACGTTAAGCCGTTTGATATTTAATTTGGCAGAACAACACGATCTCCGTAATGTTCACGTGATCACTAACGATAAACTGCCAGTAGTGCGTTACCATACCGAAGCATATTGCTTCCAAACCACTGAACAAATTCTATTTTTTTATAACCCAGCCTACCACGAAGCCCAAAACTTATTCTCGCAAGAAAACTATCGCGCCCGTAAACTGCGCATTGTGTTTCTCGCCACAGGTGACGATATTCGCAGTAATTCCGCCAGTTTCCATATCAAGGTGCGTGAGTTACTCACTGAATTAATGCCCTTAATGCCAATAAGCGATCTTAAGGTTAAGGTCCGCGACCATCAGCATTTATCCTATGATCTGTTCGCAAAAGCTAAGGGCTATAAAGAAACCTATGGTTATAAACTGCGCGCCATCGGCCCAAGATATAAAGCCAGAAAGTGCGAATTACCAGAGAACGTTAGCTCTCTCACCTATGTGACTGTGAGCTTGCCGCTGAGTCGCAAACTCAAACAGGGTTTATTACCTGACTCAGCCACTGACTTTACGCCTTTATATCAGCATCTTGAAGACTGCTTCCTCAAAGCGGCAGCTAATAGACAGCTGACACGCCTTGCTATGATAGCGAACGGCTTAACACCGCTTGTGCGTAACAGTAAGTTTGAAAAGCTCGACAGCAAAGCCGAAGTACAAATGATAGGGTTCGATCCTAATGCGACTGAGCAACAAGTTATCCGTCGCTGGGATGCCGATAACTTAGTCGAAGCCGCGCACTTTACCATAGTGGCAGGTACTAAGGATTGTGACGATTCGGGTTTCGGTCGCTTTATGAACAATGTTGAAACAGCCCTGAAGGCCTTTGCTGCGGACATAGGTGTCGATCCGGAGCGTGAAGATCTCATCGTACGCTTCCATCAACATATCAGCTATCAAATCTAACCCACTTCGGTATTAGCCGCGAAAGCTAAGCAAATGAAAACGCCTGCAAATGCAGGCGTTTTTACTTTTATTCACCAATAGACAGAATTACATAGGACGATTTTTTTCTATGAGGCGATTGAAAATAGCGTTCACAGACAAAGAAGCACCGTGGGCAATTTTATCGGCAAGTTTCTTTCTCACCTGATAACGTATCTTGTACACAGTACGCTCTGTGGCGAGTGACATTATCACATCATCGCTGGTCGAAATCGCATCAACTAAACCTAATTCAATAGCTTGCTGACCGTACCAATGCTCGCCAGTGGCGACTTTCACTAAATCCAACTCAGGGCGATACTTACCAACAAACGCTTTAAATAAGACGTGGGTTTCTTCGAGTTCTTCTTGAAACTTCTGTCTTCCCTCATCGGAGTTTTCACCAAATACTGTCAAGGTGCGCTTAAAATTACCGGCCGTATGTTGCTCATAATCAATTTCATGCTTTTTCAGCAGGCGATTAAAGTTAGGCAGTTGAGCAACAACACCAATAGAACCAACAATGGCAAAAGGTGCAGCATAAATTTTATTCGCTACACAAGCCATCATATAGCCACCACTGGCGGCGACTTTATCAACACAGACAGTCAATGTAATATCAGCTTGACGTAAGCGATCTAACTGGCTGGAGGCTAAACCATAACCATGCACCATACCACCGCCACTCTCTACATTGACAACCACTTCATCGCCTTTTTCTGCGATAGCGATAATTGCACTGATTTCTTCACGCAGTGATGCAACCTCAGCGGCATCGATACTGCCCTTAAAATCAATCACGAACACTTTGCCCGTGCAGGCTTCATCTGCGGCTTTGTCTTTTGCCTTTTCGTCAGCTTTTAATTGCTTTTCATAGGCTTTGAATTGTTTCTTTGACAGAAGTTCTTCTTTTAAGCCATGCTTAAGTTCTTCTAACTCTTCAGACAAGTTAGTGATCCTCAGCTCGCCCTTATCTGACTTGTGTTTTACAGTGGAAGCCAACACAACAATAATAACGGCAACGATTGCGACCACTATTGTGACGGCTTTCGCCAAAAACATTCCATACTCGTATAAAAATTCCAAAGTGTTCTCCGTTAGGGCGTTACATCATTCAGTCAATTGCGCGCTATTCTAACAGCCTAAAGGCCCATAAAAAAACCCAGCAAAGGCTGGGTTTTTCCGATTAAGGCAAGATTAGTTAGGACAAGTCGCAATGACCCCACTGTTTGTCACTAAAATCGTCACGTCGTCCTTACCTGCAGTAGCAGCATAGGTTGCCACTTGAGTCTGCATTTCAACCGTGGCAGCCGCGGCCATACCATCCGTTGATTCCTTTTCTTTAGGATCAACAATCGAACTGTGGTGACCTTTAGCGAAACGCACAACGCCATGACCTTTGCTCGTGCTATCGGCACAAGGTAGCCCGATGGCAGCGATCAGCGGCTCAGTGCCCGATAATGGGAAGTTATCGACGCGATTAGGCAGCACTTGATCTGCTAAGTTACCGTTACCATCACCCGCCACTTCAATTAAGTGCACAGGTAAGCCAGTCGCTTTTAACATAGCAGCATGGTTAACAGGATCTGCAGAATCTACCGCTGTTTGAACCGCAAAGGCAAACGTCGGAATAAATTGGGCATATACCCCCTGCACCAGTGCCGCATATTCAGGGCTACCAGGCTCATAACCTGCTGTATTAGCCGCATCGACCTGTGCTTGGAAAGTTGCAGATGCCGTAATATTACTAAACAGTACTGGGCCAAAGGTTGCAGAACCTGCGAATGATCCTGCTAATCCACCTGCTGGCGCAACTAAGGATACAGCATTGATAGCATAAGCATTTGGCAAGGCATCGCCGGTTGCTGGATTCTTCATGCCTGTGCTGGCATAGGTCGCAAAATCGGTGCCCACAATGGCGCCTAAACTCAGACCTTGAGCACTGATTTTAGTCACATCAAATACTTGCGGCTGACCTGCTTGTGCTAAGCCCTGTGCTAAGCCCGTAAGGGCAAGACGCACCCCTAAATGGTCCATCGTCGCTTGACGGAAGTTATCTCGCACCGACAAAGTGCTAGAAATATTCACAAACACCAACGGGTTACCATTTTTAAAGGCGTCCGGTTTACCGACAACTGCACCGAAGGCAGGATCTGTCGCAGAGACTTCATAAATACCATCACCGTTAGCATCGAATGAACGCGCACCGTGAAGTGGCATATCAATAGCCACAGTCGCAACCCCCATTGCTGCATACGTGCCGGCATAGGCCAATGACATTTCTTTACCGCCGCCTAAACCATGCAGTGCGATTGTTGTTGGCCAACCAGATGTAGGAGGAATAAACTCACGACCTTGCTGTTGATAAAAAGCGGCCAATTTCGTTGCATTGGGCATAGAAATCAGCACAGATACTGTTTCATAACCTTTGATTGCTGGAATAGGATTGAATTTAGTCAGATGTTTGGTTTTATCAACTGCCGTACCATCGTCTAAAACCCATGTTTTACCCGCCATTAACGAGGGATTGGCTAAAGCATCAGCAGGGTTGGCAATACCATTAGCCACCGCTTGCATACCAAAATTATTCTGGCTGAGTGTGCCCGCTTGCAGTGCTAGTAGCACAGAGACAGGGCTATCACCTTGTGCTTTCCAATGACCATTAATTAATGGTTTACCTTCAGCGGATAAACAACCAACTGAAGAACAATCACCGTAAATAGGCAGTTTAATTTTTGCCGTATACACATCAGCCAAGTTTGCGGCAACATAGGCAGCTCCAGCAGCTGGTGTTAAGCCCGCCACTTGAGCCACAGTCAATCCAGTCGGTGTTGGCATCTGGGCAAAGCTTGGTGCATAGGGAGCACCCTTCGCCATCAGCAATTTGGTGGTTTCATAGACGTTAGCAACAGACTGAGTGGTAAATAAGCCAGAGTAACTGATGGTTAAAGGATCGACCTTATGGGCCGCAGCAATCCCTTTCTCATAACTGTTCACTAAGGTTTGCAGCATCAATTGATCTGGCGTTTCTAAAGGTAACGTATTGATATCCAGCTTCAACAAACCATAGGTCGTTGAAGGAGCGATACCACGACCTTCAGAATCTTGAATAAGATTCGTTGTCGCATAAATATAAGATTGCCCGGCTTTGAGTGGCTTAAGCGGAATTATCACCACTTTTTTGCCCGAAGCGGTTGATATAAAGTCAACGCCAAACTGCAACTCAGCGCCCACTTTACAGGCTGAAACTGACGGTTTAGCCTTACATTCGGGATCAGATGATAATGCGCCGCCTACTGTGGCTTCAAACATTCTGACAGCACCCGGTTGCGCAACCGATGCCGCCATTAAGGTTAGCGGTGTACCGTCATGTTTTTTCGCCAAATCGATATCAATAGAAATCGGTGATGTTGTCGACCACCCATCTAACGCCCCAAGCGCTATTTGTGGATCAACATAATTGCCCGAGCTTTCACCCGGAATTGATAATGTGCCATCTTTGGTGCCACTGAACAGCAAATCATTCGGTAATGGAACTTTTGAATTAGCAGGGTCGAACACCATGTGCGATTCAGGGATGAGCACTTCTGTCTTATCCTTGAGTTCATTAAAACTGTCCTCACCACATCCTGTGAGGCCCAGTGCAGATGCAATCGCAACACCCAAAATGAGTCTTTTCATCTTTTTTCCCCAAATCTTGTTGTAATAGTTTTGTTTTCCCCAAGAAATTAGTCACAATAGCTTTTAGATCTGTGACCAATAGGGCTTATGTTAGCCCCTAACTCATTTCAAGTTAACGTAAAAATATTGAGTTAGCCACAAGTTTGTCACAAAGATTTTAGCTATTGATAACAAAGTTTCATTCATTTGTTTGAAACATGCGTTTATCACTTCGGCGACTCTAGAAGTGGCGGGCATTCTCGCCAAGAGGAAAAAGAGACTCATGTTGGAATATCAAGCAGCAAAAGATTTACTCAAGGGCAAGACAATTTTAGTCACAGGCGCTGGTGCTGGCATAGGCCGAACCGCCGCCATTGAGTTTGCAAAACACGGCGCCACTGTGATTTTACTTGGTAAAACAGTGAAAAAATTGGAAGCAGTTTACGACGTAATAGAACAAGCCGGTTATCCCAAACCTGCCATAGTGCCATTGGATCTTAAGGGCGCAACGGAACAAAATTATCGCGATATGGGCGATACCATAGCCGAGCAATTCGATCATTTAGACGGCTTATTACATAATGCTAGCTTACTCGGTGCCTTAGGTCCGTTTGAACACATAGATATTCCATCACTCGAAGACGTGCTCAAAGTGAACGTCACGGCCCAAGTCATGCTAACTAAAGCATTACTACCTGTGATGCGCCAAGCACCCAGTGCATCGATTATCTTTACGTCGAGCAGTGTGGGTCGTCAAGGCCGCGCTTATTGGGGACCTTATGCCTTCTCTAAGTTTGCCACCGAAGGCATGATGCAAGTTCTCGCCCATGAATGCGATGGCACCTCAGTTCGAGTTAACAGCATCAATCCTGGAGCTACCCGCACTGAGATGCGCGCTAAAGCGTACCCTGCAGAGAATCCACTGGATCTCAAAACCGCTGAAGAGATCATGCCGACCTATCTCTATTTGATGGGGCAAGATTCTAGTGCCGTCAACGGACAGCAGTTTAACGCACAGTAATCGAATCGCTTATTGAGTTTCTGCCGGTATGATTCAGCAATATTAAAGGGCCTATTTATGGCTCTTTATTATTTTAGATATTCTCAAAATGAAACCCAGAACTTGTCGATGATATTAAGTACGACAAAGATACCGCACCGCCAATCCTAGCTTAACTGAATTTTTGCAAAATAAATCATCGTTTTAGCTTTGGCGACTTTGTTTGACTCATCAAGCGAATTTTGTGTATCCAGCTGTGAGTCAGCTAACTCATGGCTGGAGTAATAACTTACCCACAACTCATTTCCGTCAATCACAACGCCCGCATAACTGGTATCGCCCTTCGATGGCAGTGTCAGTAGTTCTTGAACCACGCCAGTATCTGGATGAATTTCAACTAAAGCCGTACGAACTTGCTCATCGTATAAACGCACTACAGCCAACAAACGGGATTGATACATCAACATCACTGGCCCACCAATGCGCTTATCGAGTTCTTGCCATTGCCAATCAGTGAATGGCATTTGACTGCGGCCGAGTAAACCGACAAATTCTGGGCCCCATACGGGATCGCGCCTCAATAGACAAAAGCCGTTTTCTTGATGAAAAACAATGGCAGTTTCGTTGACATAACCTTGATTATTAAACACCTTTAACCAAGTCTCAAACTGCACCCCATCATCACTTTTATACAAGCGGGTATCGCCATCAGGCCCAGCGCGATAACCCACGCCATAGAGTGCATTTTGATGCTCGGTTAAGCGCCATAACCAATAGCCTTTATCCGCGACTTTTAACGCATCCGACCACGCTAGCCCATTGGCTGAGCGCCAAAGATGTGATTGTAAGCCGGACTTATCGTGTAAAGTCCCGCCGCCGAGTAAGAGTAATTCCCCTTGATACTCAATCAGTTTGCCATCGCGTAAATCCGCCTCATCCGAACGGATCAGCGCCACGCTCTGCCAAGTGTCACCTAAATCCGCTGAGCGTAGAATTCGTAGCGCACCATCGGGTGACACATGGGCTGTCCCTTCACGGAAAACGCAAAACAGTGCCCCCTGAAACGTGATTAAATCGGTAAACGCATTATGGGCAGCGTGTTCCCAAATCCGTTTCACTGAAATTAGCTTCATTCATTCACTCCTCAATCCAACTGAGACTTGTTATAACATAGCTGCAAATAACAGAAAGCAAAAAGGCCGCTTAGCGGCCTTTTTCATTGGGATAAAACAACTTAGCTACGCTGACGCGATGGCTTAGGTTTTCCCGAACCGGTCACTTTATGCTTACGTACGGCGCGGCGAATTTTAGCACTCTTCACCTGAGCACGGGCTACGCTGTGTTTATCGGCAGCAAGCATAGTACGAGTTTCGGGCTCAAGACCCGCCAGTTTACGCAAGTAGTTAACTTGCTCTACGGGCAATTCAACCCAGCCACCGCGAGGCAGTGATTTTGGCAGTTCGACCATACCATAACGAATACGGATCAAACGGCTCACCTGCACTTCTTGGGATTCCCACAAACGGCGCACTTCACGGTTGCGACCTTCGCGTAAACACACATGCCACCACTGGTTCATGCCTTCGCCGCCCGCTGGCTTGATGCTATCAAACTGCGCAGGGCCGTCTTCTAACATGACGCCAGTACGTAAACGTTGCACTGTCGCTTCAGGGATTTCACCAAAGGTACGCACTGCGTATTCGCGGTCGACTTCGTTCGATGGATGCATTAAACGGTTCGCCAACTCACCATCTGACGTAAACAACAATAAGCCTGAGGTGTTAATGTCTAAACGACCCACTGCTACCCAGCGTGAATCACGCACTTTAGGTAAGCGATCGAATACCGTTGGACGGCCTTCAGGATCTTTACGACTACAAATTTCGCCTTCAGGTTTATGATATGCCAGCACACGGCAAATCACGTCTTCGGCAGACTTTAACGAAATGGCTCTGCCATCGATACGCACTTTAGCATCAGCTTCAATACGATCCCCAAGGCTAGCAATTTCACCATCAATACTAACTCGGCCTGCAGCAATCCATGCCTCCATCTCACGACGGGAGCCATGGCCTGCACGGGCCAAGACTTTCTGCAATTTTTCACTCATTAGTTAACTCTTTACTAGTATTCTTTTTAAAAACAAGGAGTTTATCACCTCGCTTTTTGTATATTTTGTTTGTATGTACGCAGTGATGTACACAATTCCAAAAGTGACCTAATTATACGCGCTATGCATTGTTGGCGCAAAGTTACATTAAAAATCAGACAACCTCACATTAATGGTAGTGATATTTTCATGTTGGATAATTTTGAAACTAAGTGAAAATGAGGGAATGCGGAAGGCAAAGGCTAAATACTTATTACTATATAAACAATATGTTATTCTAACTATTGATTGTGCTAGATAAATTACTTAAGAGAGGGTGCTCATGAAACGTTTAGCAATTGCGGCTTTAATGTTTTCACTCGCAGGATGCAGTGGTAGCGGAGATGATGACGCGGGTGCAGATATCAAAAATTTGATTTCTAGCACAAATGCGGTTGACGGGAAAAGTGTTCGACCAAGTGATGCTGATTTACCGCTTGTGATAAAAGTGGAGTCACAGTCTTCCGATATCGACAAAATTTTGCTGTCGTTAGAACGTATTGAACAAGTTGCCGGCTATCAGATCATTCGATATTCAAATGGTACCGAGCAGCCAGATATCACCATTAGATCATCAACTGTTGGTTGTATCACTTCAATTCCGCTTGGTAATTGGCAATACACTATTAAAGTTGGTGATATGGCATCTTGCCCTAATTTCACTTTTGATTTGGTTGCTTATAAAATTTTTGGCTTGAATCGAACTAACAAAGACACTTACCGAGTACTTAAAGCTCAGAGCGCATTGGCTGATAGCGCTCTGGCTACAATTTACAATAATCCCCCGAACACACCAGTTTCTGAGCTAAGCGTAATCAATAAATAATTACTGAGGGAAGCTTCCCAAGTTAGTGAACTGCTCATAGTACGATGCGTCGATAACTGCGTAATTCATTGTGTCTGCTGGTTGATAACGTGATGGGCCACCGCGTGGCCCTTGCGTTTGTAATGTCCATCCGTGCTGATACCCTTCCTCTGTGCTGTTGTAAAATCCATTGAATCGTGAAAACTCGACAAAGTACTGCCCAGGCGTTCCGGCATACTCTGCCTCAACTCTTGCAATTGTTGGTTTGCATGCAGGCTTAAAGCTGCAATTAGTTCTGTGCTTACCTTGAGAGTAAATGACTTCTCCGAGCAATTTTATAGACACTGGTGGACGAGCACTATGAAACCGTACATTACCTAAGGTGTCATAAATCGCTAGTCCATATTTTGGTAAGTTGATCGCTTTAGCAGAAGCAAATACATAAATTCGTGCGGTACCTGAATACATCCAAGAACTAACCCATCCCCTCCAAGTACTAGCATTGCCATCAAGAATAACGTGTACAGCCCTTAGGTAAGGGTACTGTTCACCTTGGGTATTGCAATAGGTATAAATTTGAATATCGTAACCAACCGGAATACCAAATAGGTCGATATAAGTATCTGTCCCATTGGTGTGAGTGACATCCTTATAGCCCCAATAAAGGAAAGTCGTTTCATAGGTACCTAAAAACAGTGACAGGTCTTTATTGCGAATTTCTAAGCCGTACATAGATCACCGAGAGTAAAAGAATGAAAGTAAGAGATTGCTAGCACCAAAGGCATCTTGTTCCAGCTCAAACGTCACAGTGTTACCAGAGATTGTTAGGCTATTTATTTTGACTCTAAAAGTACTGCCTAATGATACCTCTTGATCTGGTGTGCTTCTTTCTAACCCCCATACAAATGAAAGCTTTCCTCCAACGCCATTTGATGGAAGTGTGACAGAGTGAACGCCAGGGAAAAGGTCTTTAACCATCAGCACCCAAAACAGATTGTATGGCGTTGCACTGTAAAGCACTTCTTTCCCGCCGTTATAAACAGCTAGTCCATAACTCATGTTAATTTACCCATTCGGCTTACAAGGTTTCCATCAGGATCATAGACATCGATTCTATTATTTGAAATTTGCATGCGTCCTTGACCAGCTGTAGAACCATTAATCTCAAATACGCCAGCTTTATCCAGTTTCCATCCTGTTGTTTGCGCAACGTAGTTTGTTGATTGGATATAACTGCCGATCTTGGCATTAGTGATAGTGCCATCACCAATAATCGCTGTGTTGATAAATACTTGACCACCTTGCACTGCAAATGGCGTGGTGATGGTCGATGTACCAGATATTTGATTAATGATTGCAAATCTGTCTGCGGTAAATAGAACTTGAGATTGGATCCCTTCTGGCGTGTTCTCAATACCTATTGCCATGCCCGCGCCATAGTATTTACCGTCAGCGGTCACGCCAACTTTTACTGAATACATCGCTTGCAGCTTTCCATCTAACTCTACCAAGGCGGTTGATGTTTGCTGCACAGCTGCAGTATTCGATCCTGCTGTGGCTTGTACCGTATCAATTCTTTGGCCTAAGGCGCTATCAGCATTTGTACGAGCGGTTTGCTCTTGCTGAATGGCTACAGTATTTGCCCCTGTAGTTGCTTGCACTGTATCAATACGTTGGCCTAAGGCGCTATCAGCATTTGTACGAGCGGTTTGCTCTTGCTGAATGGCTACAGTATTTGCCCCTGTAGTTGCTTGCACTGTATCAATACGTTGGCCTAAGGCACTATCAGCACTTGTACGAGCGGTTTGTTCCTCTTTTATTAGTGCAGCATTTCCAGCGGTTGTCGCTGATATAGTGAGGAGCTGACTTGCCAATGACTCATCTGCAGTCGTTCTTGCTGTTCTTTCTGCAATAATCGCAGCAGTATTTTGACCAAGGGTTACGGCGACAGCATCAATACTCTTAGCTAATGCTTCATCAGCTGATGCTCTGGCATATTGTTCAGACCATACGCCAGCAAATACCATTGTTGTTCCGGCATTCCAACTGATGTCACCAGCGAGTGGTGGGTTAACTTGCGCATAAATGCCATCTATTCGTGATGTTTCTGCCGTCAATTTCCCATCAATATTTTCTATTGATGACTCAACCGTATCAACACGCAAAGTTAACGCCACCAGCGCTTCACCAATAGATGAGTATTCACCTATTTTCGTCCAATACGTTGCATTAGTTGGCAATGTACCTGCAGGCACATCATGTTTTGCGGTATAGAGTTTGCCTTGATATTTTACTAGCTGACCAGTGAGATAAGCGGTACCGCTATCCCATTCTGCTGCACCAGTGATATCGGCAATTTCAGCCTGCATTTGCTCAATTTGATTTTGAGTTTGATCTAGCGTTGTTTGTATATCGGGGATTTTATCGGTTTCAGTTTTTAGCGTAGGGATCAGCTCTATTTCACTGAGCAACTCCTGCCCTAGTGCTGAAGATGTAATGCGCTCGCTGAAATACGCATCATATTGCGATTGATCTGTCGATGATTGACCGCTGACAAATCCTGACCATGGTCCCACGTTGCCTGTGCGATCGACTAACCGAGCCCTAAACCAAAAATTAGCGCCTGCACTTAATCCCGTCATGGTGTGAGTTGCAATTGGGTAAGCAAAATCACCCAATTTAATCATGCCGCTTTCGCTGTTATTGGGCCCGTACTCAAGCTCGGTACGAAGCGTGTCTTCTGCTCCTGCAGGGAATAACCAATTTAAGCCGATACCAAACACTAATGGTGTGGCAGTGAATGAAGCTACCGCAGGAGGCAGTCCCGTTTTACCTGTGATGTTGGTCAACGCTGATGACTTTGGTACCGACGAAACATCAACTGAGTTAATTGCACGAACTCTAGCAATATATTGCCCGGTGTAAACGCCACGGATATCGACTGATGTACTGCTGGTTTTTGGCAGTTTTATCCACTCGCCAGAGTCTTTGCGCCATTCAACTTCGTATGCAACCGCATTTTTTGCCGTATCCCATTGAATAGTCATAGTAGTGACTGCGAGTGTTTGCTCGGTGAATACTGACTGTGAAATGGTGACAGTAGCCGGAGCTTCTTGGGCACCGATCGGCAACTTGCTTATAGGGCGTTCTTCTAACCGTGCGCCTGTATCGATATACGGATATTTGCTTGGGTTGTGCTCAACTGCTGTGATCTCGTACTCAATGCTATCGCTGTTGGCTTTGGCGACACGCAGAACTCTAAATTGCTGCAGCTTTAGCTCATCTGATTCAACCGACCATAGCAGTTGCGGCAGTGGCGTTTCGCTGTACTCGGTTGTTACCTTCACCACACGACCATTAACGGCCTCAATAGTACGCGCCTGCGCTTTACCGCTGGGTAAGTTGATGATGAGTCGATCATTAACCGCAATTGTGACTGCACGATCTAAAGTGATCTGCTTGCCATTAACGGCCGAAATTCGCCCACCAATACGACTACCTGCAATAAGTTGGTCTGCAATTCCAATCACAAAGCCAGGTAATGGGATGCTGCCATCCATGCCTACTTTAAAATTGACTGCTCGGTCATTGTTATTGGTATAAATGGCCCACTTGCCGCGGCGCTGCGCTTCTGATTCGCGGGTGCAACCTAAGGCCGATAATTCGATCACGTTGTCGCCATAGCGGCGCTGTAATGATTGATCTGATACAGAGGTAACATCGGATTCATAAGCATTATCAGGGTTATCCCAGCTGATTATTGCTCGAGTGTATTTAACTTTTTCGCTGCTTGATGAATAGCTAAATTTGCCATCGATCACATTGCTATTGTTATAAATGAAATCCATATCGCGCGGCATGTCGGCCACTGAGTACATTTGGCCGTTTGACCAATATGTCATACCCCGATAGATAGACGCTAAATCGCGCAATACCTGCCACGCTTCAGTAGCTTGCTGAATGTAGATGTTGCAAATATAGCGCGGCTCCATACCGCCTTTGCCATCAGGAACCAGCTGATCGCAATATTGTGCAATCTGGTAAAGCTCCCACTTGTCCACCAGCGCAGCATTAATCCTGCGACCAGTGCCAAAGCGGTCATCGAGGATGATGTCGTAACTCACCCATGCAGGATTATCGGTCCATGCAATTTTAAAGCTGCCATCCCACACGCCAGCATAATCACGAGTCAGTGGATTGTAGTTAGTGGGCACCTTTACTTTGCGCATAAAGGGCTCGCAGGAGATCACTGGGATGTTTTGGAATTGGCTGGCGTCGAACTCGACATATAACAGTGCCGTATTGGGGTACTTTAGCTTGCGGTCAATCACATCGGTTATGGCCGCAATTTGCATTAAATCAGCGACACGATTGTTGTTTTGATTTGGGGTAAGTCGGCGAATACGGATTTGCCAGCCACTGCCAGTTGGCAAGTCAATGCGGTGGCTGCGCTCGTATGGTTGAGTGGTTTTGCCATCAACCGCTGTGCTTAACACGGTTTGATAGCTGCCGCCGTCAGTGGATAGATCAATGGCGTATGCAATGCGATAGCCGTTTACATCACCGTTATCGAGCTGTTGTTGCAGTGCTGGCCAGCGAAAGCGCACACGTACAGCAGAGAGTAATGAGTTAGTGATGGCGCGGGTGTAAGGTTGATCTGATTTTAACTCAATACCTAAGGCTACTTCGTTTTCAACAGATGGCAGTCCGGGGATGTAAGTTTGATGCGCAGTGCCTGGGCGAAAGTCCCAAATAACACCGGGGAAGTTTTCGGCGCCATTAGGATCCAGTAGTGGCGTACCATCTAAAAAGACATTCTGTCCAGATAATTGGCCTTCAAACTCCCCTTCACCGATCGCCAGTAAGATTTTGGCTTTAGCGATTGAGCGCAGATCATCAGGGGATTCGACAGGCGAACGCTGCTCACCTTCACCCGCTTTAGCGCCATGAATAGTCAGTTGTTGATTTAATGCAGGAATACCCATGCTGATTATTGCTCCTGTTGACTGCCGCCACCATTGCCACCATTACCGCCACCCGATTGGATTGGGCGCTTTGATGTAGCAATATCTTCGGCATAAATACCTGCACTAATAATGGCGCCACCAATTCGGCGCTTACCGTAACCGATGCCGACGGGGTTACCTGCTGCAGTTGTGTTAACTGCTCCACCAAAGGCATAACTTGGCGCGTTCTCCGCAGCCTCCCTGCCCTTAAGTCCTTTTGCTTGCGGTGAGAGCATTTGCACCACACCACCAGCGACCATGCCAATACCCGCTTGCACTAGCCACCCTTGGCCAAAATAAGCACCAACGACTATCATCACAGCACCGAGAATCGTTTGAAGAATGCCACCACGCTTGCTGCCACCAATGACAGGGACAATACGGATTTCAGTCGTACCAGCTAAATCAAACTCATCGGTACCCGTATTATGTCCATTGCGAAAAATGGCATAGCGCAGCCCAAGCTTTGCTTGTTCTTTAATAAACAGATCAAATCCATACAGGGTATTTTTTAAAGCGCTAAAGGCTTCGTTTGTGGTCCCCGTTTCTAGTAAACGCTGGTGAATGCGGCCGAACTTAGAAGCCAAGGATCCTGATAGCTTGATAGTGGTATGTGTGCTCATGGTGTTTCCGCGAAAGCATGAATTTTAGGCAATAAAAAAGCCACCTGAAGAGGTGGCTTTAGTGGCGGGAATTTTTATAAATTTAATATAAGATAAAAACCAATATTTTATTTTCTATTATCTTTCAAATATTCATTAGAAAATTTTTTTACAATATCAGTAATAGCTTCCATGTTTTGTGAAACCAATGAATCTTTTGGTCCGGTAACAGATTTTGAGTAATTCCACGTTGTTACTATTTGCGACGTATTCGATGATCTTCCGCCTCTATCAACCAATGCTTTTTCATACAAACTAGCATCTATTACTGAATAATAACCTTGCAGCTTACCTGATACTGTGTACTCAAAAAATGAACGCACATCAATGCTTAATACTGCATCAACACTGTCATCTTTATTTGCTAGTGCAACACCATAAGTTCGAAGTAAAAGCTCAACTTCTGTTTTAACTTTACTATCAGTTAATGATGCACTTATGGCATCATCAGAAACCATTGCTGAAACTATAATATTTCCAACACCAATAAGCTTGGAATCACTATCTGCATTAACCATATTTGCATAAAAAAACACTATCAAAGATAAAAAAACTAATTTAATGTTCGACATTTTCAATCCATTAGTTAGATTTATAAAGAATTACAATTTACTACTATGCCAATGACATAACTGACTGTAAAGTTTTTAGCCTATTTCTGAGCATAACGCACAATCACCCTTGTATTGCGCTGCCAGTAACCGCCGTAAATATCGTAGCGGCTAAGGCGACCATAGAGGTGGTGCAGGATTTTACCCTCGCCGACATAAACAGCGGCGTGATTGACTCTCTGACTTTGAATTTGCATTAAGATGCCGTCACCAATTTGCAGATCGGCAAGGTTGATATTGGGTTGCGCCACAAATCCAGCTTTAGCAAAGTTATCGAGGTAAAGCTCTTGCTCACCTTCCCACCATCCATCTTGGCGCTCAAAGTCTGGCAATAAAATACTTTGAACATCGTGGTACCAGTCACGAACACAGCTATAACAATCCCATACCCCATGCACAAAAGGACGACCTAACAAGGGTTGACGTTCACCCGTTGGCACCATAGAACGTAAATCGCCGTCTGGCCAGCTTAGGATATGCCAAGGTAAGCCACTGGCCTCACACATGGCAATATCACGCTGGCTTGGTTTCGCGCTCGAATCTGGGTGGCTGTGACAGATACCTATGATCTGCCCTTGATCTTCAATAGCAGCATATTGCAGTGGATCAATCAAAAACTCATCGGCTTTGTTAGTTGCCTTGTTATCGCATGGCACATAAAAAGGCTTGCTACCTTGCTGGATGATCAGCCCACAGCATTCATTGGGGTAGCAGTTGACCGCATGCTGAGTAAAAGCATGCAAGAGCGTTTGATGCATAGGGACCTGCTTAGGTTGTGTTAGACCATTTTGCCGACGGCGGGAAAATGCTTGGTGAATGTTGAAAGACACAAAGTTTGAACTGTAAAGCAGAGAAATTAATTAATGTAATTAGGTGTCAGTAAAATAAATATACTATCATACTTGACCTCAACAGCTTTTTAAAAGTTAATGAGGTCAAGTTGAAAGCTATATTGAATTAGCGGTCAGAGTGACAGTTTCCGCAAGGCGCATTTGATACTTTCCATGCCCCACTAAAATCATTATAACTCCACACTTCTGCGGCAATAGTGTCGCCAGTATTGTTATCCACAAATTTCACCGTAAACGTTGAATTAGGATTACGAACTGTATTTGGAAGAATACCTTGAGAAGATGCCTTATTATAAATATACATATTCAATGGCATAGTTGAACCAAATGGATTAAAAGGTGCTTGACGGGCGCCACTTTGACATACTTCATCACAAACGACCGGAATCCTTACCATTTCCCCCACAGCGCTAATTTCTACATCTGCTGTTTTATTTAAATTAGAATTTACTTTTACGTCTTCAAACTCACCTGTGTAATGGAGGCTATGAACTACTTCAATAAATTTATCCAGTTTAGTGACATCTAACTGAAGAAAGCTTGCCAGATCAGATTTGATCTCATTATTTAACCTTACATAACTGGATGAAAATTCACTATCAGTTTCCTTGCCTAAAAGTGATTGGTAAAGTTCTCGATTTTGTATTTTAGTAAGACCTTCTATACTTTCTTCACTAAAAATTCTCATATATGCCCTTGATGCATATAAGTAACTTTCTTCAGAAATACCAATTTTTTCAGCAATTGATGAAAATCTTTGCTGTGTGCTTTTCATAAAAATAGAGTCAACATTGCGTAGTTCGCTTTTCTCTGCACTAACTGCACTAACTGCACCTGATATTGGCTCCTTAGACATTGCAGTAAAAGGCACGGTGGTTAGCAAAAGTAACATTAACACTTTATTCATTACATAAATCCTTTTAATTAATACACTTAAAATCCACAAAACCACTAAAAACTACATCAAATAGAACGCAATTGCAACATCGTGTTACAATGCCGCAAGGGGTAACCCCTGTTTATACTCGTAGTCCTAACATTACTGCCTAAACCAGCTAAACAATACTTATCATGAAACGATTAACGTATAAGCCGAACGCTGGGGAATCCGCCGTGGGGTAATTCTTCGTTTTCGCCAAATCGTAAAGTGCAACCGGCTATCGTGCCAGAGCACTGATCAAGTGCTGGGTTATCAGTCGGCTCGTCATCTTCGGTAAACATGGCTTCACCTGTGTAGCCACAATCGGCACCGCGATATTCACCGCGTTGGCACCATGAACAATAGGCAGTCATTTGTCGGCCGATTTTGTAGCCTGACAAGTCAGCAGGGTTTGATAGCTCAAAAGTGACAGCGACATTATCCTCATTCACCTTTTTATCAACATACCAAATCTCTATCGCCTCTTGGGTTGGATCAGCTTCGCTATTGCCACTGGGGAAGTTGGTCGCATCAAGGTATTTAGCCAGCGTTCGGCGGATCGTAACCTTGGCTTGTTCCATGTTCTGAAAATACAAGCACAGGGCACTGATACTGCCATCGATGTTAACAACGGTTAGTGTGGGTGTACTGGGTGAGCCATCAGAGTTAACTTCCACCCCTTCTAACTGCGCTGGCCATGCACTGTATTGTTCGCTCTGCCAATGGATGATGCGCGCTGGTAACTCTGGTTGATTAAGGTCAGCATCTGAGTACGGAATATTGTGGGCATGAAAGCGAAGGATATCGGCACCAAAAGCGGTACCATCTATTTCATAGAGAATAACCTCATTGCCCGGTTCGAGGGTTTGAATATCGGCACTAAGCATCGGTGGCACCTTTAGTCCAGAGTTTACCTTGCTCGATAATCGCCAATGAATGCGCCTGGCGAATTTGCTCCACAGTGACGGCCGCTTCGGTGTTATCTGCTAAGCGCCAAATAGTACTTTCAATCCCAGCATCTTCAGAGGCGTGAATTGCAGCCAACATTCGGCGCTGTGATTGTTCGTCACCATCAAACACCAGTCCATCGACTTCAACAGTAATTGAATTAACCGCTGCGGACCGTTGGGTGCGGAACTGGTATTCATCAATACTAATGCCATCAATCAATATTTCAGCGCGATATTGCTCAATCGTTTTAAGTTCAGGACGAACAGGCTCAGGCTCCGCAAATAATGGACTTTCAATCGCTTGTTGATCTTGGGTTTCTATCGGTAGCGCTGGCGCATTAAGCTCAGCATCCGTTTTACGCTTTAGCCATGATTGATACTGTTCAAACCAATCCCATTGAAGAGTGACAGCATACAGCTCGGTAAACTTACCGATCACATGGTGCATTGCCGGATGAGCGGCATGTAAGCGAGTGACCAAAAGCACATCGGCCAGAGTTTTTGACTCTGGCCGATGGCGTAATGCTGGCTGTTTGTGCTCATCGAGCACAGGAGAACCCGAATCATCGAGTTCGTAAAAAATCGTTAAATTCATGGTTACACCTTATTCCTGAGCCAGCCTAGGGGCTCCTTTAACTTTGCAGTACCAACAAGCACAGTATTTCCATTTAAATCTGTCTTAGTAGCTTGGTTGTCAACAGTCGTCACTTTTCCGTCATCGCCCCAATTACCATTGCTATACTTTAATTCTGTCGCTGCAAAACTTAAAGATGCGTAACTATTTTCTACGGTGTTATACCTAAGGACTTTTAAGCCAATATCGCCACCTGTTGGGGCACCAATTTTTATTTCATCATGTTTTGTGGCGTAATCATCACCGAAATATGCTAACTTTCCCCAAAATGATGGTGATGATGCATATCCACGGCCCATTATGTATGGATCAACCGATAAACTTTGCTCATATGGTGAATTCCCACCGGAGCTTGTAAGTAATTTTCCAATTAAAGTCTCAGACAAGAAAGATAGTGTATACATACTTGTTACATACATTCTTCCAATTCCAGAATACTTACCAAAAACTGAGGAATTAATTGCTGACTCAGTTTGTTTTGAGTTTGATTGGTATTGAAATATTGTTACTCTGCTGGTGCTTGGCAGTGTTGTTGCAATTGTATTTGTTTGGACATCAGCTATTACGCTACCTGCTGACCACGAATTGTCAGAGTCAGATAAATAAACAGAAGCAAAACCACCATCTAACATTAGCTTTCTGGTTAGTTTAAATATGTTATAACCTATCCTTAAATCAGGAATCCACTTACCAAACCACCCGTTTTTAAGCGACTGTCGATTATTTATCTCATCTGGATGAGCTAAAACATCAGTCTGTGAAAAATAGCCACCTACTAAAAAAGGAAGAACCATTTCGTGGATAAACGGAGTGAATGGCCTTCTTGTTATTAGCTCTCCACTGTAAAAAGGAATCAATGCTATTATAGTTTCATCATAAATAGTTTTTATCTTAACTTTTAACGGTGTGGCTCCATCGAACGATAATATATATCCAGAGTCACCAACCTTCATTTTAGCTGTTGAATCAACAACAATATTTGTCTCATTTACTGGGCTGCTATCTCCTCCAAAAGAGTTGCTGTATACCGTTGTGAAAATTATATTTTCAAAGCCTTTATATATACCGTTATAAAAATCAGACTCTGCATTGTCGAAATCTATTTGATTAACTTGTTGAGCCTTATAGCGCATATCACGACACAGACCACCTTCACCATAAGCATAAACAGCATCGTAGTATCGTGTGTCGTGGAATCTACCAGATTTTCCACTTGCAATTGAGCCAGATCCTGCGAGTAATTTTGATGGATTAAAACAGTCTGATCTTGATGTGATACTAGCAGTAGTGTTGTACCAAAAAGTATCCCCTACAAACTTTGCAGCTCCAAGTGGGTTATGGGATGGATGGTATCCGCCATCGTTTAAACGCAGCACATTACCAAAATAGAGTAAGTTTTTACCCGCTTTAAGCCATAGATCACCAAATGAATTGAGTGAATACCCCTGTTCCGTAGGGGATGGCAATCCATCCGTCGAACCAGCAAATGCAATCTTGTACACCTGCCACTGATAGATTTTCCCATCAGAGCCTATAAAAGTAGTGTTTGAGTTTTGAGTAAAGAAGTCTTTTTTCTGCTGTTCTGTAGCACTAAATAGGTTAACTGCTGCACCTACTCCACGTAGTCCGCCTTGATAAGCGTTTGGTGATGCTGCGCTTATCTCTACTTTCTCCGCCTCAACACCATACATATCCATTCGTTCTGGCATAGCAGATGTGGGGGGTGATGGCAGAGTTAGTACAAATTGATTGGTAAAGTTGAAAATAACTCCATCAATATGTACCGAAGCATAATCAGTTTTTGAGCCACCTACCCCGCCAGCTTTTCCAATCAGCAAAGTGTTAGGCGTAGTGAGCGCGGTATAAAGTCCCGGCTTACATTCGTTGACTTGTTTGCCTGATTCATGATTGCCAAAACTTACCCAACCGCTGGCGGCATAGAGCTCTTTATTTGCATTGCGGTTGGCTTCAAACTGCGCTTGTGACATGGCTGCGGCGAGTACATCGGCGGCTATAAAGTTGCGGTTAACCTTTTCAAAAGCGGTACGTGCGGTATCGCCACCCGTGCCTGCAGGCTGGGTGCCAAGACTGATAGTTTCAAATGCCATGTGTTTACGTCCGATAGCGAAGTGTTAAGGATGAAATGCTTGTTCAAAAGTGGCGGTGATGCGGTACATGCCGCCGCCTAGCGGGGTGTTTGTTTTCTGAGTCACTTTCCACAGTGAGGCGGTACCGAGTGGCGGGGTCCACGCAAAAGCCTTAAAGCCTTGGTGATCATCAAAGAATTCGGTGATCGCTTCAGCAGTGGCTTTATTTTTTGTAAACGTCAGTGGCCAGCTTTGAACTTTACTGTTGATACCATCGCCAACTGCCTGACTATAACCATCGCCAAACTGTGCGGTGCGGGTGCGATATTGGGTATCGCCTGTGGCACCATTATCGGGTGTCCAAGTGAATGTCTGCGGCATTAGCGATAACCTCCAGCCATAGTGCGGCCAATTTGACCATTCGGGCGTAAATCCTTCGCCAATAACTCTCGATATTTTTGCTCGACAAACTTACCCAGCTCGCTGCCGAACTGATTTAAGGCAGGGGTATCGGCTTTGGTTGTGGCATTGCCACTTTGATCTATGTTGACCTCAACATGCACAACGCCAGCGCCAGCCGTTGCCGATGCTGGCACGCCGTTATAGGCTGCGCCGCCAACTATGCCGCCATTTGCGTAGCCTTTATTGCCTTTGCGCATGGCTTCCACTGTGGCCACGCCGCCAGCTGCTGCAACATCACGCTGCGACCAAACGACCTCGCCTTTGTGAACAATGCCTGCAGGCTCGTATTTACCGCCAAAGCCAGTAAAACCGCCAGATGAGAACCCACTATCACCGACAGCACCACCTTCAGAGAATCCACCAAAAATACTGCTTGCCATACCTGCAATGGCTTTTTGCATGGCAATTTTGGCAATATCCGCAATGATGGATTTAGCGAGCCCGGCAAAGTCAGCCTTACCCGTCATCACAAAATCGGTAAGCGCGTCTGTCATGCCGCCAAAAGCCCCATCCATGAGGGTTTTGGTTTGGCCTGCCATGTCAGCCGCGGCATCAATGTAGTTTTGCATTGATGAACGGGCACCGTTAGTCCAATCGGCTTGTTTGGCGTCGAGGGCTAAATAGTATTCATCCTGAACGGCCAAGCGTGCAGATAGGTTATCTTTCAACATAGCAAGTTGTTGTTGATACTCTTCATCAGTCGTTCGGCCTGCGAGGTTATCTGATAGCGCTTTACCCTGAGCGCGCTCGATATCGCGCTCAATCCCTTGGCGATCACCTAGGCGTTGCTGGGCTTTGTCACCAAGGCCAAAGGTAGCGAGCTTATCGGCGTTGCGCTGTTGCTCTGCGGCTAGGTTAGCTGTGAGATTGGCGCTGTAGCTTTGAAGGCGGATTGATTCATTGCGCTTTTTAATTTCGTCATCGATTGCCACGTTCTTTTCGAGTTGAGCGCGGATCACTGATTGTTCTGCCAACAAACTTTTTTGTTGTGCGGTAAGTACATCTTTGTTTTTGATATCAGCGATTTGCTGCTCAAACTGCACTAACTCTTTTTGCGACTGAGTAAGCTTGATATTTGACTCTAGCTGACCTTGCAAGCCTGCTTGAGTTTCGCGCAAACGCATGAGATACGTAGTGGCGGCATCGTCAGCAAAAGCTTTGGTCTTTTTAGCGGTATCTTTAAACTTTTCCTCTATCGAGGCGAGATCACGTTTAATTTTGTCAGGATCCAGCAAGGCACTATTCGCATCGCCCTTCCGCACCTTTTCAATATTGTTGTTATATTCCTTTATTGCCTTAGTGCGCTTTTGCTCGTTGGTAAGGGTTTCCTCGGTCACCTTGGCAATGGCACGCTGAGCCTCGATTGAGTCTTGGTTTATCTTTGCCCGTTTTGCTTGTTCCTCTGCAAGTTTATCTTCTAGCTGGATTTGCTTAACGAGCTCATTACCTTCTGCCTGAAGCTTAGATAATAAATTTTCACGGCGAGTTGACTCAAAGCCAGAGCCTTTGCCTAGAGAAACTAACTTATTAATCTCTTTAGCATTATCGGCTAGTCTTTCTTTTAGTGTATCGATACGGCCAATATTAAGCAGTTGATCCCAAGACTCAGAAGCGCCCGATTTGATTGCCTTCCATGCTTTCTCTATACTGCCAAGATTGCTGGTGATCTCTTTCGTTCTTTGGCTAATAGCATCGCCATAGGCTCTAAAAGCTAACTCTGATGCCTCGGTGTTTTTACCCGCTTCCTTAAGCGCTACAATCTGCTCATACACAGATGCAGTGAGGAAGTTATATTTTTTGTTGAGTTCTTCAGCCGCTTTAACGGGATCATCAGCTAGTTTGGCAAACTCGGCGACCGTATCGGCTACCGCTTTGCCAGTAACATTTTCCATTTGTATTGCAGCACGGCCAACAAGCTCTATTTGGCTGGCGGTAAACTTGCCTGTATTTGCAACCTCAGCTAATGCAGCAGCGGCTTGGCGCTGAGTACCGCTAATGGCATCAATGCGCTTGGCGGATTCCATCAATTCGCTTGAAGTGGTACCTGCAGAATTGCCTGTCAGTATTAATGCATTACGTAGCCTATCTGCCTCAACACTGCCTTGGTAATACGCCAGCGACATTACGCCAGCCGCAGAGGCTGCAATGGTGAATGGGTTAATTAATCCCAGTATATAGCCACCCATGGCTTTAGCCGCTGGGCCAACGCCGCCAAACATATCCTTAAGCTGACCGCCTTGCTGTAAGAATACCGTTAATGGGTTTTGACCACCTTGGAGCGATACGGCGATATCGGTAAACTGAGCAGGCAAACCACGGGTCACAAAGGCTAATTCCTTTGCTGACTTTCCATTTTTATCAAACTCAACACTAGTCTTACCCACCTCACTACGCATCTTGGCAATTTTTTGCGTGTAGGATTCATATTCCGTTTGGCCTAAGTTTCCGGCTTCACGGTGACGGCGAAGCTGCTGCTCCATTTTGTCTAATTTGCTGTATTCAGCAACCAGAGGATCAATCTGGCCCATAAGCCTATTTAGCTCAGCTTTTTGCTTTGCTGCGGCAGCTTCGGTTTTAGCTAATGCGCGCTCAGCTTTAGACTGACCTTCAACAAAGCTGCCCGTTTCAGCAACCATGTTTAGCGTTAGCGTGCCGAGTGACTTATTTGCCATGGGGATTCCTGCTTGGTTTAAGTATGTTGGTTGGCCGTCCTTGGCCTTATTGCTACTAATTTGAATTACTTTTTGATGGCGCTGGCTTTTAGCATCAGCAGCACATCATCAACTGTGGCTTCTTGCTGCGGCGCTTCAT
This sequence comes from Shewanella sp. NKUCC01_JLK, assembly GCF_019345615.1. Taxonomy (NCBI): domain Bacteria; kingdom Pseudomonadati; phylum Pseudomonadota; class Gammaproteobacteria; order Alteromonadales; family Shewanellaceae; genus Shewanella; species Shewanella sp. NKUCC01_JLK. Next base: position 166,312 of record NZ_JAHKRD010000007.1, on the reverse strand, counting down.
TCAACTGGCTGTACAACATGAAGTGTTCAAGATCGGCTTTGCCGCCGTGAATGATATTGAGGTGGTGCATTTGCGCTGCTGCAATGCGTTCTTGCCGTGCTTGAAGGCTTAAGGGGCCGAACTTTTCTCGGTATGCAATCCAGTTGATGACTTCTCGGTGCGTGAGGTTTTGCTGGGCTTCTTCGATGGTTCGTCCGCCAACGCCTGCGAGGACGAGTTCGTGCCAGAATTCGTCGTCGGCGGTAAGGCTTTTGGGTCCGGTTTTAACCCGAAACCATTCACTTCGTTAATCGCTCCGATTAACGCCATACCGAGTGAGTCGCAGATTGGGCCATGGGCGTCATTGCCTAGAATGTCGTCAATCTCAAATAAGGGTTTTCCGTGTTCATCTACAATACTGGACACAATGCGCGAGGTGAGCGAGTCAATACCACTGTGGTAGTTATTGGCTTCTATATTAGCCGTGGCGAATGACTTTTTACGGATATATACCGATGCGGTACAAGTTTCACCAGCGGGGTTGATCCACGAAATTTCGCGGCGTTCTGGCTTTGCAGGAGAATAGGAATTTGACTGAATAAGGCTAGCAACACTTAATTCCATGATTGTTCCTTTAGGATTAAGTTAAGACGGTTGAGCAAAAGCCCACTGATTAAGTGGGCTTCATTTAGGTTAATCAGGCGTGTCTATGATTAAGGCGTTACGGCGGCAGGCACTAGAATCGGATCGCCTGATACCTGAATGCCGATAGTGGACTTAACCACATCGTTTTGTGCAAACGTAAATGGATAGGCCGTCATGAAACCTTCGAAGGTGATCCAAGTACGGGTTGTGGGTAAGGTGAATTCTTTAGTGGTGACAGTTGGCGGAGTACCAACAGCATCACTAAAACCAATCGCCCACTTAATGGTTGTACCTGCGGTTTTAATTTGGTGCAGGCGTAGGTGGCTTGGAATTCGTGGGTCGATGTTGATACCAAACGTGGCCGCACCAGGTGATTTCAAACCTGCCACAAACTCACGGGCCATAGCTTCTAATGGGGTGGTTTCGATGGGATCAACTGGGCTGTCAATGCCATCAATACTGGTCACAGCGATGACACCTAAAATGGAATCATCTGCCGGATCGATTGCATAGAGCTGTGTGCCCTGCGTTTTCATACTCATGTGTGTGCTCCTAACAATAGCCTTACGGCAGATACAAAAAAGCCCCTGCGGTTGCAGAGGCTTTGGGTTTTATGAAATGGTGTTTATTTGGTTATCTTGTGACTATCCAATCGATGTCAAAGCTGTGACGATAATTGCCTGTTTCTTTGTCACGACTATCGCCGTTGTAATTGGTGGTATGCGCCTCTAATTCAGTGGCGAAGCGAATTGCATCACCCACGGCATTAGCCGAACTGCCTGAATCGGCATATACATCCACTTGCAGTGCAAAGGTGTCGGTATCTGGTCGGCCTGAGATATAGTTTTCAGGGCTACCGCCGATCACCTGCCAAACCGCATAAGGTTTGGCTACGTTTTGCGGCGCTTGGCCGAATGGATAGAGTCTTGTCGGATTGGTGCCAAGTAAATCAGTCACTGCCGTGCTTGCTCGGCACACGACAAAAATGGGCGCCATACTCATGAAAGTGCCTTATCGAGTTCTTTATCAAATTCGACCGTAAAACGGCCGATCACTTGATTGATGTTATTGGCCAGTGCTGGACGCATAAATGGCTGTGCTTGGGCGTGTTCGGTACCAAACTCGACTAAATGCCAGTGTGGGGTATTACCGCGCGCACCTTCGTCGGCGTTAGGAGTAGGAATACGGCCTCGATTGGTGGCAATGCCAACTCGATACATGATCACGCCTTCGCGTTGAAATAGCCGGCTAGCAAACTGCAGTGTGATGTTGTCGCGAATGCGCCTACCTGTTTTGGGATCGTCCACATTGAGCGAATTTTCTTGAGCCGCTTTTTTGACTATGCCAGCGGCTTTACGCAGCGCGGTACGAGTACCAGTATCAAGCACGGTTTGGCTAACCTTGTTCATTTTGGCTTTAACTTCTTTTAAGCCAATGAGACTAAAATCGAATTTTGCCGCCATGGTTAACCTACTAAAACATCAGTTGATTCAGACACTGGAATAATCAGTTTTTGACGACCAGATTTATCATCTGGCATAACACCTTCTGGCTTATAGATTTTTCCAGCATGCTTAATTCTAAATTCACTTGGGAAACCGTCACGATAGTGGAGAGTAAATTCACCCGATATTTTTGATTGCGCTGCTGCGGCGGCAATAAAGTCTCTTACCGATAGTGAAGAAAAGTTAGCCATGGTTTGGAATGCTAGCGTCCATTGGTCAAGCTCTTCACCAGATAGTGGATCTTGCTGTTTTGTGGCGGTGTAAATATCGATTCTATGCCGGTAATTGCCGCTAGACATGAGATCACCCTATTGCCAAGTCTCTAAATTCAAATATGAGGTTTTCAAATGCCATTGGCACTTCGACCATTTGTTCTGTTGATACTGCTTCTCGGTTATTAAACCAGTGCCCAATTAACAGCAGAGCTGCAAGAGTTAAATCTTGGCTTTGGTCAATGATAATGGCTTTAACTGGCTTAGGGTCCATTGCTTCAAGTTCAGCAGTGGTTTCAACAAAGGTGCAGCTTAAACGGCGGCGAATATGGGCTTCTACTGCTGCAATGAGTTGTGTTAAATATGTATCTTGAAACGTCTCTGACTCGAGCAGGTTAACTTGCCGCCGAGCAGCTTCCAGTGTGACCAGCGGCATGTTAGTTACTCCTTTTTACCTTCAGTAGTATCAGCAGGTGTTTCTTCGTAGAGTTCAGCAACTTTTAGCTGCTCAACTAGTTTTGTAGCGACAGACTCGTCAAACCCTGCAAGATCACCGGGAGAATAACGGGTCCAATTTTTCTTAAAAGTGACCAATACCGTTTTTTTATCCGTATCAGTCGCTTTAGTCACTGGTGCTTTTGCCATAATATTTGCCTCAAATAAAACGGGGCGCATGCCCCGTTATTGATTTACTTATCAGTTAACTGATTACCAAGTTACTGCAGTACCTAGCGCTAGGCCTTCTGGGTGACGGAAACCAATATCGTGGTCCGTTACTACACGGATTAATGATTGGTTGCGGCTAAAGGCAGAGATCAAATTACCTTCGGCATCTTTGTAGGTTGCTTCACGGCTGAAATCGATTGAGAAATTACCGCTTTCACCAATAAGGACATCGTTAAAATCTGCAAAGTAAATCTCAGATTCGTTGGTGCCTGTACCTAGGTTTGATGGGATGGTGTTGGTGTGTTGGATAGGGAAGCCTTTCAGTAACCCTGTTGCCATTTCTGGGTAAACTTTATTGCCGTTACCATCACGCAGGCCAAACAGCTTCATGTAAGTACGTGGCGACAAACCCCAACCAGGAGTGATCATCATGGAGTTAGATTCCATCAGCTTTAAAATCAAGCTATCAAGGAATGCGTCGATAGTGGCCAATGATGCTACACCAGACCAAGGAACTGTTCTTAATGCAACTTCTGCAGTCTTTTTAAAGCCTGTTGGTGTTGATGCTGAGCCATCATCACGTAAAAAAGCTTTATCTTCACGCACGGCCATTGAGGCGATCATGTCTTGCAGAATCAGGCTTTCAACGTTACGACCTGCTTGGCCAATCAATTGGTTTGAAATTGGCACTAAGGTGATCATCGTTTTTGCTGACAGCTTTACATCGTCCAGATCTGGATTTGATGCCAACACATCGCTGCCTTCACCAACGTAAGTCGATGTTGAGCCACCGCTCATACGTGGCAATGTCATATTGCCATTAGGCAATGGCACAGATCGCGCACCAAGGCGACGAACGATAGTGCGATTGCGCAATAACTCAATCACTTCCATCGCAGTATTCTGTGGCACTAATGCACCACCAGAACCTGCAGAGGTTTCGATTGCCATTGATACATCACTATCGCCGATCGTATCGCTAGCAAAACGGGCGGCACCTTCAAGATCACCTTTCGATGCAGCAATCGACATGGCTACACGAGCAAATGCTGCGCCTTGATACTGATCGGCTTCTTTTTTGGTATGCACTGCAGCAGAGGTATTTTTGCTGACAGGTTTAGCATGTGCGGCGTTCATACGCTCAGCACTTTCTAAACGACCGATTTGAGAGCTCAGTGACTCAAACTCTGCAGATAAGCTTTCGAATGATGCCAGCTGTTCAGCGCTTAACGTGCCTTCAGCATCGGTTGTCGCTAGCAATTGCACTTGAGCATTAATCTCTGCGCGTTTGCGGCGAAGTTCTTCGATTTTAAACATGGGTGAATCTCCTTCAGGTAAAAAAAATGCAGCCTAATTGGCTGCACATTACTGCCCCGCCGCTTGGCTAGAGCTGGTTCGTCATATTCATAGCTTTAGCTTGCATCCCAATGCTTCTGGTTCTTGTTGTTTGGGACATATAAGGTTTTGCTATCGCATTAATCGCCTCAAATGGCGACATAAGTTCGTCAGCAAGCCCCATAGTGATGGCTTCTTTAGCGCCAAAAAGTCTGGCTTGAGTATCAATGATTTTTTGAACATCAATATTGCGATATTGGGCTACTGACTCGGTAAACATGCGGTAGGTTTCATCAAGGCGAGCATTGATTTCGATAATGGCTTGTTCGGTGATGGGTTCGTGTGGACTGCCATCATTCTTATGATCACCGCGGAAGAAAGTCGTGAAGTTTAGTCCCATATTTTCCTCTAACTTACTGGACTCCATGTGTTCCATGATCACGCCGATAGAACCAACTCCTGAGGTTGATGACACAATGATTTTTGAACAGGCAGAAGCGAGGTAATAGCCTGCTGAATAGGCGTTGTAATTAACGATGGCATTAATGGGCTTTATTTGGCGAGATTGGTAGATGAAATCAGCCAGTTCTTTGCAGCCTACTGCCATTCCACCGCCAGTATTGAAGTCAACAACGACCTCTTCAATCATGTTGTTATTAAGCGCCCGAGTCATACGGTTTTGCAGCTTTTCATAGCTGTTAAGCTCAGTACATGCTGCTGTGATATGCCCACGGCGAGCCATTAACAGACCATGAATGGGAATAACAGCTACTCGACCATTTGCAGTGGTGTACATGCCTGAAATATCACAGTCATCATCAGCAACTGCGGCTAATGGTTCTGGTAATGTTTGGTTTTGTTGTAATGATGGAATTTCAATGCTGCCATTGCCCATAATACGCGGGATAAGTACAGATTTAACGGCATCAACTGCAGTTCTTGTCGCTAGCAATGGGGTATTGAATACCATGCTGGCTAAATTTGGATAGTTTACTTGCATAGAATTGCCTCTATCTGTTGCATTTGTTCTGGGGTGGCGTTCATGTGCTGTTGCATTGAATTACTTGGAACCATGTTGAGTGGGGTTAAATAAGTTTCTCCCCCGCTAATGGGTGTCATGTTTTCTAGGCGACGAATATCATTAACACTTAACCATCCCCAGTTACGGCCGATTGCGTAAGACTCATATCGGGATTTTTGGTCACCGCGTAACAATCCTTGTACGTTGAACTCTATGTAATATTGGCCACGCTCAGACGGTAAAAGTAGATCGCGGGTTTGTGCTGCCTCAATACGTTTTAGCCATGGCAAGAGCGAGTAAATGACATACCCAAGCGACATCGACTCAATACCAGATCCCCAAGAGGTAGTTTTCTCCGTCATCTGCACCATGTGCAGCGGAATTTTGTATAAGCGACACACTTCCGCAATACCAAAGCCACGACTTTCAAGCAATTGGGCTTTTTCGTTATCCATCGATAACTGTTTGTAGCTCATTCCCTCTTGCAGCATCGCAACTGAAAAAGCATTGCGTAGGCCTGAGTGACGCTCTTTAAACTTGCTTAATATGGCGTCAACTTTCTCTTGAGAGTCAATTGCCTTGACGTCATGAGGACGCTCTATCACGCCGCTGAGTGTGGTGCCATTAGCAAAGACATTACCTGCATGTTGCTCTGTAGCTAATGACAACCCAAATACATCTGGATTGGTTTGAATAGGCGATACGCCAATGTAACCATCAAGGCTAAAGCCTTTGATGTGATGGATTAATCTCGCAGGAAGCGTTTCGTTAATATCAACAAGATAGTAGTACGGCAGGCCATCAGGCCCTTTTAACACTTGAACTTTATCTGGGTTTAGCGGGATCAGTTCTTTGATGTATCCATCGCTATCATATTCTTTTAATGCGTAGTTATTACCGCGCAAACCCAGACAGCCCATTGATTGCTCGTAGTATTCAAAGCTGGTGTCTTTTTGGTTTGGCTGGTTATGAATAATGTCATACAGTGGGTGATCTGTAGCTCTTACTCTTCCTTCTCCATCTCTGCGATAAAGCTCACAAGGTAACTGAGCAACTGACTCTGCCAATAACGTTACGCAGGCGCGAACAGCTGATATTGCGAGGGCTTTTTCTGGGGTGATGTGTATACCTGATGCTGTATTGCTACCACCAACAGCGCTAACCCATCGCCAACCGTCATTGCCTTGCTGACGCGGTCCCCTAAACATTTGTGGAATGAACATTTATTCACCTGGTCCTTTGGTTGCACTCATTGCCCGAGTCACCATCCATGACCAAAGCAGGCATAAGCTACCAAGCGTGATAAATCCTACAGCGGGGATCAGCATCCAAGCGCCATACGAAACTAAGAGAGCACCTGCGAGCCCGATAATAAAAGCGATATATATCAACATAGAACGTCCGAAGTTTCGTAAACAGAAGTTGACTGAACATCACTTACTGGATCAGCCGTTCCCACTGCCATTGCGGCGGCGACTACGCCATCGATGCGGCCTGTGGATTTTTTCTTGGTAAAAATACGGTTGTCTTTGGCGTCGGCCTCAAGCACTGCGCTTGCTGCGTTCCACCTTAGGCATGGGTTGGTTTTGATTCTGATCTGCTTGCTGGTGATCAGCTTTTCGAACTCTTCAATTGAGCGCGGCATCCACAGGTTTGACTCTGATGCCTTGTAGTAACCTTGCCCATGTTTAACCAGTGGGATAAACACGTTTGCCTCTGTTAGCGCTGGCGTTAAGTAGTTAATCCGGTATTGGTCAAATCCGATGCATTTGATATCGAACTGGGCTGATAAGTCGGCGATGCGTTCGGCGACAAAGCTGTAGTCCACTGCATGCCCGGGTGGTGCATGGATAAAACCTTGCCTTAACCATGCTGAATACGGCACGTTATCGGTGCGTTCTCGGTCAAGCAAGGTGTCTTTTGGCGTCCAAAACTCGACTAACAACGTTTTTACTCGCGGGAAGTAAAGCGCTAATGCCGTTAAATCTCGGGTACCTGATAAGTCGAGTCCGCCGTAGCATTCTTCGCCGACGAGTTCGCTGATATCAAAATCATCTTCACAATCTGTCCATGTGTCGGCTGATAGCCAAGGCGAGGCAGAATCTACCCACTGGCAGAAGTTTAAGCGCCGAACAATGCTCTCTTTTGCTGGCATACCCTTAGCTTGGGTGACCTGTTCACGCAGGTATTTGTGCGTGAAGGTATACCCGAGTGACGGGTTAGCTTTTGGCCAGCAGCTTTCATCATTGATTGGGTCGTCACCTTCATCGAGAGAACAGATAAAGGCGAAGAAGGAATCATCTGGTTTGGATCCCGCACAAATGGCCTTGCCATATTCGTGGTATGCGTAACAAACGCTGGTGCGGTCGTGGCCTGAGTTGGTGATCATGAAGATCAGCGCTTGTTTGCGGCCTTTGGTGCCGGCGCGCATCATTTCAACGACGTTGTTGTTCTTGTGTTCGTGGACTTCGTCAATCAGCGCCATATGCGGACGTGGGCCTGATTGACCGTTGTCCGAACTGATTGGCCTAAAGAATGAGTTCTTTTCGAGATAGGCAAGGTTCCAAACACTCTGGCCCGTTCCCGATTTTTTTAATCTTGAGCTTAACTGCGGCGACTGGTTGACCATGGAAACCGCATCGCGGAATAAGATCATGGCCTGATCTTTTTTGGTCGCGGCGGCATAAATTTCCGCGCTAGCCTCGCCATCAGCGACTAAACCATAAAGCCCTATTCCACCTGCTAGTGGTGATTTACCTGATCCTTTGCCACTTTCGACATAACACATGCGGAATCGGCGGGTATGGTCGGCATCTTTCCAACCAAATAACGAGCCAACAATAAAGGCTTGCCAATCTAGCAGGTGGAACGGCTTACCTTCATGATCACCGCCACTTAAGCACAATACTTTAGGGAAAAAGCTGATTGCTCGGTTTGCTGCGGCTAAGTCAAAATAAAGGCCACGTTCGTGGCCTGTTTCTAAGTCTTTTAAATGCCGTTTACAGGCGTTGCGGATGTCTGGTCCCGCTAAGAACTCACCTGATACAACTTGAGTGGCCCAACGAGTGACGCGATCTTCTATATCATCCGAAGAATTCGTCGACTTCGTCTTTTTTCTTGGCGCCATCAGTTACCTGTACTTTGCTACGGGCTGATGGGGTTAGCCCAAATTCAACGAGATAGGCTCTAAAGCGCCGATCGGCATCAGCCAGCATTTGCACGGCTGGGTTAGCCTTCATTAGCATTTGCTCGACTTGCGTAAATTCTTTGGTTTCTTCATCGATGTTTTCGCCGATGATTTTGATACTTTGGTAGGTTCGACCGTTTTGCTTAATTTCGTCTCTGAGCTCAAGGATTTCGGAATAAACATCACATAAACGCTCAAGGGCCATTCCATCGGCAAGGGTAAGAACGCCCATGTCTTTAAGCAGTAGGGTGAGTTTCTTCCATGCGGCTTTGGCTCTTGGGCTTAAGTGAGCTGGCATGCGAGGAATACCGGCTTGCAATTTCGGCTCTTTTTTATTGAGTGGCCGCTTGCCTGGGTTGCCTGTAACTAGCTTGAGCGCAGTGGGGGTGGATTTTCTTCCTACTGCCACTTTTCACCTCAATACTTGTTCCAATGGTGGTTAGGGTCTGTAGGCTTGCCGCTTTCATCAGCACCAGGCTTTACCCCTCGATTCTCCATTATTTTTTTAGTGCTATCGTGGCAAAGCTTACAAAGCGGTTGCCAGTTGTTGGTGTCCCAGAACAAGGCTTGATCACCTTGGTGTGGAATTTTGTGGTCCACGACAGTTGCGGCTGTGATCTTGCCATTTTCTTCGCAGTAGCAACAAAGCGGGTGGCGACTTAAAAATGTTTCTCTGGCTTTTTGCCAACGTCCACCGTACCCACGTTCAGCAGTTTTACGCTTGTCATCACGCCAGCTAGGTTTTTGACTCATAACTCATCTGAGCCATCTAAATAGCCTGATTGTTTTTCTTCTTCTGGCTCTGTGGCCATCATCTGATCAACGATTTCAAGGTTACTATTTACCAGCTGACTGATCGCTGTGGTTTGGGCGTTAATGGCCGCGGTTAAGGCTTTGAGTTGTTCAACTAAAACCGCAGTTTCAGAAGGTGTTGACGGGGATGAAATCATCTTTCCGTTAATTATCGCACTCGTTGTTTTTAACGGGGCTGAAATCATCTTTCCATTAATTATCGCACTCGTTGTTTTATGCATCACAACTGCCTCTATCTGAGCTAATCACTTCCACAGCATTGCTCTTAAGCGCTGCCATACGTGCTAAGTGATATTCCTGATCGCGCTTCTCCGCTGCTTTATTGCGACGATACTGCACAACAAATAATGCGACCGTTGAGGCAATACCGAGCAGCAGAGCAATATTGCTCAATGATAAAAACCCGCCGATGGCAGTTGAGATAGAAGCAATATAGCTTCCGGTTGTCACTGTTTTATCCATAATTGGCGTCATCGCTCTGATATTCATACTTAGCCCCCCGATCACTCGGTAGACAGTTTAGATTTTTGCTCGTTAATCCAGTTTTCTAGTGCTAACCAATCTCGGTCACACAATGAAATCACTTCGATTAACGAATTGGTGTATTCAGAAAGTTCTTGGTTTTTCTTGCTGGAATATCGTGGCGCTAGGCACTGGCTGATCAGTTCCTGTGGCGGGAAAACATACTTTATCTTGGTGACGGTAACGGTTCGCACACCTGGCTGAACGCTCGAGCACCCTATTAAGATCTGCAGGGATATCAGCAGTGCCCCAAGACTTCGTTTTTTCATCAATGGCCCCGTTAAAAATTTGCTTCAATTCTTTATTACTTGCTGCAAATTCCTGCTTAATTTCGTTTCGATCACGTTCTCGATCGCTTAATGCTTTTGCTAATAGGCTAAGGCTAGATAACAAGTTTTCTTTATCTTTTTCAGCAACTTCAAGCGAGGCTGAAACAGAGGTCAAATCCTTTTGCAAGTTTGCCCTTGATTGTTCAGATCTAGCCAAATCACTCTTTAACAGTGCTATTTGCCCCTGATTTATCCTCAAAAACACACCTAAAGCAAAAATGGAAACGACCAACAAACCGATAACTAACGCAATGATTTTATTCTTTAATGTACTGAACATTTTCAAGACCTTCCTGCGCCAGAAAAAAAGGTTTCATTTCGCGGTTTTGTATAAAGATGGGAGCGCACGGTCAGTTAGGCAAAAGCCCCAAGGTTTCGACCCGCCCCACCCCCACTGACAAAACCTCAACAGATTCATAGGCGTTGATTTCAGAGCCTTTACCGAATGATTTGACCGCTGGCATCATGAATTTAACTCCTTCTGTAATCGCTTCTAATCGCGTTGTGTTGGATATTATTTTGAGTGAATCTACTTCAGTGAATCAATGCAGCGCTGATGCCGCTCTAGCACTCGAACCCAGACGCCATAGCAGCGCTTGTTGCCAGGGGTTGAACAGTCATAGCCAGCGACAGTGCGATACTTTGGCAGTAGCAGCGCATCACATGCCTGTTGATATTCGCCTTTGATTACGTGATCACGCATAGGTGAATCTGACCAGCGGCCAATGCCATACTGGTAAACCCAATCGATATAGAGATCGTAAGATGCTTGGTTAAGCTCGGTATTCGGTAAGCTATTGCGGAAGCGTTCCTCATCCTTTGAGATGTGAGCCTTAGCTGTTGTCAACGCATTAATAGGGGTGAATTTCTCACCAAGCTTTACTGGCCTGCCATCGGCGTGATACGTAGAACCAAAGCCGCCAGTCGGCCTATCTCCTTGCACCGGCACTGTAGCGAGTGGCGCAAACCCTTCTGAGGTGATCAAGGTAATGAATGCTGCAGCTGATAGGCTAAGGCCTGTGACTATCATCTTATTGCGCATTGAATTTGCCCCAAAAAAAAGCCCCAGCAGGTGCTGAGGCTTGAATAATTCAGAAGGTCTAGATAGCAAAAAGCCACCTGTTCGGTGGCTTTAGATGCTATAACCCGCATTGTTATAACACAATAAAGGATTTGAATTACTAGGTCAATGCATACCTGCTAACTAGTTCAAAATTGCGTAAATGAAAAATTCCAACCATCTTCAATTGGTCTATCATACTTTAAATCCATTCCAACCTTTAAGGTATTCTCTACGGTATGTAGCTTTTCATCAAAAAGGACAAATCCATTTCTCTGAAAGCTATATCCGTATGTTTTTCCAGCGCCAACATTTCCAGTAAAAAAATATGGAACTGCAAGGCTACACTCTTTAGAACTGTTTTTCTCATAAACTATAGCCTGTCCTCCAATTATGCTGAGTAATCTATCTAAGTCTTTATTTCTAAATTTATCATCAATCCTACTTGGATTATAACTATACCTTTCATCTGTATAACTAAAATCCTGTTTTACATTTCCTAATTCACAAGCAATTTTTTGAAGTTCATTAAAGGCAATTCTATTAACTTCAAAATTTTTTTTCATTGTTTCAAATGTAGGTTCGCTTTCGCAGCCAACAAGAATCAGAAAAGATACTAACAACGGCCAACTTCCTAAAATAGTTTTCATTTTAGATACCTTATATTGAATTGAATACTATTTACTTGACAAACAACGAGGCGGATAGCCTTTTTGAACTAACCACATTGCACATCCGCCGCCACCGCCACCGCCGCCCCAACCTGCACCACCGCCAGGGAATGTATTAACACCACCGCCACCGTTACCACCGCCTTCCCCGCCTCCTACTCCTCCTGCGCCAGTATTATTTGTCCCATTAAGAGTTTGAGAATCTTGGCATGATGTCGAAGAAGTGTCTCCTTGGTTATTTTGATGTACTTCGTCGTAGTAACGAATTCCTCTCATAGTCTGTTCAGAGTCTCCAAAATTATCACCATCATTGGATATGAAATTGTAAACACCCTGTGGAAAGCCTGCCCAGCCTGAATCACTAATAGCTTGATAACCAGCAGAACCTCTAATTATAAAAGAGGACGGGAGCCCCATAGCTCTTGCATTAGCACCATAAAGAAAATTCCCCATTTCTGCTGAACCTCCGTACTTGCTAGATAAATCATGAGCAACATCCAAAGCGCCTCCACCTCTATGCATTACATACATTCTAGCAAAAGCTGCTGATATTTGAGCACCAAGCGTATGAGTCTTATTAATTTCATTTTTCCATTGCCTAGATACTTTTAATACAGCATTTATATTTAACTCTTCATTTGTATTTCTATTTTTAGGCGCGGGTTCAGGTGGTCTATTAGCGTCTGTACATTGAGAGGCTTCATTCATTGAGCCTGCAGAACTAGCCATATACAAGGGTAATGTGCCTACACTGTCAGAGTTATAGCACCCTTTACAAGGCTTAGTAGGTGGAATATTGGAGATTGTTTTTCTAGATGCTAGTCCTATGTATATAGAAGTTTCACCACTAGTTGTATTTTCATCATGAATAACAAAATATCTATATTCTATATTTTGAGTCATTGGGGTCAATGTAACTAAAATCTCTGAACTATAATTTGTATTAAGTTTAGCATTAGTACTGACCCCAGCTGCAGACTGAGTTTTGTCTAAAATCACACTTCCGTTTGCGCTTTGTATTTTTATCTTATAAGCAGCATCTTTATCAAGGCTTGGGTCTGCAACAAAATATGTTTTTTGTATATTAACATTTTTAAAGCTAATACATGCAGATTGATTTTGATATTGCGTATACAACTCAATATTTGAGTTAGGGTTTAATACAATACAATTATTTGCAAATGCATTGAATGATAACATCACTGATGCAAAAACTAGAAAACTCCTTAATACTCTCATATTATTACAGAACTCCATTCTATTTAACACCCATAAAGTGAAGCACGAAAATATCACAAAAAATATCAGTGTCAACAAATTTAACCAACATTTAAGACATGATTGACCATGATTTATAACAAATAGAATCCGGTATAATTCCGTATTGCATTTTTATTAATTCGATTAAGCACATAATTTTCGTATTAAACTTAATAACATTTAATCTTCGGCAAACTTGCCCAATTGGTAGTGTACTGTGGCGTCAGTAGTTCACGTCGCATTGCCCACTTTTGTTCTATGCCTTGAGCAGCTAAGAACAAGGTATCACGGCCATAGCGTAAGTTAATGCCATCAAGTATTTGCATCAAAGCCGGATCTGCTTTCGGTGCGTTAAATAAGTCGAATTGCTGATACTTGTCACAACTTAGATTAATGAGCCCAATGCCGATCTTGTAATACCTCACACCTTCTCTAAATAATTTAGGTGCAGCAGCTGTCATCGCTCTGGTCATTTCGACAGTGCACTTAGTAGCACAGGGGAAGTGAACAATAGATTTAAAACTTGCAGGATGTTCGTCATAAGGAGAATTGCTGGCGAACAGTAGCATTGATTTACAACTTGATCCTTGCGCCCTTGCCTTAGAAGCGGCAATTGCGACATGTTTACTCAAGGCCTGCAGGAGTGAATCAAAATCCATAATCCTTTCGCCAACCGAACGGGTGGAGAATATCTGTTGTTTATCCGCTCTGGCTTGGTCCCATTGTTTACATTCTTGTCCATTGAGTTCACGCACTGTGCGTTCAACCTCAATGCTGAATAGCTTTCTCGCAAGTCCTGCTGGCATTTTAGCAAGATCTAGCGCGGTGTTGATGTTCATTAACTCAAGCTTTTTACTAATCCGCCGACCAATTCCCCACACCTCACCAACGGGTGTTTGCTTTAAAATGGCTAGCCGTTCTGTCTCATTATCAATGACACAAACACCGCTATAACCCGGTAACTTTTTAGCTGCGTGGTTGGCAATTTTAGCCAGCGTAAGGCTAGCAGCAATGCCAACACATACAGGTAAGCAAGCCTCTTTCCATACTGCACGGCGGATTAACTGTCCTTGCGTCTTTAGGCACTGAATCGCTGGATAACAATGCTTGAAGGATAGAAAGCTTTCATCGATAGAATACACATGTTGATCCGGTGCAAACCGACCAATAATTTCCATCATCTTGGACGATAGGTCGGCGTACAACTCGTAATTTGAAGAGCAAGCAATTACCCCGAGTTTCTGACACTGATCTTTTACTTGAAAGTAAGGCGCAAATTTAGGTATACCAGCTTCCTTGGCTTGCCTATTCGCGGCAACGATACATCCATCGTTGTTGCTTAGTACGATTATTGGCTTGCCACGCCAATCTGGTCGAAAGACTTGCTCTGCACTGCAGTAAAATGAGTTGGCATCAACTAAGGCATACATAGTTGTTCCGCCAATATAGAACAATGGGTGTGCAACCTAACAGACCGAGTTACAACCCCTTCAATACGGAAGTCATCGTAATCTTTAACCTCTACGGCTTGCTGTTGTTCATTAGATGATAAAAGCATTTTTCTGGCTTTATCATAGATTTTACACACGAACTCGCCGTTCAGCGTTGCAACGATAACGTTACCTTGTTGAGCTGTAACATGCCTGTCCACAATGAGTACATCACCGTCAAAGATGCCAACGCCTTGCATCGAATCCCCCTGCGCTATACCAATGTAAGTAGCGCTAGGATGTTGCACTAAAAGCTCGTCTAGACTTAAACCGAGCTGTGTGTATTCTGCTGCAGGGCTTTCAAAGCCATGAACCCCAGCGTGTGCTGGTACAGCTATAAAGGGCAAAACACGCATAAAAGCACCAAATCACTGTATATAATTACAGTGATTATAGCGCTTGAGCTGTAGTTAGCAAATTTTGAATGATTTAGTTATCAGTTAACTGATTATTGACGTCACTAAACATTGATAATGTCTACATGTCTAATCCTCAGTGACTATCAATATTTAGCTCTCAAAAATTTAAATTACATTAGATAGAGCTAAATCGAAGATTATTTACAACCTCTTCCTGCTTGCCCTAATGCCTGCAGAACTTTATCCCTTAAGCTAGGATTACTAGTATAAATATTCATTATAGATTGCACAGCTTTATCACCACCTGCTTTCCCTAAGGCATTTAGTACGTCAATCCTAAAACTGGGGTAAAGATCATAGATTCCCATGATTGCATCAACGGCATCGTCACCACCCGCATACCCAAGAGACTCGATAACTTCAGCCCTATAGTTAGGATTAGAAGTATAAATTTCGACAATTTCCTTTACTGCTAAATTCATGATTACCTTATGTTCAATTAGAAAATAGTCTCAATATTTAGCATATTGCCACTCATTAATCTAATTTTTAAGCTATCAAAATACTAAACTCATCCCATAGGCAATGTCTATTCCAGTTGGGACGAACACAATCTTAAGCCCTATCTTCTTGGCGTAGTAATACTCGGCGGTGGCGCCAGCTGATTTGCGCCAACCGGGCAACATCACTATCTCACTGCAGGCGCGGATCATGGCGTAACAGATATCCATGTACTGGGGTTCTGTGAGCCCAACGGGCAACCCTGCAGAGTGCAACACTACTCTTCCCGTTGCGGCCAGTTCCTCTTCTGCACTAAAGAACGCTAACTTATTGGCCTTGACGTTGCCACTGATCGGCCCTGCGATATAGGTGGTAATCATTAATCATCACCTGGCGGGTTCATGATTGATGTTATTTTGTTGGCAGGAGCTTTATGCTCTGTCATGTAGCCAACAGCTTTTAAAACCTTCACTTTACTCATTAAATATCTTCCTCTTTGGAAGATACATATATTGCCTTGTAAGCCGCTATCGGCAAGGCTTTCAGCAGTTTTACTGTTATTTCCTATCTTGATACTGTCTTGATACTGTCTTGATACTGTCTTGATACTGTCTTGATACTGTCTTGATACTGTCTTGATACTGTCTTGAGTAATAAAAACATTAGATTTGAACTTGCAGCCTGTCTTTAAATTATTGTTATTATTGCAGACAACTGATAAAGTCCATTGAAACTAAAACCTTTACCTACATATACTTATGATGACTGATAACCCTGCAGAAAGATTGTTAAAAATCCTTGAGAATGGCAAAAAAATTGGCATAGAAAAACCGAATAAATTAGCTTGGATGCAAGTACTTGAAGTACCTGGGGATAATCTAAATTCTCATTCAATCTTATTAAGTAAGCTTGGAAAAGTCATGTTACTTCCACATGACATATTAAATTTAGTTTCACTTCATTATCCAGCACAAATTTCTGGATATCAGTATTCCTTCAATCAAATCCAAGCGGCATTTTTAAATCAAAACTTAAATGAAAATTGGCATACTTTTATTCGGCATATAGATAGCCATAGTTTAAATACTTTGTCGATGATCTCTGCTTTACTTGATCAAAAGCTTGAAACAACAACTATCGAAAATGAAAAGTTAAATTTATTTAGAGAAAAGCTTAAAAAGCTTATTAATGAAACACTTAAGTCTAATCTGTCGACTGAATTTAAAAAATTTATGACTCATTACTTAAATAAAATTTTAAACGCAATAAACGATTACCTCATCTCAGGTGCAATGCCTGTTATGGATGCAATTGAAGCAACACTTGGTCATGCCGTACTGAACGAATCATTTAAGGATGAATTAAAAAATACCGATACGGGAAAGAGTATATCTCAAATGCTTGCTGACTTAGCAAATACAGTGGCTATTGCAACTGCGGCTACTGGTACCATTGCTTACTTCAGCACTCATGGATTTCCACTTCTCACGTAAACATTATTTTACTCAAAAACTTACATTGGCAGCAAAATAATCTATGCTGCCAACTTCTTAAAAATTTAAATCTCGATATGAGTCTGTTTATTCAACCACGCAATAAATGGGTTATAAATTGCCATTAAATGACTGTGCCACAACTCAATTGCTGCTCTCTTTTGGTCGGCTAAATAGGTATGAATGTAGGCTTGATCTAGCTTGGTCATCGAGTGGTTTAACATCTGCTCGGCCACCATGTAATCAATGCCTAAGTCAGCCCAACACGACCTTGCTAGCTTGCGTAAATCATGGGCAGTCCATTCACTGTTACTCACTTGCTTAACCAAACTATTCGCCGACCGTTCATCTAATCCACCATTGCGACAAGGATGCGGGAATAAATACCCACCACGATACCCTGCTGCTTCCTGCATGGCTTTATGCCAACGTAATACATCAGCCATTAATGGAGTGATCGGGATAGTCAGTTGGGCATGTGTCTTCGTAATGTCGGCAGGGATCACCAGCTTAGCATTGGACTCGTCGTAGTAGGTCCAGCGCAGTAAACGAGTTTCACCGATACGGGTACCGTAAGCCAGCATGATAAATATAAGCATGGCTGCGCCATCGTTAGCATTACCTATATTCGTTAGCAGCTGCAGCAGATCAGTGGATTGTAGTTTTGGCGGCTTAGTCGCAATGGGTGTCGAGATAAAATCGGTAAAACTCAATGATGCCAGCGGATCATCACTAATCAACTTAAGCACTGTCGCCTGTTTGAAGGCCTTACGTAAAATAGCGTAATACTGGCGAACGCTGCCCAATGCGTAGCGAGCCTGCAG
The DNA here is from genome assembly GCF_019345615.1 of Shewanella sp. NKUCC01_JLK. Classification (NCBI taxonomy): domain Bacteria; kingdom Pseudomonadati; phylum Pseudomonadota; class Gammaproteobacteria; order Alteromonadales; family Shewanellaceae; genus Shewanella; species Shewanella sp. NKUCC01_JLK. The sequence continues at coordinate 148,440 of NZ_JAHKRD010000007.1, read as the reverse complement.
GGGCCAAATCAATAGCTCATCAACCTTATGATGATTAAGCTCACTCAGCATCACATCACCCAGCACAGGGATTAAGTGTTTAGTGATGGCGCACTTGATGTTGCGTTTGCGCTTCAACGATAAACTGGTGTCTGTTTGTGACCGGCTTAAATACCAATTTAATAACCCGCCGCAACTTAGCCAGGTATTAACTTTCACACTCTGATCTTGCCTATGCTGCATGCTTAACGACGGTAGATCATCCAGCATTGCCTTAGCGCTCACTAGTGGCCAGTCGGCTACCTTAGCCCAATTGGCCTTGCCGTCTTTATAGGTGATTAAATGCCAGCTACCACGGCTGCGTGAACTGGCCAAACGCAGTCGCAGCGGAAACCTTGGGTCCCTGATTTCAGTAATAGACTGATCGGCAACCGCCCGTTTAATGGCGGCGTCACTTAACGCAATACAGGTCACGGCCATTAGTCACACCTCAGGTTAGTGCGGCAATCCGCGTAAAAATACTCGATCGCAATGGCTTCTTTATCTGCAGGTGATAACCCAACCTTAAACAAGTCAGCAGTCAGTTTTTCAATCAACTCAAACTCAGTCATGATCAAGGATTGCTGCAGCTTAACCAGCTCGTTATTAGCCGCAATATTCACGCCGATCCCGCCGCATTTATCACAGCAATGCAGCGCAAACATCGGCCTCACTTTGCCAACGCCACGGCAGGTTCTGCACTTTGGCAGCGCATTGATCTGGCGTTTAATCGCCTCTTTGGCAAGAACCATAGCTTTATATTCAGGCGTTGATAACACGCTGTCTTTACAGAGCAAATCAAAGCGTTCATTCAATACTGACTGCTTAGCGAGTACCGCCATCAAGCGTTTGTTCTGGCGTTCTAGTGGCTCGATGCGGTGGCTGTCAGCATTACCAATCGCGGCATTAGCATCTAATTCATCACGGATCACCCGCACTGCAGCTTCAACGCCACAAGCCAAATCAACCGATCCCATAGACTCGAGTTGATCGGCCTCTTTAACTAGGCGCTTAACTAAGTCGTTTACTGTCTCAATCATTTAGATAGTGCCTCAGCTAGCGCTTTATTGTGCTCATTAACCGCTTTCGCACACTCTTCAGCGCTATCAAATTGATACACAAGCTCACGGCTGCGACCTTCATCATGGGCACAAAAGTAAGCAAAGGCGCAGCGGCGTTCTATCCGGCTGACTTGTTCAAGTGTTTGCTTACTCCAAAGACGAGTCGTCCTTGTTTCAAGTACGTGGCCTTGCCTCCAAATGACGTGATTAAATTTAAGTCTGTTATCTGGTGTACTCATTAGTTCACCTGCTCATTTTCAGCAGCGACTAAGCGCAATACCCGCTTTGCATGGCGTTCGGCATCGGCTTGATGATGGTGCAGTGTGTCGACGCCGCTCATGTACTTGTCGTAAAAATGCTGGCTAAATTGTTCTGTGGTGATCTTGGTACCGCTTAAATTACAAAACGATTTAGTCAGCTGCTCAACCGTGTTCAACCTCTTTCCTGTACCACTGCAGTGTTTGCACTCACCATTGCGGTGATAATTGAGTTTTGTTCCTTCGCACATATTGCAAATGCGGGTTCCGCACACTTCATTCACTGCCAGCTTTGCCAACGCAGTCGCCGCAACAGGCCTAAAGTCGGTTTCATACTGTTTGGCTAAGGCGTTGATCAGCAAATTCTCGGCATCAATATCGCCGCAAATACTGGCCTCTAATACTTTAACGCCGACTAAATACTTACCCTGCACCTGCGCGACAACACCCATAGCATCCTCCTTACTAAAAACCCCTTTGCCACCGACTGCAGCGCCAATCGCAACACCGCGGGGCGACAACAACTCAAATAAGCGCTCTATCGATATCATCTGTCAGTCCCTTGAGGTGATGGCGCAGTCGGGGCCGCACTTTTGTGAATAATTGCCAGCGCCATGCGAAATACACGACTCTCTTTCGATTCCAGCGGATCAATGCGCGATACCGAGCTTTCAGGCTTGCGAGTCACATCTTCTCTAACCAGTTTTCTTAAATACAAAGCATCACTGAGCGTTGAATTACTAACACCAGCCTCTTTACACGCCTTTAAAATGGAATAGCCGCCAACATATAAATCAATGGCCTTTTCAAGATTTGAAGCACATAAAACTGATCTATCACGGAAAACCCCGCGCTTTTTGAGCGCTCTAGTGAGTGCGCCTTTGCTAACGTCAGCACGCTGGGCAGAATCAATGACCGATAACTGTTGAGTGACATAGAATGCGATCGCTTTATCAATGCGCTCATCAAACGATAATTTTAGAGTTGTCATTATTCCCCCTGCCCAAACATGGCGATCAGTGCAGCATCGCGAGTGTCGGCATTGCTGCGCCCCGTCCAACCGGTGATCTTGTTAAAATAAACACTGCTATCCTTGGCTTTTTTAATCGGACCACGCAGCGGCTTTACCAAAGTGACTTTGATGCCCTTATCCTCAAGCACTTCTTTAATCAGTCTGGCCGTGGCTTTCACTTTGCCTAGGTCCTCGGCAATACTCATGTTCACCTTGGCATTGGATCCGCTTTGGCTAGGTGCATGGCCAACGTAGGCAAGCAATGGGTTTTGCCCTTTGACCGACTGCCTTAACCGCTTAGGGAATACCGGCTTCTTGTTATCCACATCTTCGAGTAAAACAGCGCAAGGCGAGCTCGTAGCACTGCTAACCACAAACTCAATCAGCTCACTAAACCCCATACTTTTAAGCATCACTATTTCGCCGTTTACGACAGACGCCACACCGCTTTTAGTGAGGTCAGGATCAATACCTATTCGAATCACGCCTCTACCCCTCTAAAATGCTTCGACTGCTGCACTAAAAACCGATTCGCCTGAAATCGACCATCACGCCCACCAATGGCAAATAAGCGTTCGTACTCGATCGACACTGAATGCTTAAACTGCTGAGGAATAACAGACATGTGCTTTTGAATCCGCTTGGCGTCTGAATCACCACTACGGCAGTGATAAAACAGCGGGTATTCATGCGCACACCGAAAGCCTTGTGCGAGTAGATCAACGGCAGAGTACTGAGTCGGCACAAACAACACCGCATCGTTAACGGCATCTTTAACCGTGATAGCAGCCTCAGTTTTCGCCACAATCGCGCTATAAAAGTCAGGCGCATCTGCAGGTAACGGTTTAATTGCCAGAGCCATTGGCAAATCCTTTTTTACCGCGATAGCTAGACCAATTAAATTTCACCGCTACAGTGGCCGCATCCTGTAAGCGCTCGTATGCCCGTTCACCCAATAAGCTCTGTAAAGCCACTAAGTCCAAGTTAGTGATAAAGCCAGTGGGCTTAAGGCCATATAAACGCTTGTCGATAATGCGTGTTAGCCACAGCATTTCGTCGATACTGCCGCGCTGTAATCCAATTTCATCAATGATCAATAGCTCAGGGCGCATAAACTCTGCGATCAAGCGTTCTTCAGTGAGCGAACGGTCGTTATAGCTCGCCCGAAAACGTGCAAACAAATCCATGACACTTAACAAGACTACAGAGTGATTTTTTGCCATCAGGTCGTTAGAGATAGCGGCGGCTAAATGGTTTTTTCCTGTTCCTGGCGTACCAATAAACAAGAAACCTTTGCCAACGGCTGCTAGCTCAACAAACTTTTCGGCATAGCGCTTTGCCACATTCAACGCCTTTGCTTGCTCAGCCGTTTCAGCAACGTAGTTATCAAAATTACAGCTCAAAAAGTGCTGACTTAAGCCACTCTTACCAAACAATGCATTCGTTATGCGCTGCCGATGTTCGCTAGCGGCTCGGAGCTCATCACGGCGTTTTAACTCAAGAATATCTGCCTGTGAAATTGGCTTAATATTTTCTGGTGCACCCATTTTTTTTAATAAACGGCTTAGGTCATTACTCACATTAATCATGGCTAAAGATCCGTGTTAAATGCATCAGCAACTGAGTCAAAACGATCATTGGCATTGCTATGCACAGCAATATCAAAATGTGATGCAGCAGGACGTGGCAAAGGGGTTTTCCAATGGTGTTGGCGGATAAACTTGGTGATGCCAAGCACGTATTGACCATTGGCCTCTGCTTGCCAACTTGAATCGCTAGCAGCTGCTTGAGTTAGCCATAGGATTGCAGCTTCACAATCGGCTTCAGTAAGCTTTTCAGATTTCCACGCTGACCAAGCGGCTGAATCACTACCGCCCTTGCGATGCACTGGGTACAGTTTAAAAAAGGGATTAAACGCTGATTTAGGACATATGTTTTTTGTATTGTCTTTTGTATTAATGTCTTTCTTTTGTGGGGGTCTATCTAGACATGTTTTACTGTCAGTTCCGACAGTCTCGCCGTCAGAATGGACAGTTTTTACTGTCAGAATAGACAGGTTATTTTCACTGTCAGAACTGACAGTTTTGGCTTTAGTTGGTTTAACAGCCCATGAAGAAACAGTCGGGTTAACACCAATTTTCTTGCCATCTTTTACCAGCACATTGCGCTTTAATAACCCGCCAACCACCCGCGATACATTGTCGGTGTCAATCTCGGTCATCTCTTCAATTTGGCTGTAAGAAACCCAATCAGTAGCCTTGCCATAGCCGTAGGTTCTACGGATCACAGCAAACACAACACGGCTTTCACGATCACTCAATTTCGTTCGGCACAGGGCATCCACCAGCGTATTGGAGAGTCGTAAATACCCATCATCCAAATCTGCTTTCACCATCCCACCCCGCGCTTGTTGTTTGTGGTCAGCAACGGGCCTTAACGGCACCACATTGCTGCCACCAGCATCATGATTGACGCTAAGTTCTTGTTCTTGTAACATCTGCATTACCTCGGCTTCTTGTAACGTTGCTCGGTATTAAGCCCATGGCCTCCACAGCTCTAGTGGGCTTTCTTATTTCAACTGCACTGCACTACCTGAAAACTGATACCCCGCATCCAGTACCCGCGCCGCAATAGCTTCAGCACTCGTAGTCGGTGACTGCCTGATCACATTCGCCAGCAAAGCAATGTCTTGATTGCGCTGAATCCGTGCAAATGCTTCATCTTCTTCAGGTGTGTAGGGGATGTCGGTACAAGATTTTGCGCAGGAGTTATCAGTTAACTGATTTAAATTAAGCTGCGGTGTAAAGACTAAGCTTCTACCTGCCATCACGCTCTCCCATTAGCCTTTAGGCGCTCATAGTCATGGCGACAGTCGGTATCACAAAAGTGACTTGCGCCTGTAATCTTGGTTAAGCAATAGTGGCATCTGCCAGTAAACGGCAATGACGGCTGGCGAACGCCAAGCGCAGCCTTCACATGCACTTCATTTTCGATAGCGGCGGCATCTGCAATATCACTCATTGGATGCGCTCTTTGATAAGGCTTGCGAAAAAGCCACAGTCAAAGGCTTGTTAGGTTGCAGCTCAATACTAAAATCATTCACTTGCGGCAGTTCCCGCACTTGGCTGCTCACCACGGCTTTAAGTGACAACACTTCGCGTACTGTGTTGGTCAGCTCGCGGCCGATACGTTCAAACTCGTCAGGGGTGATCACCCCGTCGGCGCGGGAGTCACGGATTTCAGCCAGTGCGATCCCCATCTGTTCGCTAATCAATAACAGCTGATCGCTCAACTCTTCATCACAGTTAACCGCCTCAGGCAGCTTAACGAACACGCCACCACGGCTATGGCACCAAGCAGACACAATGCGATCGTCATCAGCCAGCGCAGTAAGATGAATCGCATCACGTAAGTACAAGTGATTGCTGTCGTTATCAGGGTTGAGCTTGTTGTACATCACACCGGGCTGCTGGAATAAATCCTTCGCTAGCTTATCTACACCGTAATCGTGCCCAAGCGCATGGGCGGCATAGAGTGGATCGGTACATGAGAGACTTTGGCGCTTTAATGTGAGTTTACTCATTGGGTTAGTTATCCTGTTTAGACACTTTAGCTAGGCAACCTGAGATGCTGAATTGGATTCAAGGGCTTTATCAGCATGAACCTTCAATTCACCACCCGTTAAGCGCTCAAGCTGAAAGGCTCGAAGCTCAGGAACTTCTTGGCCCCACTGCGAGATAGATGAGTGAGTTATGCCGAGTTGCTTAGCCAAATTAGATTTGGTTTTAAAGAAAGATACAGCGTCAGATGTTTTCATACTCACCCTTAAAGTTAGTTTTCTAACATTATCAACAAAAGGATTCTAATGTCAAACGAATGTAAGATAACTAACGATAAAGATTTTGCTAATGAGATATTTGTTATGAGTTATCAAGCCGAGCAGATTGGCGACAGAATTAGACGGCGCAGAAAAGAGCTTAAATTGACGCAAAAAAATATTGCGGATGCGCTTCAAATCACACCAAGTTCCATTACCCAATGGGAACTTGGTATGAATACGCCAAAAGGGAAAAACCTTATCAATCTAAGTAAGACGCTTGATTGCACAGCTGAGTGGCTGCTTTCTGGTAGCGTTGAAACTGAAAATAACAATGCTAATACAGAATCTAATGCAGAGTGGCATCCGGGTTTTGAGCTGTGGGATGGTGATACCCCATTAAGGGATGATGAAGTGGCTTTACCTTTCTACCGTGAAGTAGAATTAGCCGCAGGTAATGGTTCTAGTTTTGTACAAGAGAATGGCGGCTGTAAGCTGCGATTTGCTAAATCAACCCTCAAAAAGAGCAATGTGGATCCGCAATATGCGGCCTGTGTGACCGTTTCTGGTGACAGCATGCTGCCAGTTTTACATCACGGCACCACAGTTGGCGTCGACACCAGTAAAAAAAATATAGTCGATGGTAAAATGTATGCCATTGATCACGATGGCATGCTACGAGTGAAAATACTCTATCGCATACCTGGCGGCGGCATTCGCATTAAAAGTTACAACAACGATGAATACCCAGATGAATTTATCCAGCCTGAGCAAATGAGTACGATTAAAATAATTGGTTGGGTGTTTTGGTGGTCAGTGCTAAACGTATGGACTAACTAATATTTATTTAATAATGGACTATATAAATGAAGATAATCCGCTTAACTTTCTTACTCTTTATGCTCACTGGTTGTGCAACTTCAGCAGTAACCATTGATGCTGCTAAACCAGTACCTTCTGAACGACAGTTCATTAAAGGTTTAAATGACGGCAATGCAACTGTTACCATCATTCGTGATAGTGGGATCCTAGGCAGTGGCTGCAATATCAACGTCTATCTTTATGATGAGCTGGCAGCAACACTTGATGTTTCTGAAAAAGTGACATTAAAAGTCAATTCTGGCGAGCTATACCTTGGGGCTCAGACGTCGGGTAAAGGCTTATGTTTCAATACCAGTGTTAAACATTTAGAAACTGTAATAAAGCAAGGTCAGCATAAGATATACCGCGTCATTACTGACCAAAATGGTAACGTGGAGATTGCTTCATCTGGGATAACTAAGAGCTAAAGGAATAGGCAAACATATGGATGATTTAACTGCAGATTTTTTAGTAAGACACCCTTATATTCCAACTAAGTTTATTGCTTTAGATGTCGAAACAACTGGGCTAGATGCAGGAATAGACAGAGTTATTGAGTTGGCAGCAATTAAGTTCGATCTGCGAAAAAATGACCATATTGTTTTTGATACGCTAATAAATCCTAACGTAAAAATATCACCCAAGATCACCAGTCTTACTGGCATAACCAATCTCATGCTAACTGACAAACCGAGTTTCGGCACTATAGCAAATGAATTGAAAGAGTTTATTGGCGACCTACCGATAGTGGTCTATAACGCCAAATTTGATAAAGGATTCATACAAGAAGAATTTGCCAACTTAGGTATTTTCTTCGGCAATAAATTCCTTTGTGCAATGAAGCTATCAAAGGTGGCATTTAGCCTACCAAACTACAAATTAGCAACAGTGGCTGAACACTGCAATATCCAGCTTGATGAAGCGCATAGAGCTAAAGCCGATGCTATCGCAGCGGGCCGTGTGTTTATGTGCGCCGCAGTAACATTAGGTCACATAAACGAGAATCCTCCTAAAAAAGCTTATACTAAATCCTCAGGCACAGACCATAGATCATACCCACCTAACGAACTTGGTCCCATGTTCGGCCAAACCATCGTCTTTACGGGTGAATTATCAATGACACGAGCTGAAGCTTTTGCAGCAGTTTCAGAAATAGGATTTGAGATTAAAAATTCGATAACAAAAAGAACAAACTATCTTGTTGTTGGTGATCAGGATCTGAGTGTTGTAGGTCAAAGCGGCTTATCAAGCAAGCAAATAAGAGTTGGGGTTCTGCGAGAGTCAGGAGTTAATATTAAAGTTATTAATGAAACTGAGCTTTATAAAATTTTAAATTCAATTACAAGATAAATAAAAATGAAAAACCTATTCCGTAGTTTCAAAAAAACAACTGATGCTGAATTAAAAACGTTATGGAAAGATGCCATTTTTGTTTTTGACACAAATGTACTCCACAGTGTTTATCGATATAAAGCCAGCACCTGCGAAGATGTACTTAAGTTAATGGAACAATTACAAGACAGAGTGTGGATACCTTACCATGTTGCATTGGAGTTTCATCGTAATCGGCTTAGTGTTATATCCTCACAACATAAAAAATTTGACGAAACCCGTAAAGCCATTCAAAACGCGCTTGATGGATTAAAGAAAGAGTTAGCTAACTTGCAGCTAGACAAGCGACATAGCCATATAGATCCAAATCCACTTATAGATGGCATAAACAAATTAATGGTTGAGTATCTTGATGAACTAACTGAACAAGAGAACCAATGTATAAAAGTTGATTCAAAAGATTTATTACTTTCACGTATTGAGTCAATTTTTAACAACAGATTGGGCGAAAAACCAACCAATGATGATATCCGAAAAATAATGGATGAAGGTAGGGAACGATATAAAGCCCTCATTCCTCCAGGTTATAAGGATGCCATTAAAGAAAAAGATATTGATAATAAATACACTTATAATAGTGTTTCATACGAGAAGCAGTTTGGCGATCTAATTGTATGGAAACAAATTATCGATCATATGAAGAAGCTGGATATAAAATATCTTATTTTTGTTACGGATGACAATAAAGAAGATTGGTGGGAAATAACTCAAGGCAAAACAACGAATTTTAGAATAGAACTAATTGACGAGATATTATCCTCAACTAATTTAAAAAACTTCAAGGCATATTCACTTGCAGGATTTTTGACAGAATCAAAACAATATTTAAAGAATTCTGTTTCAGAAGATACTATTGAAGATGTATATTTGACATCTATTCCAAGTTATGACAGTAAAGAAATATCTAAACTTACCCAGATTAATATTTTTGACGATAAAATGCCATCTGTATCTTTTGACGAGTCAATTGTTAGCAAAAAATATAAAGATGAAAATGAATCCAATTGGTTAGAAAAAATTAAATCATCAAGCACATACGGTAAAAATATTAATTATATTACTATTAGCCACGTTAGGAAAAAATTGGAGATTGAATTAGACAGTGTTCGAGAAAAAATTGAATTCTTAAAATCCAAGATCAGTAAAATTAATGAGATTATAAAAAATGAAAAGGAAAATGAAATCAGGAATACACTTGAGGAAGAGTGTTCAAGATTAATAAATACCATTTTAAGACTTAGCATTAGAGAAGATAAATTACGAACTAGACTCAATTCTTTGGAATAATCTTCATGTATATTGAATAATGACCATGTATTTGTAACTTGGTCATTTTTCAATAAGTTAACAATCCTACTCTTGATTGTGATTACCACCACCGGTTTGTATTGGCCGCTTAGTGGTAGCAACATCCTCTGCATAAATACCCGCACTGATAATGGCACCGCCGATCCTACGCTTTCCATAACCTATGCCAACTGGATTCCCAGCAGCAGTAGTATTCACTGCGCCACCAAAAGCATAGCTTGGGGCGTTTTCTGCTGCTTCCCTGCCATTAAGCCCTTTAACTTGTGGGCTCAACATTTGGACTACTCCACCGGCAATCATGCCCACACCAGCGGGTATAGTGTATGCACCAACAGCAGGGAAAATATAGCCAATAACGATCAAAGCTGCCCCTACGATCGTCTGTAATACTCCTCCGCGCTTACTTCCTCCAATGACAGGAACAATACGTATTTCACGCGTACCAGACAGATCGAATTCACCTTCTCCAACATTATTACCATTGCGAAAAATTGCATAGCGTAACCCAAGCTTTGACTGTTCCTTAATGAACTGCTCAAACCCCTTCACCGTATTTTTAATGGCGCTAAATGCCTCTGTAGTCGTTCCAGTATCTAAGTAGCGCTTGTGCTCACGGCCAAACTTTTTGGCTAGCGAGCCAGACAACTTAATAATGGTGTATTGATCATTATGCATAAACACTACCTCCATAAGTCCAATTTTTATCTGCCATTTTTACCAGCCAACAAAATTTACCCATCTTATTTATGCCCATCGCTACCTCCAAATCGATTAGAAACCTAAGTGCCACAACGGAATATATCACACCAACAAACTAAATGTTAGCAAACTTACTTTTTGTGTTGACATTAAAAAGTTAGCAAACTAACATTTGACTCATCGATTGGAAACTGTACTTACAGAAAACTAATCACGCTCTTTAACAGACTGGCCCATGAACAACTAAACCCGCCTAGAGCGGACTAGGTTACTCCGAGGATCACGCGGCGGAGGATAGTAATCCGCGTAAACAGACCTATACACCGCTATTGGCGACCGGACTGTTTGAGTGGGAAGAGCCCATAAGAACAGGTACTAAATGGTTTCACTGCGAGCATGACCCAAATATGTGTATAGCCCCGCCAACCATCGGCGGTGTGGTAGATGGACAATCGCCTTGGCAACAGGGTGCATTGGGAAGGTGGTTTGACTGTGCCGCGCAGTGCTTCTCCATGGGATTAAGCAGTTGAAAGGCTATCAACTATAAAACCACCTTCACCAATGCGAATAACGCCAGCCTGCGGCACCAGCAGGCAATTTCACTAGAGGATAAGCCAATGTGACTAACCAGCCGTTAGAAGCGGCCAATTAGCGAGCAACCCGTAAGAGATGCCCCGAGTAGCACAAGTGTTGCTAGCCAGAGTCATTCACTGGTCAGGGTTAGCAACAAAGTAATGCAGGTAAAGCAGTGCATACACCTAGAGGATGCACACCTGTTATTAGAGGCATAACGCGACAGAACGACGGCACTAGGGCGCCGGATGACGTAACCGGCAATCAATAAAATCGAACCATCCGGAATTACCGGATAGTTCAAAGATGTTGTTCATCTGCAGGACGTGAAACCATGAAAACTCAGCAACCCGACTTTCTCGACTTAGTGCTAATGCTACTCGCCAAGTTGATCCCGTTCGACCTGTTATAACGCGATACCTTCCGTTTAATTTCTAGCCTTTTAACGCCAGCCAAAACCTAACCACGATTTAGCGAGGTGACCTATGCAACACTCAATCGCAGCGCAATCATGCGCCATTGCGCAAGATAAACGTGCCACAACCGAAGCTCAGTTGCTAATGCACCTTGGCATAGCCTGTCGCCTCGCCCAATTAACCAACCTAATGCACTGCCCAACCGTTATTCAGCGGAAAAATGCATTAGAGCAATACCTGCAAAACAACATTTGCACCTGTGCATTTCGCCAGCGTTTCCACGTCACCAAGCTGGATGAAAGCCCGTTAAAAACAACACCACTAAACGAAGTGGCCAACATTCAAATAACTCGCAGCGGCCGCGTAAAACTTACCCGAGTCGCCCTGCCAACCGCGACCGAAATCACCGTCAGCGACCGAACCTGCAGCTGGATAAATCGCTGCTTTCAACATCAAGTCATTAGCAGCCTAAAGCAGGTGCCCCATGTTTGATGCACAAGCCCATGCCACCAGCGAAAAATTAGTGGGAATGCTCGCGAACCAGCTCAAGCAAGAAGCCCAAGTGCGTAAACGTGAAAATGCCATGTCCGCCCACTGCGACCGTTCGATAGCCGAGTTAAACCAGCTGATCATCGACTATCCCGAATCAAAACACACTTGGGTTCGACTGATTGAACGCTGGCAAGAGATAAAGCAAAAACACGGACAGCGCAGCGCGCAAGACCTGCTCAACGCTGAATATGCACGACTCGCCAGATAACTTTGAGGTGAAACATGAAAACCAAATTCAACATTGAATACCTGACAATGCTGGCCGCATTCGCCGCAAAATGTGATGTTCGTTCCTACTTAAAAGGCTTTCATGTAAAGCCGCATCCTGAAAAAGGCGTGATCCTCACCGCCACCGACGGACATTGCCTCGTCACTATCCGCGACGAGGACGGATTTAGCGATGGCGAATACATTTACCCCATCAGCAAAGAATTAGTTAAAGCAGCCAACAAAAAGCAATCGCTACCCCTGCAAAATATCATGATCAACGATGGCGTGGCCATGCTCACATCGATTTACGACATTATAGATTCTTTCACTAAATTTGAGGCGTTAGAACAACAGCACCGCAATCTCATTACCCACATTGAGTTTATTAGTCCCATCGATGGCCTATTCCCAAATGCAGGAAAAATATTTAAATCTTGTTTAAGTGAAGAAAATTCAAAGCCAACATCAACAATCGGAATGAATGTTGATCTACTTAGCCGCCTATCAAAATTGAAACATTCCAAATTTCAAGGGGCAGTTTTACACATATCTGAAAAGGGCAATCTGATTGCTGTGATGGGATTAAAAAAAGAGATTGTCGCAGTGATCATGCCCATGTCAATGAACGAAGAAGATCGAGCACTTCCAGCTGACTTTGTTTTCCTTGCAGGTCATCAGCGAGCCGATCAAAAAACCGAATCAGCCAGCGAAACCACCTCAGCCGAGCCAGAACAATCAAGCGCCGCGTAAGCACGTTATTCACGAAAGAAGGAATAGAGCATGAACGTAATTAGATTTAAAGCCCCTAGCACTTGTCGAGTAGATGCGCGTGGTGCATTGGTTCAATACTGTGATTATCGCAAACTGGAATTAGAGCTAGCTGCTTTAAAACCATTATGGCAATCGCCTGAAACTATTCCAGCCGTTCATGTTGGTGAAGAGCAAGAGTTTTGGATTGCTGTTCATAGCCAGTGCACCAACAAAACTCACGTTTATTTAGCGCAATACCAAAATAGACCAGTGAATCTTGATGAAGATGGGGAGCCAATAGGTGATGAAGACCTTCTTATTGATGTTGATGGTGAGTATGTCGATTCTGTCGGTTGGGTGATGAATCGCCAACACACAGACTTTGATAATTACTATGAAAAGATTGATTTCAATAGTGATTATCAATTGCTTGGATGGGCGAACTATCAACCGCCAGCATTCGAGGGTGTAGTTATCGAAGGCGGTGCAGCATGAGCCAGCTAATCGAAGTCCCCGCATTCCTGCTTGAAATGTCGCAGCAGATGCACTCGCAAGATAATCGATGTACAGCCGATCCAATTTGGCAGGTTCGTTGCAAAAGATTCAGACCGACAGATAGAAATTATTCAGATAGATTTCATGTTGTTGATCGTGAAAATGATTTCTCTTTAGTTGCTGACAGTTTTTTAGGTGACATAAATGAGCAAATAGTAAATTACTTGGATTGTGATGAGGATGATCTACCAGTTTGCTTGGAAAGCTGGGTTGATAATCGCTGCGCTGGAATTTCTAGCGGTCAGGGAAAGATTGATTATTTTATTGAAAACTTTGATTCAGACTATGACGATCTGGAAGGAATTGAAACTTTTTGGGTTGAAGAGTATGAGGACATTGTTAAGTCTTGCTTGACAGAATCCGACGCTGATTGGTTCATCAATCGCAAACAGCACGACTATCCAAAGCTTTACACCTACGTCGAATCAATGGTGTTTTGCCCTCAAATGATTGAGCTACGCAACTGGATCATGTCACTGACTAAACCAGAGGTGGCAGCATGCTAACCCTATCCCCTCCCGATTTTGAAGAAATCGAGGTAGTGAAAGGCTACCAAATTACCTGCACCAGCTGCACTAAAACGCACTTCATTCCACGCAAGAGCCTAAACGTACTGGCAGATATCACCGAAGGCCTAAGCCACTCAGGTTGGCAAAAGGCCATCAACGACAATGAATACTTTGTCTGCGTGTGCCCCAAATGCGTGAATGAACTTAAAGAAAACGAACTAGAACAGGGAGAAGCATGATGGATATGTGTTACTCAATGCCCGCTGTGGTGGGCGTACAAGGCGGGAAAGTGTTTTACACCGTGATCATGTCAATGCGTGTACTAGTTCGTATGTTACGCATTGACGATGCCGGCAGTGTGCTCGACCGCAGCCAACGCAAAGTTAACCCAGCCCGTGCTAAATCCATTGGCAATTACATGGTAACGAATCCGACGGGGTATTATCTGCCAGGCATTATCGGCGTGGTTGAAGTGCCAACAGGTGGCGACGCGCCAAAGTTCGAAGCGTCCGAAATCAGCGGTGTGGTTGGTGTATTAAAAATCGGCCTTGATTCGATTATCAAGTTGTTCGATGGACAGCACCGCGCCACAGGTATCGCAAAGGCACTCGAAAAATCACCAGAGCTTGCCCAAGACTCAATCTCTATCACCCTATACATGAATTTATCGCTGCAAGAACGCCAGCAAGCGTTTACCGATATCAACCAAAATGCCAGCAAACCGCCTCAAGGTTTGTCAGATACCTATAACCACAGGGATGAGCTATCAAAGCTCACCATGGATTTAGTGAACCAAATCGACTGGATGCAAGGCCGTGTTGATTTTGCGACAAACAAACCCACGGCACAGAGCGAGTGCTATTGGTCCTTTAAACAAATTAAAGACGCCACAGCCATCATGCTCGGCACCAAGAAAAACTTTGAACCCTTTCACGCCACCCTTGCCTATGACTTTTGGAACACCATGGGCGCAGCAATGGAGCTCCAATCAATTGGCAGTAAAGAGCGCGAAACCAGCTTATTTACCACCACGGTAATGCTTAAAGCGCTAGCCAGCGCCGCAAACGTGGCTGAGTCAATCGGCCAACGCCACTGGCGCTATGCTTACCAAAATCTCGTCTGGACCCGCAACAGCCAAGACTTTACAGGCCGCTGCATTTGCTCCAAAACAGGCAAGTTACTCGCGAACGCCGATGCCGTGATGCTGACATCAAACCTCATTCTAAAAACGATGCAGCAAAAGCTCGACCCCGTTCGCGCCAGCGTTGAAATAACCTATTTCCCAGAGGAGGCAGCATGAACCTTCTCCTTGCAGGCTTTGAATCACCAAAGCGCATAGAGCTGATGCTGTCACTGACCAAAATCAGCTCAGACAACCTAATCAAAGCGCTGATGCTGCACTACACCGTCACCTATCTGGAAAGTGCACCTTGGCGAGCAGCAATAAAGCACGATGTTCAACTCTCGAACTTTGTACGCGGACAAGAACGGCTCGAAGAAGTTGCGGCCACTATCGAAGCCATCAAAGAAATCGACAGGGAAAAGCATCTTGCCAAGTTAGCCGAGGCCAATGCGCGGATCGCACAGCTCGAAACACAGCTAGAAACCCAATTAGCCAGTTATCAGAGGTGAATATGTACACGAACATTCAACAACCAAGAGTCTGGCAAGGTGGGAATGGCTGCATTGCTGCAGATGTTGGAGCTATATCCCATAAATACTTCAATGAGCAATTAACAGATTTTAGAGAGTTTATGTCGGAAGCTGACATACCAGAAATTGATAAAGGATGGTCATCTTTATGTTTTCAGTATGAAAGTTTGGAAAGTAATCCATGGGGAACAATAACGCAAGTAAGGTTTGAAGCATTAATGGATGAGTGGTCTTTAAGGAAGAGATTGATGATTTCTGGTGCTAATAACGTACTTAAAGCCGGAGCCATTTCATACAACCACTTTAACATCGTAAGCAGTTTGCATAGGAAATAACCATGAGCAAAAAATATCAGCTGATTTACGCCGATCCGCCATGGGCATTTAGCAACCAAAACACTGGCGGTTCGATGAAATCCAGCGCCCAAGCCAAGTACACAGTCGCCACCACTGAAGACTTAAAGCGCCTCGATGTGGGCAGCATTGCCGATGATAACTGCGTGCTGGTGATGTGGTACGTGGGCGCCATGCCGCAGGATGCCATTGATCTCGTTAAAAGCTGGGGATTCACCCTTAAAAACATGAATGGCTTTGTGTGGAACAAGCTAACAGTGAACAACAATCCATTCTTTGGTATGGGGTTTTGGTCCCGTGCAGGTAGTGAATCGGCAATCATCGCAGTAAAAGGAAAGCCAACACCCGCATGCCGCAGCGTTCGCGCAGTGGGCAATTATGACCCAGAAAGCCTTGATGAAGTGCTCGCACACCTCTGCTACGTAGGCGCATATCAAAACATTCGCCACAGCCAAAAGCCTGATGAATTTCGTGATAAATGCGTTGAGCTAATGGGTGATGTTCCTCGACTTGAAATGTTCGCCAGGACAAAAACTAAAGGCTGGGATGTGTTTGGTAACGAGGTAAAAGGATCGATTGATATCCCGCTCAAATCAGCTGATCAGGTTGGCACCATTCAACCAAAACAGACTAGAAAGAAACGAAATCAAGCTAAGCAGCTCGATATCGAAGATCAAATCGCGCGGGATAGCACAGTTTCAAACAGCGTATGGCCGATTGAAGTACTGAACATTGCAAAAGAAGTATTCGCGCTTTGCGGCATTGCGATATCAGAAACCACTGAAACCCAATTTCAAGAAATCTGCGAAGAAGCCAACAGACAAAGATTAGACGGTTATCCCACCGACTCAATCATTGACGACTTAGTAATGAACATGCCAACGGAGACAAAATCATGCGCGGCTTAATCGTAGAAAACTTCGCGGGTGGTGGCGGTGCTTCCACTGGCATGGGCTGGGCGCTTGGTCGTAGTGTTGATGTTGCTATTAATCATTGCTTTGATGCGCTTGCAATGCACATAGCGAATCACCCGAACACCTTGCACTATTGCGAGTCGGTATTTGATATCGACCCAGTGCAAGCAACTGCAGGTAAGCCGGTGGATTTAGCGTGGTTCTCACCCGACTGCACACATTTCAGTAAAGCCAAAGGCAGCAAGCCTGTTAAAAAAGAAATACGCGGCTTAGCTTGGGTAACGGTTCGCTGGGCGATGAAAGTACGCCCTCGCGTGATGATGCTCGAAAACGTCGAAGAATTTAAAACGTGGGGGCCGTTAATTCAATGCCCGGTAACGGATGCAATGCACCCCTGCCCTGAGAGCAAAGGCGAAACCTTTAACGCCTTTGTCAGTATGTTAAGCACAGGTATAGATGCAGATCACCCCGCACTAGCCGAATGCGTTGAAACCTTAGGCTTGCTCGATACCGCTAAATTGATTAACGGGCTGGGTTATAAGGTCGAGTGGCGCGAGCTAAGGGCCTGTGACTACGGCGCACCGACAATCCGTAAGCGCCTATTCATGATCGCCCGTTGTGATGGTCAGCCAATTGTTTGGCCTGAGCCTACCCACGGCGCACCGGATAGCGAAGCGGTTAAATCGGGCAAGCTGCTACCGTGGCGCACAGCCGCCGAGTGCATAGACTGGTCACTGCCCTGCAAATCAATATTTGGCCGTAAAAAGCCGCTGGCTGAAAACACCATGAAGCGCATTGCTAAAGGCATTCAACGCTTTGTGATTGATGCCAAAGAGCCGTTTATTGTCACTTGCAATCACGGCGGTGATGGGTTTCGCGGTCAAGGTTTAGATAAGCCATTCAACACCATTACGGCTGCACATGAAGCGCATGGGATTGTGGTACCAACACTAGCGCCATTCATCACCGAGCACGCGAATGCGAGTAATCAACGCAATATGCCAGTTGATGAACCTTTGCGCACTATCTGCGCCCAAGTCAAAGGCGGTCACTTTGCCGTGGTTCAACCTGTACTTGCTGCCGCCAATATCTGCAAGCATTACGGCGGCAATTACACAGGACCAGGTGATGACCTAAACAACCCTTTGCCGACAGTGACAACGGTTGATCACAACGCGCTGATCACCAGCCACATGATTAAGGTTCAACCCGTGATTGCTGCCGCTAATATCTGCAGACAATTTGGCAATAGCATTGGTCATGCCATTGACGACCCGCTTGGAACGGTAATGGCTGGAACAGATAAATCACAGCTGATCACCAGCCACATGATCAAGCTGCGCGGTACTAACATCGGCTTTCCGATGGATGAACCCGCACACACGATCACCGCTGGCGGATTACACCTCGGCGAAGTGCGCGCGTTCTTCATCAAATACTACGGCAACGAACAAGACGGCGTGGCCTGTAACGAACCACTGCACACCATCACCACCAATGACCGCTTTGGCCTAGTGATGATCAAGGGTGAACCCTATCAAATAATCGATATCGGTATGCGCATGCTCGAACCCCATGAGCTATTCGCCTGCCAAGGTTTCACCCCTGACTACATCATCAACAACTACAACGGCAAATCGACCAAAAAGCAGCAAGTCGCCAGAGTCGGCAACTCGGTACCGCCGCAATTTGCCGAAGCACTCACCCGCGCAAATCTCCCCGAGCTTTGCACACAAACCGCCGAAGCAGCATAGGAGGTTTTATTTTGAAAACACTTATTCAACAGTTCAAAAATGCGATGGCGATTATCCGCCAAATGAAAGCCGAAGAATGGGAGTTTGAAGGCCACTATAAGTATGAGTTTAAGGCTCAGTTCACTTGTTTTACCGCCAAAAGAAAAGGCATTGAATTATGGGTAGCAAACGGCCCCATGTTTTGCCATATCAGCGATAAAGACTGGGAGCTTGGGCCATTTGGCTGGCTGGTTTGGTATGGCGGGGCTGGGAAACGAAAGAAAGCCCTAGAAAAGAAGATGCGCCTTAGACCATCCGACTTAACAGCTTAAGGAAACGGCATGAAGCAATCAAAAGTAATCCGTGACGCCTTGCGCCAGTGGTACAAGGCACCCAAAGAAACCTCAGGAAGCTGTCAACATTTCCTGAAAAAATTAGCAGAAGATTTAGCAAAGGAAGGTAAGTGATGACAACTAAACGCAGAGTGTTTTTAGACGGTAACGGCTCAAGCCAAATCAATGTTGAAGGTCTTGGTGCTTACGTTCCTGCCACCGATCTACTCGATGTTAAACAAAAACTGGGTACCGAGATTCAGCAATTGAAAGACCAAGTAAACGCAATGCAGTTGGAACGCTCAACGCATATCGATGATATCGGCATCGACAGATTCACCAATGCGATGCGCCTAAAAATGGCCTATGCCAGATCAAAAGGACGCAGCGGTTGGAATGATAAATCGCTGTGCTCAGGCGAGCAATTAGCCGCGGCATTGGTTGAACATTTAAGCAAAGGTAACGATGGCACATTTGAAGATGTTGCCAACTTCGCCATGATGCTGCACCAGCGCAAAGAAGATCCAAAGCAACTATTTGTCGCATTAGCTAATCACGTAGCAACCATGTATGTGCACACATCACATAGCAAAACTTTTAATTGTTTTATGAATGATGGAGAACATCTAGCAGAGAAACCAATAGCAAAATGCTCATTACCTAAATTTATAGAATATTTAGATTCTTCAAAACATCCTGAATTAATTTCAGGGCAAAAGTATTGCGTAAAAACTGCTGATGATAGTGAGTGTTACGCAAAATATGTTGTTTATGATGGTGGTCATGAATGTAATTTCATTGAACTGAATACCATGAATCCAATATCAATTATAGCGTTTCGCTTTCTAGATAAAGAGCTAGATATGCACGCTCATCAAGTTATCAATATTGATAAGGCTGGTGCAGCATGAAGCCACTTTCATTATCAGAACGATTAAACCAGTTCGCTACAGATCAAGATGATTTATCTCGTCGTGGTGAAAAGAACCTTTCCGCAGAAGCCGCTCAAGCAATTGATTCGCTCACCGCAGAACGCGACCAGCTAGCGGCGCAGGCTGAAGAACTTAAAGCGATGCACGTCGATGCACTCGGTGATGGCTGGATGACGGGTATTTAGCTTGCAAAAAGGATGTAAGCAACGAGCACTTTGATATTGATACAGTCAATGACTGTGATGTTCTTGAATGGTCTGAGCACTATGAGTCAGAACACCGCTATTCAAAATCAATTTCCGATATCCGCGCCAAGGTTATCCGACAGTTTGCAAAAGAATCGGCTGAAGGTTGCGAAATGCCATTTATAGAGGACCTTGCAGAAGAATGGATAACAAGGCAAGCAGCTAAGGGTGGTGAGTGATGGCAAACATCATTAGCGATGATGACAGAGAACAATATCTCACCGCTACCCGTGGTCCTGATGGCGATATGTGGGTGGGCTTAAATGGGTTTAGGCTACTTCGCTACAGAAACATGATCGGCGGCGGTCGCTGTCCGCATACTTGGGCGGCACTCGTCGAGTTAGAAGCAGCGATAAAGCGTGATATAGAGCTTCAACAAGGTGAAAGCTGTCAACTTAAAGCTTGGCAAGTGGCAAGTAAAAAAGTCATTAAGACAATGAAGGAAGGTGCTAAATGACCACATTTTTTATCTGTATTGTGCTGCTTCCGATTATCTGGATTTTATTCACATGGATTGGCAAAAAAATAGCAATGAAGTGGCTTTTCGGTTG
The DNA here is from genome assembly GCF_019345615.1 of Shewanella sp. NKUCC01_JLK. Lineage (NCBI taxonomy): Bacteria > Pseudomonadati > Pseudomonadota > Gammaproteobacteria > Alteromonadales > Shewanellaceae > Shewanella > Shewanella sp. NKUCC01_JLK. The sequence continues at coordinate 127,737 of NZ_JAHKRD010000007.1, read as the reverse complement.
GCGATTTATCGTTATTAACGCAGAAGGTGAAGCGTGGTACATCGACGTTAAACCTGATGCCAAAGTCAAACCAGTTGGTAAAAATAAGGACGGTGCATGATGCTGACATCAGATGAACTGAAAAACCTTAACGATATGATATTAAAAGAAAATGAATTGGCATTACTGATGTGTTTCGTTCAAATGTCATTCAAAATCAAAAATAGCTCACCATTTAAAATGAATGGCAACTCAGAGCCTTACTTCGATAAATACTGTAATAACCTCCAGAAAACATTTGCCCAAGCAGTGCTGAACGATGCAATGCTTAAGCGAGTTGATCTGCAAAAGAAAATTCTAAAATTAGTTTGCATGGAGTTTAGAGACGAGCAAGTTGAACTTCAGGTAGGTGAAGCATGAATATGAATGACAGACTTAACCTAGCTATCGCAGAGAACGCCAAGCTTAAAGCAGAACGTCTTGAAATATTGACTAAGTTCGGCGAGCTCAATCAGGACAAGCTAAGGCTGGATTTACTGGATGCCGTCAATACTGAATTTAATAAGAAGAATTGCAGCATCTACGGTTGGGCGATTCATTGGAACCATAACAGAATTTCTCTGCACGATAGCGATCCAATGAAGAAGACTGTTAGGCAAGCAATAGATGATTTCTCATCAAGAATTAGAAAGGCAGGCGAATGATGAGCATGAACAACTTACTCAACAAAATTATGGAGTGGAGGTGAATAATGTTCCAGCAAGAAATTGAAGCGATGAACAAGCCGCAAGTAACTCAGCAGTTTTATTCACCTGCCCAACTTGCTAAAGCCTTGGGCATCGGTACCACTAAACTTTATCAATTATTTAAAGCGCCAGACTTTCCAAAACCCACCACTAACCCTCACTTTAGAAATAAATACAACCTGCAAGAAGTCACAAACTGGATTTATGAGCAGCAGTCTTAATGCCGCCGCTATTGCGCGGCCTTAAGCTCGATCACATTTGGATAAGCTGCAGGGTCCTTCAATCGCTGTAGCTTTTGCCACCAAATCTTATAAGCCTTAGCTTGTTCTTCTAAATAATCATGATGATCATAAATTGACTTGATGCCACTGAGCTTATGCCCAAGCATGGTTTCAGCGACTTCAACTGTCGTGATCTTACTCATGTTTGTTCGTTGTGTTCTGCGCAAATCGTGTAATACCCAATCGTCAGGCAGCGGCGTACCGTTCATCTTTGCCCAAGTGTTTAATGGGAAAGACATGCGAGTTGTTGCTGCCTTTGAATAAACCTCACCCTTAGCAGTAGGAAAAGCTAAGTCACACTTGCTCAAAGAGAATGCCAGCAATAGCATTGGCTTAATCTCATCGATGATCGGCCGCAAAAGTGGCCGCTGCATCATATAACCCGTCTTATGGTTTTCAACCGGCACAGTCCAAATCATCTTATCAAAATCAAAGTCAGCTTTATTGGCTATCCTCAATTCCCCTACCCGACAACCAAAAAACAACGCTAAGAACACCATTATCCGGTTTCCTAACCTTTGTCTTTTTGCATTATCTATTGCCTGCAGAAGTATGATCAGCTGTTCATCATTGAGCGTGCAAGAACGGCTTTTCTTCGAGATATTCAAATCTTCTTTAGACTCGATCCCCGCTAATTCATTAGTCTTAATTAAACGTCTACGCACCGCCCATTTTAACGCCCGACGACTCAGCGTTAGCGTTAAGTTGGTAATGGTTGGTTTTTTTGCTGCCATCGACTCGAACAAATCAAGCCACTGGTGAAGCGTGACATGATCTGCCTGCTTGCTGCCAAAGATGGGGAATACGTTAATTTCTAGCGAACGCAGGTAAAGGTCCGATGTTGTCGCTTTAATACTTGAGCGACCTTCGCCGAACTGGGAATGATGCCAAGACCTGAATACGCCCTCTATCGTCGTATCATCAGCCCGAGCCTTTGCCGCCTTTTCACGCTTGGCATCACGCGGGTCAATGTCATCGAGCAGCAGCTTACGCTGAATGATACAGGCTTCACGCGCTTCTTTGAGTGATAGTAAGGGATATGGCCCAATGTCGATTCTGGCGGCTTTACCAAGCCAGCGATAACGCATCTGAAAAGTGATGACACCTTTAGAAGATACGCGCACACTAAGACCGTCTCTGTCAGCTCGTTCGTATGGCTTCTCGACTTCTTTATTCAGTGCTGCTTTCAGCCAAGAATCAGAAAGTGCCATATCCGTTCTCCAGTGTGTACATGGCATTTTTGTGTACGCTGTTATGTACACAAATGTTGTGAATGGAAATGAACGGATTTGAATTAAAAATTGCTGTTAAATCCATTTTTTACCAGTCTTTTCAACGAAACGAACAATAAAACGAATGCTAGCGAATGAATATGAAAACAGCTAGTTATAATCACTCATTAGTATTTTGCTCTTCTGACTGTTCTGGCGATGATTTCAAACCTGAAAAAACCGCCTGCAATGACTCAGTATCCGACAGCGGCGGTAAATCCGCTAAGGTATCTAAGCCAAAATATGCTAAAAATTCTAAGGTAGTGGCATATAACGCGGGTCGCCCCGGTACTTCTTTATGGCCAACTACTTTAATCCAATGTCTATCTGACAAACTTTTTATGATGTGACTACTAATGGCCACACCGCGCACCTGTTCAATATCGCCGCGAGTCACAGGTTGACGATAAGCAATCACCGCCAAGGTTTCTAATGTCGCACGCGAATATTTAGGCGCCTTTTCTTGCCACAGGGGTTGCAAAAAAGGACTCAAGACTTCTAAGGTCTGGAAGCGATAACCCCCAGCGACTTTCACAAGTTGCACACCTCTGTCTTGATAATCCTGCTGCAGCTCATCCAATGCAGCTTTTATTTTGTCTCTGGAAACCGTGAAATCCACCAATACAGTGTCTTTCAACATTTTCGCCGACAAGGGTTTCCCCAATACAAACAAACTCGCTTCAATAAGCTGTTTTAATTGAGTCGGATTTATCTGCATCAATTAATAGGCCTTAACGTAAATAGTTGAAAACGGCTCTGTTTGGTACAATTCGACCAATAATTCTTTGACTAATTCCATCAAAGCTAAGAAGGTCACTACCACGCCGGCACGGCCTTCTGCTACGGTAAATAAACGTTCAAATGCCGTAAAATCTTCCGAGTTCAACATGGCTAAAATCTGGCTCATGCGCTCACGGGTCGATAACTGTTCACGCTTAACATGATGATCTTCATAGGCATCGATACGTTTGAGTACATCACCAAAGGCGCGGGCAATTTCAAACAACGAAACTTCTGGCGGGATCATTAACGGCTTAATGTCGGGTGCTGCCACTGCTTTGGCTTGAAATACATCCCGCTCGAGCCGCGGTAAATCATCGAGTTTTTGCGACGCTTCTTTAATCACTTCATAGGCTTTAAGCTGCCGAATAAGCTGTGCCCGTGGATCTTCCTCAACCTCATCTTCGGCCACCATACGCGGCAGCAGCAAACGGGATTTAATCTCGGCAAGCGTTGCCGCCATCACTAAGTAATCGGCGGCAAGTTCAATTCGAGCCTGAGTCAGCAACGTAATATATTCTAAATACTGCGCGGTGATTTGCTGAATGGGTAAATCGACAACGTCTAATTTTTGCTTACGGATCAAATATAAAAGCAAATCCAATGGCCCTTCAAAGGACTCGAGGAATACTTCTAATGCCTCCGGCGGAATAAACAAATCCAGCGGCATTTCGGTCATTGCCTGACCACGAATAACGGCTAAGGGTAAACTTTGTTGCGTGCCCTGCATCCGCTATCTTGCTCCGTTAACACTGCGCTATCCAACCTAGGTTAACGCCAAACGCGCGATTATACCTGTAAATCTACGGCGATAAAACTGCCAAATGTTGACTACCACTATCCGAATCACTTACCCGCATCCATTAGCGATAAATCTAATGTGGCAGATTTAGAGGAACGGCGTGATATCACCCGCGCCTTCACGTAAAATCTCGGCGCCATCTTCAGACATATCAATCACAGTCGTTGGTTTTTCGCCTAAATAACCACCGTGGATAATCACATCCACTTGATGCTCGAGCAAATCACGAATTTGTTCAGGATCAGACTCGGCAAATTCTGCATTCGGCATCACTAAACTAGTCGACATCAGCGGCGCATCTAAGGCTTCAAGCAACGCCAGTGCGATCACATTGTCGGGCACACGAATACCTATGGTCTTTTTCTTGTCATTTTGTAAGCGACGCGGTACTTCTTTAGTCGCTTTGAAAATGAACGTATAAGGCCCAGGCGTGCAACTTTTTAGGATGCGATACGCCTGATTATCCACTTTAGCGTAAGTCGCAAGCTCGGATAAATCGCGGCACATCAAGGAAAAGTTATGATCGTTCTCAATTTGACGAATTCTCGCCATCCGCGTCATCGCGTCTTTCTCACCAATCAGGCAGCCTAAGGCATAGCCCGAATCGGTGGGATAAACAATCACACCGCCGCTTTTCAATACGGCAACCGCCTGACTAATAAGCCGCGTTTGCGGATTTACTTCATGTACATAAAAAAACTGACTCATGGTCGTTCCATCCAAGATTCCGATTGCCAGACCCAATCAATACCTTGGGGCTGATACAGATTTTTACCTAATTCTATCCAATTGCTCGGAAAGTGAAAATCACTCCCTATCGATGCAAGCAACTGGTTTTGGACACTCAGCGCCACAAGATTGGCCCTGTCGTCTAATGTTTGCTGGCCAAGCACCACTTCCATGGCATCTCCACCGGCTTCTTTAAATTCACGCACTAAGCGCTTAAGCCACTTAGCTGATAACTTATAACCACTGGGATGCGCCAACACGGCTAATCCACCTGCGTTATGGATGATATCAATGGCACTGGCCATATCACCCCAATTATTAGGCACATAACCAGTTTTACCGCGGGCAAGGTAGCGTTTAAAGACGCTGGGCATATCCACAGCATGACCATTTTCAGCCATCCAGCGAGCGTAATGTCCACGGCTCAATGCCGCATCACCCGCCAACGCCTTAGCACCTTCGTAGGCACCTTCAATGCCGGCTTTAGCTAATCTATGACCAATTTCTTGAGCCCGTAATTCACGTAATTCACGCTGGTTTTCTAAAAATGCTAATAACGCTGGATTATCAGCATCGAAGTTAAGCGCCACTATGTGGATATCGTAACTGTTCCAGCGAGTAGAGATTTCCACGCCAGAAATCAATTTCAATGGAGTAGATTGAGCCTGATTAAAGGCACGGGCTTCAGGTAAACCAGCCACTGTGTCGTGATCGGTAATGGCAAATAACTGCACACCCTTTTCAAGGGCTCTTGCCACCAATTCAGACGGCGTTAACTGACCATCGGACGCGGTCGTGTGGCTATGTAGATCAGCCAATATGCTTTGAGTATTCATGGCGCTATTGTACGCGAACTTGTTAACAAATGCGCTGCTATCTCGTATTTTGTGGCTGAGTAACATCAATTTTATGCATCATTGCAGCGAATAAATCGCAGGAAGTGAAAAATATTCAATTGACATTCAGCTCCAGCTAAGGTTTTCTATACACCAATTACTGAATTAGCGAGACCCTTTTGAATGACACACATTAACGCTTCATTAAACATCATTTGGTGGTGGCACTTCCCAACATAGCGGGTGGTGTGAAGCTCTGTGCTCATTTGAAAGTGACCAGAATCAACAAGAAGCCCGCAGAAATGCGGGCTTTTTTGTTAGGTGCGAAAAATGTCGGCAGACTCGGGTAAAAAATTAAGAAAGCGAGATAACTCATGATGTTAAAGACATTTTATAAGGTAGCTGGAATATGAACATGCCCAAACAGACATTCGCACGCTCAAGCACACTCAAGGCGGCATTAACCTACCACAGCGATCCACTACGCTTATATCAGCATATAACCCAAGATGCGCCCCATACTATGTTGCTCGAATCGGCCGAAATCGACAGTAAAGATCACTTAAAAAGCATGGTAATGACCCATGCCGCCATGATGATCCGCTGTGACGGTTATCAGCTGACCTTCACCGCACTGACCGACAATGGCGCGAGCTTACTTACTCCCATCGCGCTATTTTTTAGTACTGCTGTTAATGTCGCCAGAGATAACTTGACCTTAGTGGTCACGCTGCAAAAAGACACTCAGCTGCAGGATGAAGATGCACGCTTAAAATCGACCTCGCCACTCGATGGCCTGCGGATGTTTATCCAGCAGATTGATTGTGGCGCCCATACTGACAGCCAGACCAAGCCCGCCTTTGAGGATCTGTTTTTAGGTGGCGTGCTGGCCTACGACTTGATTGATACTGTCGAACCACTGCCTGCCGTACCGAACCGCGATAACGATTGCCCAGACTACTTATTTTACCTCGCTGAAACCTTAATCCTTATTGACCATAAACTGAAACAAGCTGACATCATTACCCATAATTTTAGTGGCGATTCCGACCAGTATGCCACCATTACCGCAGCGCTAAGCGAGCGAGTACAGCGTTTAAGCACACAATGTAAAACTCTGGGTAATTCACCTGCCGATATACCGACACTGGTCGCCATTGACGCAACTGAGCAAGTCAATATTTCCGATGAGGTGTTCAAACAAACCATTATCGATTTGAAAGAACACATTATTGCGGGCGATATTTTCCAAGTGGTGCCATCCCGTAGCTTTAGTTTGCCTTGCCCGAATACTTTAGGGGCTTATCGTGCCCTGCGCCTGACGAACCCTAGCCCTTACATGTTTTATTTCAGAGGCCAAGATTTCACGCTTTTTGGTGCCTCACCAGAAAGTGCGCTCAAATTTGATGCCAGCAGTAATCAAGTGGAAGTTTACCCGATTGCTGGCACCCGTAAACGCGGTAAAACCGCCACGGGCGAGATTGATTTTGACTTAGACAGCCGTATTGAACTTGAACTGCGTTTAGATAAAAAAGAACTGTCGGAACACTTAATGCTGGTCGATTTAGCGCGCAACGATATCGCACGCATCAGCCAAAGCGGCAGCCGCAAAGTCGCCGAACTATTAAAAGTTGACCGTTATTCCCACGTGATGCACCTCGTCAGCCGCGTAACGGGTCAACTGCGCCAAGATTTAGATGCGCTGCATGCTTATCAGGCCTGTATGAATATGGGGACATTAGTCGGTGCGCCAAAAGTACGTGCATCACAACTGGTACGCCAAGCAGAAAAAGCCCGCCGCGGCAGTTATGGCGGCGCCGTGGGTTACCTTAATGCCCTTGGTGACATGGACACTTGCATCGTTATCCGCTCCGCCTTTGTTAAAAATGGCACCGCCTTTATTCAAGCGGGCGCTGGCGTGGTATTTGATTCGGATCCCCAAAGCGAGGCAGATGAAACCCGTCAAAAAGCCCAAGCTGTGATTTCAGCCATCAAGATGGGCGCTGGACTGCTAGTCAATGAATCGCCAGTAAATGAATCGTCAGCTCAATCCTCTTCAGTGCAATATAAATAGGAGCCAAACATGAAACTCTATCTACTCGATAACTTTGACTCCTTTACCTACAACCTAGTGGATCAATTTCGCAGCCTTGGCTGTGAAGTGGTGATTTACCGCAACGATGTTGCCGCCGATTTTATTGCTGAAAAACTGCTTAACGAACAAGTACCCGCAGCCCTCGTGTTATCACCTGGTCCTGGCGCACCCCATGAGGCGGGTTCTATGATGGCACTTATCGCCAAAGTTGCGGGTAAGGTGCCTATGCTGGGTATCTGCCTTGGGCATCAAGCCATGGTGGAATATTACGGCGGCACAGTGGCACGCGCACCTTTTGTGGTGCACGGCAAGGCAAGTCCGACTTTCCATGACGGTACTGGCGTATTTGCCGGTTTGCCTTCTCCCCTGCCCGTTGCCCGTTATCACAGTCTCGTCGCCACTCAAGTGCCGGATTGCCTGCAAGTGATCGCAACCACTGAAGATATGCCTATGGCAATTCTGCACCCGCAGCACAGAGCCGTTGGGTTTCAGTTCCACCCAGAATCAATTCTGACGACGCTGGGCAGCACACTGCTCATTCAAACCTTGGCATTTCTGACCCAAGACATGACAGCAGGAGTAAATGCATGAGTACAAACAATATTCAGCCTTTACTCGACCTTTTATACCAAGGTAAGAGTTTAAGTCGCGAGCACACCTTTGAGATTTTTAGCGCGTTAATTCGCGGTGAAATGAGTGAAGCCACTATGGCTGGCATGTTAGTCGCGCTCAAGATGCGCGGCGAAACCATTGATGAAATCAGCGGCGCCGCCGATGCGATGCGCGCCGCCGCCAAGACGTTTCCCTACTCGAATGGCGATAACCTTAGCAATGGCATCGTTGACATAGTTGGCACGGGTGGCGATGGCTTTAATACCATTAATATTTCCACCACTGCGGCCTTTGTTGCCGCGGCGGCGGGCGCCAAGGTCGCCAAACACGGCAATCGTAGCGTGTCGAGTAAATCGGGTTCATCGGATCTTTTGGCGCAGTTTGGCATTGACTTAACCATGTCACCAGACACCGCCAGTCGTTGCCTCGACGCATTGAACCTGTGCTTTTTATTTGCGCCCCACTACCACGGCGGAGTAAAGCATGCGGGGCCGGTCAGGCAAGCACTGAAAACGCGCACTTTATTCAATGTGTTAGGGCCACTTATCAATCCTGCCCGCCCCGAATTTATGTTACTTGGCGTTTATAGCCCTGAGTTAGTCTTACCGATAGCGAAAGTATTAAAGGCGCTTGGCACAAAACGCGCTATGGTAGTGCACGGCAGTGGTTTAGATGAAGTCGCGCTGCACGGCAACACCCAAGTGGCCGAATTAAAAGACGGCGACATCATAGAGTATCAACTCACGCCCGCCGATTTAGGTGTGCCTTTAGCACAAATCAGTGACTTAGAAGGCGGCGAACCCGCGCAGAATGCCTTGATCACCGAGGCAATTTTGAAAGGTTGTGGCACAGATGCGCATGCCAATGCGGTCGCCATCAATGCGGGTTGTGCTTTATATGTGTGTGGGATTGCTGATTCAGTGAAAACAGGAACCTTACTTGCGCTCAGTACCATACAAAGCGGTAAAGCCTTTGAATTGTTAAGCCAATTAGCTAAAGTCAGCAGTGAAACAAAGGAATAAGTGGCAATGACTCAAGAACTGATAACAAATAGCCAAGATATGAGAACTCAGCCACAGGCAGAAACAAACCCTATGCCAAAAAGTAATGTGTTAACCCGTATAGTCGACACCAAAGCGGCCCATATTGCCGCCCTGAAGCTGCGTTTCCCCGAGGCCAGTCTGTCGCCAAAAATCTCTGACCGCAGTTTATTTGCCGCACTCAAGGCGCCCAAGGCGGGTTACATTTTAGAATGTAAAAAAGCCAGCCCGTCCAAAGGGCTTATCCGCGATGTGTTTGATGTAGAAGCCATTGCCGATATTTACGGAAAATATGCGGCGGGCATTTCGGTATTAACCGACGAGCAGTTTTTCCAAGGTGATATGGACTATATCCCTAAGGTGCGCGCTCGGGTGAACCAACCTATTCTGTGCAAAGATTTTTTTGTCGATGAATACCAAATTAAACTCGCCGCCCACCAAGGCGCCGATGCCATTCTGTTAATGCTATCCGTACTCGATGATGCGCAATATCACCGCCTAGCGAAAGAAGCCGCTAAGTATCAACTCGATGTGCTGACCGAAGTCAGTAACGAAGAAGAACTTAAACGCGCCATCGCATTAGATGCGCCGATTATCGGGATCAATAACCGTAACTTAAGGGATTTGAGTACCGATCTCGCCACCACAGAAACGCTGGCGCCACATATTGGCAGCGACCGCGTGGTGATCAGCGAATCAGGCATCTACAACAATCAGCAAGTACGCCGCCTGAGTCCACTGGTTGATGGTTTCCTCGTCGGCAGCTCAATTATGGCTGAGGCTGATATCGACTTAGCCTGCCGTAAATTGATCTTCGGTCACAATAAAGTCTGCGGCCTCACCCGCATGGAAGATATTCGCGCCGCAGCAACAGCAGGCGCCGTCTATGCCGGGCTGATTTTTGCCGAAAAATCCCCGCGCGCGTTAACCCTTAACGCCGCTGAACAATTGCTCAGGGAATATCGCGCATCCGCGGCTCCCGCCATTGAATTCGTCGGCGTGTTTGTTAATGCCGCGCCAAGCACCATTACGGATACCGCAGCCTGTTTGCAGTTATCTGCCGTACAGCTGCATGGCACTGAAACTGAACTTGAAATCGCACAACTCGCAGAGCGACTTGAGCAAGCGGGACTCACAACTCAAATTTGGAAAGCCGTCAGCGTCGATGCGCAAACGGGTGAGCTTGGTAACATACCTCAGGGAGCATCGCGATATCTCTTTGATAGTAAAACGGCAGACCAATTTGGCGGCTCGGGCCAAGCCTTCAATTGGCAAAGCATTGATGTGAAATCCCTCTGCCCACAAAAGGCCTATGCCATGTTGGCGGGCGGACTCAACGCCGACAATGCGGCCAGTGCCAATGCCCAAGGATTTTACGGTTTAGATTTTAATTCTGGCCTAGAAACCGCAGCAGGAATTAAATCGGCGCAACTGATCCAAACGGCTTTTGCCCATTTACGTCTCTAGCCTATCGCGCTAAGCAAGAAGCCCTAGATGCAGTTGGTGCTCGACAAACAATATGAACCTATTAATGCCAGTGGCCAAATAGATAACGGCTCAGTTAACACTATTACGCGGTTAACACCAAGACGCTGTTAGCACAATCGAAGCCACTGACAAACTGATTGATAAGATAAGGAAAAAGGTATGTCAAAGTTAAAGCTTAACCCTTATTTCGGCGAATACGGCGGCATGTATGTGCCACAGATTTTAGTGCCAGCCCTTAAGCAATTAGAAACTGCCTTTGTGGAAGCACAGGAAGATGACGACTTTAAAGCCGAGTTTACCGATTTATTGAAAAACTACGCGGGTCGCCCAACAGCACTCACCTTAACTCGCAATTTAAGCCCAAATCCTATGGTGAAAATCTACCTTAAACGGGAAGATTTACTCCACGGCGGCGCCCATAAAACCAACCAAGTGTTAGGCCAAGCCCTGCTGGCTAAGCGCATGGGAAAAAAAGAAATTATTGCTGAAACCGGCGCAGGACAACACGGCGTTGCCACCGCCCTTGCCTGCGCGCTGTTAGGCTTAAAATGTAAAGTCTATATGGGTGCCAAAGACGTTGCGCGCCAATCACCTAACGTATTTAGAATGCGTTTGATGGGTGCGGAAGTGATCCCTGTCACCTCAGGTTCTGCCACCCTAAAAGATGCCTGTAACGAGGCGATGCGAGACTGGTCTGGCAGCTACGAAAAGGCCCACTATCTTCTGGGCACCGCTGCGGGGCCACATCCGTTCCCAACCATAGTGCGTGAATTCCAACGCATTATTGGCGAAGAAACCAAGAAACAAATGCTGGAACGTGAAGGTCGCCTGCCCGATGCCGTTATCGCTTGTGTTGGCGGCGGTTCCAACGCTATCGGTATGTTTGCTGACTTTATCGACGAGCCAAGTGTCGAACTGATTGGCGTCGAACCTGCGGGTAAAGGCATAGATACGCCAATGCACGGCGCGCCGCTTAAACACGGTAAGACTGGTATTTTCTTCGGCATGAAAGCGCCTTTGATGCAAGACAGCGAAGGGCAAATCGAAGAATCTTACTCGATTTCAGCCGGATTGGACTTCCCCTCCGTTGGCCCGCAGCACGCGCATCTTAATGCCACAGGCCGCGCCCGTTATGAATCGGCTACCGATGATGAAGCCTTAGAAGCCTTCCAACAACTGGCGCGCTGTGAAGGGATTATCCCCGCATTAGAATCGGCGCATGCTATCGCCTATGCCGTGAAAATGGCGCGCGAGTGCACCAAGGAAACCATTTTAGTGGTCAATCTTTCCGGTCGTGGCGACAAAGATATTTTCACCGTTTCTGACATTTTGAATGGTAAAGAGGAATAATAAACATGAGTGACACGTCTACCAACACTGGCCGTTACCAAGCCACCTTTGCCAAACTCAAAACTGAAGGTCGTGGCGCTTTTGTCCCCTTCGTCACCCTTGGCGATCCTAGCCCTGAGTTATCGCTAAAAATTATCGATACCTTAGTACAAAACGGTGCCGATGCCTTAGAACTGGGTTTTCCGTTTTCCGATCCCTTGGCCGATGGCCCTGTGATCCAAGGGGCTAACCTGCGTTCTTTAGCCGCAGGCACGACTCCAACGGCGTGTTTTGAATTACTGGCGCAAGTGCGTGCAAAATATCCTGAACTTCCAATCGGTTTGCTGCTGTATGCGAACTTGGTGTTTGCTAATGGCATAGATGCGTTTTACGCCAAAGCGCAACAAGCGGGTGTGGATTCAGTACTTATCGCCGATGTGCCAGTGGAAGAATCAGCGCCCTTTAGCGAAGCCGCTAAAGCACATGGTATTGCGCCGATTTTTATCGCACCGCCCAATGCTGACAGTGAAACCCTGGAGCAAGTGAGTAAAAGTGGTGAAGGTTACACCTATCTCTTATCCCGCGCAGGAGTCACAGGCACAGACACGAAAGCTGGCGTGCCGGTAGAGGAAATTTTATCTAAATTAAAAGCCTTTAACGCCCCGCCACCGCTCCTCGGTTTTGGTATTGCCGAGCCTTCACAGGTAAGCGCCGCCATCAAAGCGGGCGCTGCGGGGGCGATTTCTGGCTCTGCCGTAGTAAAAATCATCGAAACCCACCAGCACGATGAAGTTAAGCTACTTGCAACGCTTGGGGAATTTACTCGCACAATGAAGGCTGCAACCTAAGCGAGTCTTGATTTAAATAATCCAATATAAATCAAGAATTCAATTACAAATAAAATAAGTGAGGTAGACTCGTCGCCTCGCTTATTTTGTTTATATTTACCAAGCTCTATGTTTACTCAGCCTTTATCTCCCTCAAACACAATCTATCAAGGCAATACTGACACTCACGCAGTACTACACTGACAGCGTATTTATTTAGTCACAGTTCCTCGATAGAATGCCCTATCGAAGAAAAACGGACTTTTTATGCAGTATCGGATCTATATTCTCGAATTAACGCCTTGGGGCTGTGGTTTTGAAGGTGAAGTTGCAGGTAAATGCGATAATGGTGCACCAATTTGGTTTTACTACCAAGGTAGCGATCAGCAGGCCGAAATTCGCTTTCCGGTTAACCAATGGGTCACAGTTGAATTGCTTGGCCGATTAGCAAGTGCAAGTCTTCAAGCTGATATGATTAAACAAACGCCACACCAGCATCTGAAGTTTCCGCTGCATAACTGTCACTTTGAAGCTTCAGGACAAATCATCGACATCAGCCAAACACCCGAAGATACAATTTACCTGTTGCAATCAAACCTACCGCTCCCCTTTGATAATGAACTTGGGAAATCCCCTATTTCGCTAGGCCATTGGGTCAATGTAACAGGCGAGCTTTGGGTAACAAATTGGATGAATTGAGTCGATAAAAAAAGGTATAGTGCTAGCCTGTAACAAATCATTCGCCTGATACATATCCATTAGAGGATCCGATGACCATTTCTAAATCTTTACCCGATAACAAACCTCGTACTTTTTTGGGAACACCCAAATTACCGGCCAAGTATGCCACTGTGGTGATGCCATTTTTTCTCTCTATTCTCATGAGTTGTATCGTTTCTGGGATCAGCACTTTCAATGGCGTTGGCGCTTCACCGCAATTTCTCGAACTCTGGCTCGGCGCTTGGCTGATCTCATGGGTTGTCGCCTTTCCGACACTGCTGATGGTGTTACCTTTGGTGCGTAAAATCACAGCTCATTTTGTCGATTTACGCTAGTTTTACGACTTAATCTTCCGATTTAACTATTTTATTTCAAAGCCGTTTTAGGACGGCTTTATCTTGAACTCCTTCTCTTATGCGTACAGCGACTAAAAATTACATCGATAATTGCTCGATCTGTTACCCTGCCCATATTCACTTAAACTAAAACAGTACGACCTACATCATACCAATCGTATTAAATCAAAGCGCTCATTGAGCCCCCTGTCCACGCTTTACAATGGATTTACACTGACCGTTTAGCGGCACCTATGTTTATTGTATAAGGATGACATGACTCCCACCTAAATCAATTTTCCTCTGCTCTCGAACCAACTCAAGCATGAATGTAACCCACTGTATTTATATATTTTATAAAAATAGAGCTCGTAAAATCCTAAATGATACATCCCCAAAACGCTGCCTAATTATCACTCCTTTATCATTTACTTATTTGTACCATTAACCGTATCTGCCCCCCTTATTTATCAGTTAAAAGTATTAACCTACAGCCCCACACAAATGAGAATGGTTTGCATTTGAATATTTTCACATGCTAATTTACCTACCGTTGTCGGGACAGAGACAGCAGGAAATGGCCTAAGGACTGAGCTAAAAATAGTGAGTTGATCAACGCAAGATAAATAGCCAAACAGTCTATTTTGATAACCGCATTCACTTTGGTTTGCGTCCTTAGGTAACTGATTACTGGATCGGCAACACGCAGCAGCATGTTGCCAAGGAGGCGTAAGTGAGTACACAGCAAAGAGAAATGGATCGCGAAATCTTTGATCTACTTGGCATAGGCATTGGCCCATTCAATCTTGGCCTCGCCGCCTTATCAGAACCTATTGACGGCTTTAACTGCTTATTTTTAGATGCTAAAACCAGTTTTGACTGGCATCCAGGCATGCTACTCAAATCCTCAAGATTGCAAACACCCTTTATGTCGGATCTGGTGACTATGGCCGATCCCACCAGCCGCTACAGTTACCTTAATTTTGCCAAGCAAACGGGCAGACTTTATCCCTTTTATATTCGTGAGAATTTCTTTTTACCTCGCCACGAATACAACTTGTATTGCCAATGGGTGAGCCAACAACTCAGCAACCTTAAATTTGGTTTTAAGGTCACTCAAGTGGATTACAACGCAGGTGAAAGTATTTATCGAGTTACAGGTTTTGATAGGCGCAGTGGTAAAACCCATACCTATCAATGCCGAAAGCTAGTGCTAGGCACTGGCACTGAACCTTATCTACCAAAGGATTGCCCAATCCAAGATGCACGGGTCATGCATACCGCCAGTTATATGCAGCAAAAAACCTACCTGCAGAGTCAGAGTGCCATCACAGTAATTGGTAGTGGCCAGAGTGCGGCGGAAGTGTTTTACGATCTACTGCAAGATATTGATACCTATGGTTATCAACTCAATTGGATGACACGATCAGCGCGTTTTTATCCCTTGGAATATACCAAGCTTACTTTAGAGATGACCTCGCCAGATTATGTCGATTACTTCCACGAGTTGACCCCTAATCAAAGATGCTCACTGATCGCCAGCCAGAAACAACTCTACAAAGGAATAAATTCTGAGCTGATAAACGACATTTACGATTTGTTATATCAAAAGCGCCTATTGGCCGATTTTCAATGCCGACTGATGACGAATGCGGCGCTGACTCATATCGAGCCCCAAGCCAATATGCTCAAGTTGCATTTCCACCACAATGAAAAAAATCACACCTTTGAGCAAGAAACGGGCGCCGTCATTTTAGGCACAGGTTACCACTATCGTTTACCCGAGTTTATCAGTGGTATTAAACAACAAGTCGAATTCGATGACGCCGGACAACTTAGCGTGCAGCGTGATTACAGCATAGATATTCGAGGGGATATTTTTGTCCAGAATGTCGGTTTGCATACCCATGGGATAAGCTCTCCAGATCTGGGTATGGGCTGTTATCGCAACGGCACCATCTTAAAAGCTGTGCTCGGTTATGCGCCCTACCACATTGAGGAACATATCGCGTTTCAAACCTTCGATCCAGCCAAACTTGCCAGTCATCAGCCCTGCGGCGCCAATGCAATTAACACGTTGGATCTTAATCCAAGACATTTTCCTAAGGCGCCACACAGAAAAACTCAAGTTGATGCGCCACAAACTATCCCTCCAACCAAGATTCCAAGTTCTGGCGCAAGTTCAACCGTGAGTTCAGGCGCGGGAACCAATATGCCGGTTTTAATGGCGCCGAACCAGGAGGCATAATAATGGCAAGCCAATTTAGTAACCATTGTTTAACGCAACTATCCGCTATTTCGAGCATTAATGGTTTTCAGTTCAGAGCGTTAGACCTTACACAAGACATTCCAACACTACAGTCTTGGTTTAACCAAGATTACGCCAAGTTTTGGGGTATGCAGGGCTTGAACCTTGATGCCATAAAAAATCTGTTAGCAACAACAGAACACAAGTTTGTCTTGATAGGTGAATGGCAGGCCAAAGCGCTATTTATGGTGGAACTCTACGATCCCGTCCACGATGAAGTCGGTCAGCACTATCGTGTTGCGCCGGGTGATTGTGGTATGCATCTCATTATCGCGCCGCCAGATGGTAAACCCGTCAGCGGCTTATCCTTGAAGGTGATGGATGCGATAGCGCAGCTCGTGCTTGAAAAACTGGCCTTTAATCGCCTGGTGGTTGAACCCGATCAACTCAATAGCAAAATTCATCGCTTAAATAGCCTGATAGGCATTCGCTATGAAAAAGCGATTCAATTAAGCACTAAAACGGCTTTCCTCGGATTTTGCACTGCGGCCCAGCGCCTTCGACCATCGAGCACGCCCTCTTTGACGAGTCTAGCCCAAACAACCTCAGCCCTGCCAAGCTCAGATCAGTCAATGCCTGCTCTGCCAAACTTAGCAGAACAATACTTAGCAGAACAATACTTAGCAAGCCCAACCCTAGCAAAGCCAAGCTCGCACGCGGCATCTGCAATCTCTCCCATGACATTATCGACTCTTCAGGTGAATTAGATGAACTTACCCACAAAAGCCTTATTAATGAAACCATTGCCAACGCAAGATCATCATGCTCAAGCAGTACATGCTCAACAAAGCTCGGCGCTATCGACAACATCAACTTCTATGCCAGAACATTTGACTCCCGCCTATTGGCAAGCGGCTAATCGTCATTTAGTGAAGAAAATCCTCTGCGAATTCACCCACGAGAAGCTCATTACGCCGACCCTGTACGGGCAAAAAGCGGGGCTCAATCACTATGAACTGCGGCTCAAAGACAGCACTTATTATTTTAGTGCGCGGCACTATCAGCTCGATCATCTTGCTATCGATGCTGATTCCATCCGCGTTTCACTTGCAGGACAAGAGCAAATCCTTGATGCGATGTCGCTGATCATTTCCCTTAAAAATGACTTAGGGATCAGCGAAACCTTACTACCAACCTATTTAGAAGAAATCACCAGCACCCTTTACAGCAAGGCGTACAAGTTAGCGCATCAGGCGATCCCCGCCGCCACCCTGGCGCGAGCTGATTATCAGAGCATAGAAGCGGGTATGACAGAAGGCCATCCGGTGTTTATTGCCAATAATGGCCGGATTGGTTTTGATATGCAGGATTACCGTCAATTTGCCCCTGAAAGCGCGATGCCGATGCAGTTAGTCTGGCTTGGAGTCCGCAAAAACAAAACCACGTTTGCCGCCCTCGAAAACTTGAGTCACAACGCATTACTAAAGGAAGAGCTTGGCCAGCAGTTCACTGACTTCCAACAACGTCTTAAAACCCAGCAGCATGATCCACAGGACTTCTACTTTATGCCTGTGCACCCTTGGCAGTGGCGTGAAAAAATCGCCCGCGTCTTTGCCGGCGATATAGCCCGTGGCGATCTAGTTTATCTTGGTGAAGGCAATGAGCAATATCAAGTGCAGCAATCGATACGCACTTTTTTCAATCTTGCATCACCGCAAAAGTGCTATGTCAAAACCGCGCTGTCTATCCTAAATATGGGCTTTATGCGTGGTCTATCGCCTCTTTACATGAGCTGCACACCGCAAATTAATGCGTGGGTTGCAAACTTGGTTGAAAACGATCCTTACTTTGCCCAACAAGGCTTTGTGATCCTTAAGGAAATTGCCGCCATAGGTTACCACCACCATTATTACGAGCAGGCGCTCACCCAAGATAGCGCCTACAAAAAAATGCTCTCTGCCCTGTGGCGCGAAAGCCCACTGCCACACATTGAGCCTAAACAAAATCTGATGACCATGGCTGCGCTACTGCATACGGATCATGAAGATAAGGCCCTTATTGCAGCCTTGATAGCCGCCTCAGGCTTACCAGCAAAGGATTGGGTCAGTCGCTACTTAAACCTGTATTTATCGCCGCTGTTACATGCCTTTTTTGCCTACGATCTGGTCTTTATGCCGCACGGGGAAAACCTGATCTTAGTGCTCGATGAATACGTGCCAGTCAAGATTTTAATGAAAGACATAGGTGAAGAAGTCGCGGTACTCAATGGCGCGAAGCCGCTACCTGATGATGTAAAACGCCTTGCAGTAAGCATTGAAGAAGAGATGAAGCTTAACTACATCTTACTGGATATTTTTGACTGTATTTTCCGCTACTTAGCACCGCTGCTCGATGAGCAAACCAGTGTCAGTGAAAGCCAATTCTGGGAGTTAGTGGCGGACAATGTACGTGATTACCAAGCCCAGCATCCACATTTGGCCGACAAGTTTGCCCAATACGATCTGTTTAAGGACAGCTTTGTACGCACGTGCCTCAATCGTATCCAATTGAATAATAACCAGCAAATGATAGACCTCGCCGACAGGGAGAAAAACCTGCGTTTCGCCGGCGGCATCGACAATCCCTTGGCGGCCTTTAGACAAAGCCATGCCTTTAAGCGCCCTATGCTTAGCAGCGCTGAGCAAAGGAAACGTTAACACACCACAAAGTGGATAACCCCGAAACTTTAGCATGGGCCAATGTTGGCCCAGCTTGTTTAACCCCCAACCTAAACGGAATTAAAGATCAACATTATGAAGACTTTTCCTCTCTCCAGCATCGCACTCGTCTGTCGGCAAGCCCTCGTTAACCCGAAGCTATTGCTGTGCTCAGCCATGTTAGCTACGGTTCCCCATGCCACAGCTGACACTGTCGATGCGGATAGTAAGACTAAAAAGCACCAGAAAGAAATTGAAGTCATCAATGTCATTGGCGCTAAGGACTTACACGACAACCGTTATAAAACCCAAGCGATGAACACGGCAACTGGGCTCGATTTATCCTATCTAGAAACGCCGCAATCGGTCACGTCTATCACCCGCCAAATGATGAACGATCAACAGCTTAATAGTGTCATTGATGCCATGACCAGCGTTGCGGGGATCAATGCCCGCCCAATGGATAACGACAGATACAGTATTAGTGCCCGCGGCATTGCCGTGACCAGCATTTTGTACGATGGTGTGCCCACCACCTACGACACCCGCTTCAACTATGGGGATAATCTGATCGACACCGCCATCTACGAGCGAGTAGAAGTGGTACGCGGCGCGACTGGCCTCATGACGGGAGCCGGTAATCCCTCGGCGGCCATTAACCTTATCCGTAAACGCCCGACTCAAGAGTTTATGGGCAACACCTCGTTAAGTGTGGGCTCATGGAATAATGTGCGCGGTATGGTCGATGTTTCCAGCGGCTTAAATGATTCGGGTTCTGTGCGCGGTCGCGTGGTGGCCGCCTATCAGGATAAAGATTCATTCCAAGACAGGTACGAGCAGCAGCGCACAACGCTATACGGCATAGTCGAAACCGATATTGGCGATAGCACCTTATTCACCCTTGGTGTCGATTACCAAGATGCTACGCCGAGCGGCACTATGTCGGGCGGTTTACCGCTATTTTACAGTGATGGCAGTCGCACTAATTATGATCGTGCCACTTCAACGGCGCCCGATTGGGGCTCGGCGCATACCCAAGGACTCAACACCTTTGCGAGTCTCGAACACAGATTAGATAACGGTTGGAACCTAAAAGGGACTTACACCTACGGCGATAACTCATTGGAGTTCGATGTACTATGGGCCACGGGATATCCTGATCCTGTAACCAATATCGGCGCCACTGCAGGCTCTATCGCCTATGTCGACGGCAGTCGCACCCAACACAATGTGGATTTGCGCGCCGAAGGACAATACCAACTCTTTGGTCAGGAACATCAATTGATGTTTGGCTGGAATGGCCAACGCCAAGAGTTCGCCAATCCCTACTATTATCCCACTGCGGCAGTACCGCCTTTGGGGGATTTTCGCGATCCGAACTTCCAATATCCAAAACCTCAATGGAAGGAAACCTATACCACGGGTTCATTTGGCGAAACCAAACAGAGTGCAGCCTATGTGGCGACTCAGCTTAATCTCAGCGACGCGTTAGCTGTCCTCGTCGGATTACGCCTCAATGAGTGGGAAACCGACCAAGATAATTTTGGCAGCCGTTACGATTTCAACATCAGCAACGAACTCACCACTTACTTCGGCCTCACCTACGCCCTGACCGAGCAATATTCGCTCTATGCCAGTTATACGGATATTTTTGCACCGCAAACTAAGCAAAGAATCGATAAAAGCTACCTAGATCCAGTCAAAGGGAAAAACTACGAAGGCGGGATTAAGGCGAGCCTGTTCGATGAGGCTTTAGATATGTCGCTGTCGGTGTTTGAGATCAGGCAAGACAATGTCGGAGTCAGCACTGGCGATGTGATCCCAGGAACAACAACGCAAGTGTATGAAGGCGTAAACGGTACAAAAACACAGGGATTCGAATTTGAATCGACGGGTAAAATCACTGATGACTGGAATCTTTACTTAGGTTACACCCAGTTCACTAGCGAAGATCCTGAAGGCAAACGTGTCAGTACCACTTCACCACGCCAGCAATTAAAACTCTTCACCACTTATACCTTTGGCGGTGATTGGCATAAATTGCAAATAGGTGCGGGGGTTAACTGGCAGAGCCGCGTCTACCAAACAGTTAATTCGCCACTTGGCAAAGTCGAAGTCGAGCAAGGCTCTTACGCGCTAGCGAGTCTAATGGCGAGTTACGCCTTCACCGAGCAACTTAAGCTCAGCGCAAACCTGCACAACGCCTTAGATAAAAGCTACTACAGCCAAGTCGGTCAATACAGCCAATTCCAATACGGTACGCCGCGAAGTGCCAGCTTAACCTTAGACTATCGCTTCTAAGTCAGATTTATATTGAGATCGTTCGAAAAACCTTGTGAGCCCAAATCTTGGGCTCACAAGGTAATCATTTACATGGACTTATCGATAACCGCGGCAATCAATCACAGCCATTAAGGAGTCACTATGGCAAGCCAACGGAGAGACACCAGACTGCAAACATTGTGCGATACAGCGCCAAGCCACAACGCGTTGAATCAAACTATTTTGTCACTCAATCAGCTGTTACATCAACGGGCACCCTTCTATGGCGAGCACCTTCGCGCAACGCAGTCCCCTACTGGGTTCAGTTTTGATGAATGGAGCTGCGCCGATACTTATCAAAAACTCATTGCACGTTTTGCCATCGCACACCCTAGCGCAGAAACTCAGAGTGAAACTGAAACTGTAACTGAAGCTGAAACCGAGGCGACTAAAACAGCTGCAAACAGCCGAGCGCACGCTTTCGCCAGTAAAAGCGCCTTAGTCAGTAAAAGCGCTACGGCCAGTAGAAAAGACACTCGCAAAGCGCTGCATTCACTTTGGGGTCAATGGTATTTTGGCCTTTTAGTTCCGCCTGTGATGGAGTGGATTTTTAACGCAAAAAAAGCCGATTTCGAGCCTATTCACTGGCAGCCACAGTCCGTGTTTATGCAGCTACACGCCAGTGGCCGAGTGGCAAAATTTGAATTTAACATCGCAAAGCGCCAGCCAAATACCGCTTTGACCTTTAAAAAACACCACGGCATCGAACCACTTTCCCAAATAAACACTAAGCCAAGTAACAAGATAGACATTGAGGTACACTCGTCATTAACTTCATATAAGCCGCCAGTTGATAGAGAACTCGCCCTACAAGGCTTTATCTTAAACTTACTGCAACCGAGTGTTGAGCGCCTACTCACTTTGAGCCCCGTGCCCGCTAAATTATATTGGAGTCACTTAGGCTATCTGATCCACTGGTATCTAGGAGAGTTGGGATTATCTCAGCAACAAAGTCAGCAACTTAAGCAAGCTCTGTTTCGCAGAACGACCTTTTTTGATGGCACCCAAAATCCACTGTATAACAGCATCAATTTGATTGTTGAACCCAAAGAAGGCAGCACGAACATCCAATGCATTCGCCGTACTTGCTGCCTAAGGTATCAACTCGCCAACACCGGCCAATGCCACGATTGCCCACTACTAAGTCGTCCTAACGCTAAGACAAACGCAACCAAACAGGCACAAGTCTAACTTGCCCATTAAACCCATTTAATGGGCAAGATCGCAATCCTAGGCCCATGGTGCTTTTGCCCTTATGTTGCACATGCTACACTCAAGCCCATGTCTCTTTAACATGATTATTTATGAAACAACTGCTTGATTTCCTGCCCCTCGTCATCTTTTTTGCCGTTTATAAATTTTTCGATATTTATATCGCCAGCGGCGCATTGATCGCAGCCACCGCGCTTCAATTGATCGTGACCTATGCGCTATATAAGAAACTTGAAAAGATGCACTTAATCACCTTTGCTATGGTGACAGTGTTTGGCACACTCACTTTAGTGTTTCACGATGATTCTTTTATCAAGTGGAAAGTGACCATTATCTATAGTTTGTTTGCCATCGCCTTAGGTGTCAGTCAATTGCTCAATAAATCGATATTAAAGTCGATGTTAGGCAAAGAAATGCAAGTAGACGACAAAATTTGGGCTCGCGTAACTTGGTATTGGGTGATCTTTTTCGCCGCTTGTGGCCTAGTCAATATTTATGTCGCCTTTAGTTTGCCATTAGAAACTTGGGTCAATTTTAAAGTGTTTGGTTTAACCGCTTTAACCTTAATTAATACTGTCCTGACCGTATTTTATCTTTATAAACACCTTCCCGAAGATCAACGCAAGGAACTCAAATAATGTGGTATATGATTTCAGCTCAAGATTTTGAGAATAGTTTAGAAAAACGTTTAGCCGCACGCCCAGCCCATTTAGCTCGCCTACAAGCCCTCGCCGATGAAGGTCGTTTACTGATCGCTGGCCCACACCCAGCCATCGACAGTGAAAACCCTGGTGATGCAGGCTTTAGTGGTTCACTGGTTGTCGCAGATTTTGAATCCTTAGTGGCAGCAAAACACTGGGCCGATGCCGATCCCTATATCGAAGCGGGCGTTTACCAAAGTGTTGTGGTTAAACCCTTTAAACGAGTCCTGCCTTAATGAAAATAGTGTCCTTTAACATCAATGGTCTGCGGGCACGCTTGCATCAATTGCAAGCCTTAATCGATAGCCACCAGCCCGACATTATCGGCCTGCAAGAAACCAAAGTGCACGATGAGGCGTTTCCATTAGCCGAAGTCGAAGCTATGGGATATCAAGTGCATTACCACGGCGGTAAAGCTCACTATGGTGTTGCCATGCTGTCTAAAATCGCACCAGAAAAACTGCAAAAGGGTTTTCCAAGCGATGATGAAGATGCCCAGCGCCGCATGATTATCGGCACATTTACCCAAGCGAATGGTCGTCCATTGACTGTGTTCAACGGCTATTTCCCCCAGGGCGAAAGCATAGACCACCCAACAAAATATCCTGCTAAACGTAAGTTTTATCAGGATTTAATGCACTACTTGCAGACAAATCACAGCAACGATGAAGATATCGCCATCATAGGTGACATCAATATTTCGCCGACCGATTTAGACATAGGCATAGGTGAAGTCAATCGTAAGCGTTGGTTGAAAACCGGCAAATGTAGCTTCCAACCGGAAGAACGTGAGTGGTTAAAAACCTTACAAGACTGGGGCTTAATCGACACTTTCCGTCAATTACACCCAGAGCGCATCGAACGTTATTCTTGGTTCGATTACCGCAGCAAAGGGTTCGATGACAACCGCGGCCTGCGAATTGATGTGATTTTAGCAACGCCTTCACTGGCAGCACGTTTAGTCGAATCCGACGTCGATTACGATCTGCGCGGCATAGATAAACCCTCAGATCACGCGCCCATCTGGAGCACGTTCAAAGAGGCTTAACCCGCTAACGTTCGATCATCTTAGTAGACATAAAACATCGGCTTAGGTCGATGTTTTTTTATGGGCGAAACATATTTTATCTTTGTCGTTCGATGAATAGTCAATGAGTCAGGTTTGAAACTGAACGTAATTCACTTTTGGACAGATATGTCTTGAAGACGAGTGTTTGGGGACCAATAATTTTAGTTGTGGGGAGTTTAGCGTTTGCTGATATCCACTCACACATGCTTGCCATGGTATTTGCTCGTCGACTCGCAGCCAGTCCATCCGTGGATGCTCGACCGCCCCATCTGATGTGAAAGGATTCACAAATGCCGCGATGGCATGGACGCCAAAGAGCGGCCATGGGGCGGAAGGTAGTCTCGCAAATCACCAAGGCTCACCTGTTTAGCATTGGCGAAACCTGTTTGTTTTTAAAGAAATAGGTAGCATGCTTTGGGACAAAAGCGTATTAGGTCATCAGCTATAACAGGTGAATTTCGCATAGAAATTTCTATGGTGTAACGCCTTGCTCAGCTGCATTTTTGGAGTAGAAGCTTTTGTGTTATCAAACAAAAAAGAAGGAACGGAAAAATGTCAGATGCAGCAATTTGTTATGTTCGAATTCTAATAATACTATCAACATATTGATTGACCATTATTCAACTTTCACATAGAAGCAATTACATTTACAACTGAAAAGACCAATTTGAGGATCTTTAGGTGTAACGCCCTTACGTTTAGCTTGTGAGTTAGCAACTTCTACAGCGTGCTTAATCTCATTAATTTCTTTGCTAGATAGCCTTCTCGTATGCCCATGTACAGGACATCGTTCTCGTTCTCCATCACCCGATATTCGCTCTCCTGACATATTGATGCCCTCTTTCTAATTTCTACCGCTTTAAACATAACGCCGCCAGCAACTGCCGGAGTGAGTTGGAAGCTTTTTTACGTCTTTTTGCAAAAAAGAAGACAGTTTACGGAGGTCAGATTGACTGGCCTTGTTAAACATTTTAGAACTTGAGCGAATAACCACTGGAAACCCACTCATTGAAATTTTCCGCCAACAATACCATAGACTCTTTCGTTAAATCGCCGAAAGGTACCCTATAAACTGGCCAGTCTTCTGAACTTATATTATGTGTGGTATCGAAGACAATTGACTCTCCCCCACCATCTGAACCAATAGCAACCAACCCAGGCAAGTATTGCTCGTAGCAATAGGCTTCTGTTAATTCGGATATCTCTTTAGCGCTCCAGAGCACAACTGAGTCATCTGGTTCTTGCACGCCAATCGGAGTTTCTGCCCCATTAGTTTCAAGCAAGAACTTCTTATACTCACTCGGAAGATCTGTTCCTAACCATTTCTCAAGAGCCTGAATGTCTTCAGCACTTGCTGGATTTTCCGGATATTCGAATTTATCTCGATATTTGCTCATAATGCTTAACGCCCATTTAAGGGGCTGATAATCGTTTGCTAAAATTGTGTAGCGAAGCGAAGTCGAGCAAACTGTTAGCAGTCCCGCTTTAAATGCTTGTATGGGTTAACGTTTGGCTAAGGGGCAGGCTTTAACCCATCACTGAGAGCGGAGCGAACGATTTGAACCACTATTTAGGCTATCACAGTTACTCAAGGTCTACACAAACCTGCTTGTGCCATGCAGAAAGATTCGGCCATTCTTCCATAGTGCTGCCGTTGTGAGACCAATAAATTATCTCACCCGTCTTTGCTATGCAGAAATAGTCGCCATTATCCTCGATGAATGGCAAAAGGTCTCTTGGAAGACCCATGACATTCCAGGCTGTTTCAGCAATGTCAAAGATATCAAGATGGCCAGAGCCGGGTAAAATTACCGCAGGCTCAAAGGTAGCGTTTGCAACATCGCTGCCAGACTTCAAAAATGATCGGTAGTCGTCATGAAAACTGATGCCCAGTTTGCTTTCTGCGCTAGCTATTTCGGTATCTGTCGGGTTTCGAAATGGATCGTTATTCATAATTATTGTTGCCTAACGTTAAGCGGCGTCCCAAGCCAATTTTAATTGACAGAGGCGAAAAAATGATACTCTGGTGAACGTTTATCATCAACAAAAAATTTAAAATTGCTTGATATTTTTCTTAAATATTTCCGATAAAGGTTAACACAATCAGCCATATAGAAACCATCAATTTCCCCAAATTCTATTTTTACAAAACACAGATTTCCACCGCCAACCACAGTGAAATACCCTCCGCAAAAAGGACATTTTCAGACATAACTTTCTCCCCTGAAATCTATGACCGTCAATTTAGATAATGTCACGCTGTTAGATAATGTCACGCTGATAGAACGGAATGGGGCAATATAACTAAATAGTTCTTTGGGTACTTCCAAATTAAAATGGCGGAAATCTAAGATTTCCGCCATTGTCGGATGATACGTTACTACTTAACATGAGACTCAGTATCGGGCGTTATTGCTCAACACCCCATACCGACGACTCACATTAAAGGTGACACATTAACTCGTGCGGTACTGCTTTAAAATGCCATCTAACTCGACCGAGGCATGGTGCAGATCATTGGCTAAGGTCACACTGCGCTGGGCTGTTTGTTTGATAGTTTCCGACTGATGGCGGATTTCATTCAATTGTCCGGCAATGTCGCGAGCGGCGACACTCTGCTCTTCCGCCGAGGCGGCAATTTGGCTGCTCATATCAAATACCGCATTGACCGATTGCGCCATGCCTTGAACATCATCACCGACGGCGATAATCGCACTGCGACCTTCATCGGCCTGATCGACTATCTCCATGGTAATGCTCGATAAACGAGTCGTGCCAGATTGTAAACCTTCAATCATGGCCTGAATTTCTACCGTGGCCTGTTGAGTTCGACCCGCTAAGGTACGCACTTCATCGGCTACCACAGCAAAGCCACGACCTTGCTCACCGGCACGGGCCGCTTCAATGGCCGCATTTAAGGCTAACAAATTGGTTTGCTGGGAAATACTGTTAATGGTTGTGACTACAGCATCAATACTCGCCGCATCCTTAGACAATTGTTCCACCGATGAAAACGCCGTACCAATCTTAGTTGAAAGTAAGCCAATGCTTTCCACTGTGTGGCTAATACGCCCACGACTGGCCAACATTTGGGTTGAATTTTCCTTGGTTTGCAACGAAGTATTACTTGCATTAACAGAGACTTCTTCAATCGCTGAGGTCATTTGCGCCATCGCCACGGCAACGGAATCGAGGAATTGATGTTGGAACCCAATCAGTTTATCACTGGTGGCCGCCTGTTGATTAAATTCATCGGATGCCAATGATAAGGTCTGTGCATTTTTGCCAATGGCTGACACCATTTCACTCATATTGTCGGCGCAGCGATCGATTTCGCGGGCAATCAAACTGAAATCGTCAGTACCAAAGAAGTTTAATCTAAAGCTCAAATCACCATCGGCTAAGCGTTTGATGGCTAAGTACATGTCCCATAATCCACCACCGAGTGAAGTCGAAATCCAGTAACTCAGTTGGAATAAAGGCAACAAGCCCACTAATGCTAACCAGAACATAAAGTTAGCATCGCTACGCGCATCGGCTTCCCACTCGTGGACATTCTGCGTCAGTTGTAAGGCTTGGCCTGACACACTAGCGCTGGCCGTCACTTTATCCCCTTGACGCTGCGCGTCACTTTGCTTTGAAGTTACAGTTAACCCGTATTGACTGGCAAATTGAGATAAGGCGTCAGCTTGTAGCTTTTGCGCCGTTGCAACTTGCGCTAAGGTATCGACGCTAGCTTGAACCCGAGCGATAGAGGCCTGCTCAAGGTTACGGTGCGCATGTTGATAGTTGACAAGTGCCACGGCGGCCGTGATCAGCGCCACCATAGAACACACTACCCAAAACTTTCCGTTGAGACTGAACTTGATCAATATGGCATCA
The DNA here is from genome assembly GCF_019345615.1 of Shewanella sp. NKUCC01_JLK. NCBI lineage: Bacteria > Pseudomonadati > Pseudomonadota > Gammaproteobacteria > Alteromonadales > Shewanellaceae > Shewanella > Shewanella sp. NKUCC01_JLK. The sequence continues at coordinate 99,737 of NZ_JAHKRD010000007.1, read as the reverse complement.
ATGGTACGAAACTGGATTTGTTTCATCTTGATAATTCCTAAGAACAAAATGCTATTTGGCACTAAATCAGCAGTATAGCTCAGATTGCCACGACAACTATGTCAGTCATAAGATCTGAGCAGGTATTATGCTAATCCGCGCTAGCAACTTGGTTACGTGTGGCGGCAGACCACTTTTGTGTCAGAGTAACCAACTGCCCCGTTAACAGGCTCATGCTAAAACCTAATAAGCCACCAATGATCAACGACGGCACGACATTGGCCACATCACCCGCCATAGCAAAGGTAGTGCAACAGCCAATAAATGCGCCGGGAATAAAGCTAAGCTTTTGATAACTTGCCTGTAAACACATGGCCGAAGTGGCTATGCCGGTAAAAATATACCCAAATACGGGCGAAATAAAAAAGCTGCTACCCGAGATAATGAGCCAAGCCCAAAATACACCGGACAGGTTTGTGCACCACGCCATCATCACGCCCTGAAAGCCAGCCTTAGGTTGAGCAAAAAAAGTGCTACAACCTAAAAAGCCGATCCAAGTGACCAGATGAAAAGCATCTGCGACGCCACACCAAATAGCCGCCAATAGGCCGGCAGAAATAGCGACTTGCCAACGATTTTCCATGGATGACCCCTTTAGTAATTCTATTCACGGAAGTTTAATACCCTTGGGCGCTCTAAAATGTGTATTTTGAGGTGGCTTGGGTAAACATATTGGTTAAATTACCTCTATTTTGGTAACAAAAACCTGATCTATTGCTAATTTTCGGCATTAATGCCCGTAAAATCGCTAACAAGCAATTTTTTTGTGGTAAAAAAACGAAAAAAGCGCTTATTAGGCGCTTTTTTGTTCAAACGGCTTTCAGTTAACCCTCTTGCCGACACTTACACTCGCAATAGTTTATTCACGGGAAGATCGCGGATCCTCTGCCCCGTCGCCGCAAAAATCGCATTGGTTAAACTCGGGGCAACGGGCGGCACACCCGGCTCACCCACGCCCGCTGGCGCAGCATCAGACTCAATAATGATGATCTCCATATCGGGAGTTTGGGGAAGTCGCAGCAAAGGATAATCGTGGAAATTCGATTGCTGCACCTTGCCCTCTTTGTAAGTGATTTCCCCCATCAAGGCTAAACTCAAGCCAAATACAATCGCACCTTCTGTCTGTGCTTTTACCCTATCAGGGTTAACTATCGTGCCCGCATCTATGGCTGCGATGGCATTAAGCACTTTAAGCTGTTTATCCTCACTCACTTCCACCAACATAGCCACAGCGACGTAACTCACAAAACTGCGGTGTACAGCAAAACCCCAGCCCTGATTTTCACCCGCCTTGGGCGCCTTAGCTTGGGCTTTTTCGACCGCGTCGATTACCCCAAAATAGCGACTGACGTCCACGGGATGACGATCAAGATCTTCGCCATAGTTGCCATATTTAAACTGTTGGTCGGTAAAGGTCTCACGCCTTGCTTCACCTAACAGGCTACGCCACATTGCAGGGCAAGAAACCTGAGAACGATGAGCCATTTCATCGACAAAACTGCCGACACTAAAACCGTGCTGAATGTTACACACAGAGCGCATCCAACCAATACGGCTATGCGCCTGCGCTTTTACCGCTTCGTATCTTAAATTTGGCAAAGCAAAGGGCACATCCACAAAGCCTAAATCCAACTCACCGCCAGAGGGATATTCCACCCCTTCAGCAAAGGTTGAACTGATCGATGGGAATCCCGTACGGGCTAAAAGCGCGGTCGGTTTGTTGCTGGCATCAAACAGCGCCTGATAGGACTGGGCGCTGATAGCATGGTAATAACCGTTTTGAATTTCATCTTCGCGGCTCCAACTCACCTTAATTGGACACTTGAATTGCTTCGATAACAGCGCGGCTTCAACACTAAAATCAGGTTTAGATTTACGCCCAAAACCACCACCCAATAGGGTGACATTCACTTTAATCGCATCTTCTTCCATACCCAACGCAGCGGCCACATTTTGCTGTGTACTTTGCGGCGTTTGGGTCGATGCCCAGATTTCACAGCCCTTTCCAGTCACATGGGCAGTTGCAACGGGCGGCTCAATAGAGGAATGGATTAAATAAGGCACGGTATAAACCGCCTTTAACGTATTCGCTTCGTGCCAGTTTTTGATCTCATCACCAACTTGGCGCACAACATTACCGCTTTGCTGTACCCGCTCGACCAACTCTTTCAAATAGAGACTTGAATCATGCTGACTGTTGTCGGCCTGAGTCCAAGTGACTTTTAAAGCTTTGCGCCCTTCAAGGGCACTCCAAGTGTTTGTGGCGATGACAGCAACGCCGCCCAAAGCCTGAAAAGCGGGTGCGCCCTTAGCGGCTGGCAAACGATACACATCCACTACCCCGGACACTTTACGCGCTGCGGTATCGTCCAAGCTTGCCACATCGCTCCCGAGCACCGGTGGGCGTATTATGCTGGCGTAAAGCATGCCGTCGCGTTTGATATCGTAACCATAAATCGCGCTGCCGCTTAACATGGCATCCATATCAACGATTTGGCGTGATGCGCCAATCTGCTTGAAATCTTTAACCTCTTTAAAGGTTAATGACTCAACGGCAGGTACGGGTTGCTCTGATGCGGCTAACGCTAACTCGCCGAACTTGGCCGAGCGGCCCGATTTTGCATGCAACACTTTATGGTCGGCGGTATGCACCTCGCTCACGGGGACTTTCCAGCGCGCAGCGGCGGCTTGCTCTAGCATGGTTCTTGCCATCGCCCCCATCTGGCGCATACGGTCGTAATTTTCGCGAATACTGCGGCTACCGTCAGTGTTTTGGCTGGCATAACGTTTATCGGCTAAGCCTTGAATAGGGACGATTTTATCCCAATCCGCGTCTAACTCTTCGGCTAAGACTTGCAGAATGCCGGTTCTGATCCCCTGTCCCATCTCGGAGCGATGGCAAGTGAGGTACACTTTGTCGTCTTCACCAATGGCAATAAACAGATTCAGCCGCGCTTCTTTATCCTGCGCCAGCGCCATAGGGCTCCAAGTTAGTCCACTCGCCCCTAATGCTAATCCGCCCCCCACTGCGCTAAACAGTTTTAACACGTCGCGGCGGCTGATATTTTCTACGGCAGTAAAAGTACTCATATTAGCCCTCCTGTTTGGCATAGTTTTGCAGTGCGGCTTTGATCCTAGGATAGGTGCCGCAGCGGCAGATATTACCCGACATGGCCGAGTTGATTTGTGCTTCAGAAGGTTTCGGATGCTGCGCCACTAACGCCGCAGCCGACATCAGTTGTCCCGCTTGGCAATAGCCGCACTGGGGCACGTTATGTTCGGCCCATGCATTTTTAAGCTTTTGATTATCCAGCCCTTCAATTGTTGTCAGACGTTTTCCTTGTGCCTGCCCCAAACTGGTTAAACAGGCGCGCACAGGTTGGCCGTCTAAATGCACAGTGCAAGCACCGCATAGCCCTGCACCACAACCATATTTAGTGCCCGTGAGCCCTAAAATATCCCGTAACGCCCACAGGATTGGCATTTTAGGATCGGCATCTAAGGTAAATGATTTACCGTTGATGAAAAGTGTTTGGGTGGAAGCGGCGGTACTGGCTTCCTTGATAACTGCAGTGGTTGATAATACTTCTGCCATAACTCACTCCTTAAGTGCCAACCACGACGCAAGATCGGCTTGGGTATCAATATCAATTGCGGCGCGGGGTAGTGTTATAGCGACTAACGCTCCCCGCTGTGCTTGTTGTTTTAGAATCGATTTCGCCCCGCGATCACCACTCAAGTGAGTGAACTGCGGTAATGTAGAGGCATTAAAAATAGCTGGTACGCCTAAATCATCCAAATAATGGGCGGCAACGTCTTTACCGGTTTCATGCCATGTCCAAATCAGTTGTCGATAATCGTCTGCACTCAAGGCCACTTGGTCTGCCAATGTCAGCAGCATGGCATCAAAGCCCTGCTCTTTGGCATAGCTTGCCGCCAAACTCACTGAGGATGCCAAGCCTGTTTGCCACTGTGGATTAACTAAAATATCAAAGGGTTGGCGGGAATGAAGCTCGACTAATAATGGCTGCAATATGTACTGATGAGCACCGAGTATGATTAACAAAGGCGTATGCTGGAGCGAATGAGTGTCTTTGCGATCCAAACCTAAATCTTGGCAACTAAGCTGCTGTAAACGCTCAACATGAGTGTTAATGATGGTTTGTTCGCGAATTTCCGTAGCGCTATGTGATGGTAGAAGTTGCGCTAACTTTACCCCATCAAAGCGCTTACTCTCACCCGCCGCAAGTACCACAATCAGCAGGCGCTTGGATGAAAGTGGCGTTTTCTCTGTCAACGTTAGCGCTGCCGACTTTGGCGCTGTAGACATTAGTACAGAAGGCTTTTGTACTGGCGGCAATGTCATCAACGCATTATCTCATCGAGATGTTTTAAGGTTGCGCCATGGAGCACGCCGTGGCACTGGGCCAAAATACTTAACGCCACGGCACTCGGTAACTCGCCGCCAAGGGCAAGCCCTGCGGGAGCAGAAAATACCCCAGAAAAAGATTCAGTACTGAGCCCTGCCATTCCAAGCACTTTATCCCGTCGATGGGCGGGACCAAGCAAGGCGATATAGGCTAGCGGATGCGCTTGAATAACCTTTAATGCCGCAGCATCTAAGCCCAAGTTATGGTTCATCACCACGGCGCAATCCAATTGAGCGATATGATTCGCGGTTAATTCCCCCGCGGTCAGTTTCACTATATGGGCATGGGGGAAATCCGCCGCTCTGGCATAGGCGGTACGACCATCGAAAACAGTCACTTGCCAACCTAAAGTGTGGGCCATGGCGGCAACGGGCTTAGCATCGATACCACCGCCAAAGATCCCAAGATGGAATCTTGGTCTCAAGGGAATAATCAGTGATTCTCCCGCGTCTTGGGTGAAAACGCCCGTGCGTACAAAATCGCTGGCGGGGAATGGCGTCAACTCCTCAGAATAAAACGCAGCGTGATACTGGCGTGCATCCGTCCCCGCTTTGACTAAAGGCAATTGGTAAAAACCCGACCGACCGTGGCGAAATGCCTGCACTAGCTCAACTAAGCCAAGATCATGATTCTCTTTTAGCAGAGGGATCAACATGATATCTACTATGCCACCACAACCGAGTCGATAGCTGGCATCGGACTCATCGCTTGCATCATAGGTGACGCACATGACTTGCTTAGTCTGCATGGCATTTTGAGCATGACGGCGTAAATCGGCTTCTAAACAGCCGCCACTTAACATACCTACGCCTTGACCAAACTCATGGAACAACATCATGGCACCGGGTTTACGATAGGCCGAACCTTGAATTTGGGTGATCACCGCAAGCACCCAAGCGTCATCTGCCAGCGGTAGCCAATGCTCTAGTAAATCTTCGATTTGGTGATCCATCCGCAAGGACTCCATTGGGTTAGGGAGATTTAAAAAATTTAATGCGCTTATCGCTATTGAAACTATCACTGTTAATAACGCAGCTATCGACGTCTATTTGTCATCAAAGCTTGACGCAAGTTTTATCAGCAAATAAAACCGCTTCGTCAAACGCTCGCATTAAACATATGGACAACCAAGTTAGCAAAGGCGTGTGCGTATTGAAAGGAGTAATAGATTTCAAAAAGTGTTGAAGCATAAAATATGTTCAGGGGAAGTTAAAGAGGAAGAATTGACGTCCATGTCTGAGTGGCGTTTGTTCGCGAATCAACCACATTTCATCTAAAACTGGTATTCGCCCGCCTTAGTGCGCAGTATCTGGGATTGGTTGTCTAGACTAATGGATGTCGATTCAATCTGTTCGATAATCTGTGATACTTCACGGGAATTATCGCGGATCACCATCATGCTCGAAGCGATTTCTTTAGAAACCAAGGATTGTTCTTCGGTTGAAGCGGCAACCTGAGTATTGATCCCATGAATCGCTTCCGTACTATGGCGAATATCCTCAAATACTGCCACGATACGTTGCAGTTCTACCCCTGCCTTTTGCATTAGCGTCGCCGCTTGAGTCACAGATGTACCCACTTGATTGGTACGGCTTTGAAGGCTTGCGACAATATCATCGATTTCCTTGGTGGAATCTTGAGTGCGCTGGGCTAATGATCGAACCTCATCAGCTACCACAGCGAAGCCTCGTCCTTGCTCACCGGCCCGTGCGGCTTCAATCGCGGCATTCAGTGCCAGCAAATTCGTTTGCTCAGCAATTGCCTTAATCACACTCAACACATTGCTGACTTGGGTACTTTCGTTCACTAGATGTGACATAGAGTCTTGAGTATTCCTAAACTCAGTTTCTAATACCGACATGGCTTTCAACGCTTCCGATACTGTCTGTTTACCTACAGTGACATGCGTTTCATTTTCGGCGGCGCGGCTTTCAGCATTCGAAGTGCTCTCACTCACATGCACTAAGGTCGTGGTCATTTCTTCCATCGCACTGGCGCTGGCATCCAGTTCTCTCGCCACCCGATTTGAGCTTTCACGCGAAATTTGAATTGATGCTTTAGTTTGCTTAGCTAAATCAGCCACCTCTTTTGCAATGCCATCCGTCGTCGATAATGAACTGGCAAGGGAGGATATAAACAAGTTGATTTGATTAACGATTTCGCCAATTTCCCCCTGAGTCGTAACAGAGATCCGCCGCGCAAGATTTTTAGAGCGCTGAATATCGAGCAATTCAACACAGGTCTGCACTAAGGGAGTCACAATCCTGCTTTTAACGATAATAAATCCGCCAACGGCGGCTAAAATCACGATAAATAACACCAGTTGGGACCAGTTTAATGCAGCATGCAGGGAGTCGAGTCGGTTATTCACATCACCATCGGTACGTTTATCCAATGCTGTAAAAAACTCATCAATCGGCTGCATGATCTTAGCTTTTTCTCTGTGGTATTGGTCGCTATGTAATAACTCCCTCGCCATAGTTAAGTTAGGCTCACCTTTGATCGTGTAAGTTTGGGTGTTGGGGTCCATAAAAATACCTTTGACGGCATTCATGGCTTTCACTTCGAGGGCGACTAACGCATCTGAGTTTTGCTGAGCTTGTTCAAGGTAACGGAATTCTTCATCAGAAAAACCGAGGGACTTCATTTGCGTGTTTATCGCAATGCTAGCACCGTCGGGCTTTGGCTTATCGCCATAACTCAACACCAAATCCCAGTAAATCTGGTGATATTTTTCAGGTCTAGACTTCTCACCATTACGGATAGCCAAAATATCCATATACATTTTTTCGTATTTTTCATCACCCGTAACAGCGTAAGTTCGAGCGAGACGCGTTAGGTCATCGGAACTTTGTCTTAACTCATCGGCAACTTGATAGGACTGATATCGGACGCTAGCCGCATCATTAAAGAGATCGATTTTAGACTTAACATTGAAGCTCAATACCGCAGAAATCACGGCACTCGCGACTATGGTCGAAAAGACCACGCTCATCATTGTTTTTGTTTTCATACTTACCCCAGTAGACGGAAGAACTGCTTTAAGTCTAGAAGGAAAAACAGAAAACATAAAAAAGGTTGGTTTATTAGCTGAAATAATCATTTGATTTGCGAGTGATTATCGCTCACAAATCAAGCAATGCTGAATGGCGTCTCAATTACAGTAAAAGTTGGTCCGCGACAAAGGGGTTATGCTCGCGCTCTTCACCAAAAGTCGACATAGGACCATGCCCAGGAATAAATTCAACCTCGGCGCCTAAGGGCCACAGTTTTTCGGTGATCGAGTGAATTAAATCCTGATGATTTGATTGGGGGAAATCGGTGCGGCCGATAGAACTTCGAAACAAAATATCCCCCACCCACGCCAACTTAGATTGGGCAGAGAAAAGTGCAATGTGTCCCGGCGTATGCCCAGGGCAATGCAGCACAGATAAACTTTGCTCGCCCACTTTAACAATATCGCCATCCTGCAGATATTGATCCGGTTCAAAGGCATCGCAATGGGGAAAACCAAAATTTTGGCTTTGCTTAGGTAAGTTATCAATCCAGAATTTATCGGCAATATGCGGGCCAATAATCGGCACATTGGCGGCTTTCGCTAAGGCTTGTGCACCACCGACATGATCGATATGCCCATGGGTAAGGAGGATTTTTTCGAGGACGAGTCCAAGTTTCGCCACTTCGTTTTGGATCCTGTCAATATTCCCGCCGGGATCCACGACCGCAGCACACTTGGTTTTTTCACACCAGATCAAGCTGCAATTTTGCTGAAAAGGTGTCACTGGAATAATCTGATACTTCATAGCTTCAATCTCGTGTTATCCATAAGCGATAGATTACGCTAAGAAACTCATCATGGCTCAAATTTGTATCCAAAAAATTGATCTTCACCAAAAGCTAATCAAATAATCCTAGCTTACGACATAAACTATTTTGTCTATACCCAAGTTAGCTGAAGATACGCGTTTCAGGTAGCCTAGGTTGCTGCATCTTCAGCTTATTTGGGTATACAATCTGCCAATCACAATAACATGATCCTCTGCCATTAAGGTTGTTTGATGAAACCCGATATTATTCTCGCCGGAGTGCTGGCGAAGAAACACACTTTTACCTTACCCCTCAACTATCAAAATCCAATTGCAGAGCAAATCCAAGTGTTTGCCAGAGAACTCTGTAGCCCAGAAAACAAAGATAAAAAACTACCTTATATCGTATTTTTTCAAGGCGGCCCTGGATTTGCGGCCATGCGTCCCGCCAGCAACAGCGGCTGGATCCGCCGCGCATTAAAAGAATATCGAGTGTTATTACTCGATCAACGTGGTACAGGCTTATCAACACCGATTAATTACCAAAGCCTGCAACATTTAGATCCCGCAGCTCAAGCGGATTACCTAAGCCATTTCAGGGCTGACAATATCATTCGTGATGCCGAAACGATTCGTGCCCAGCTTTGTCCCGCCGATAAGTGGGCGATTCTCGGCCAAAGTTTCGGGGGATTTTGCGTGTTACATTATTTAAGCGCCGCCCCTCAAGGCGTCAGCGAAGCCTATATTACGGGTGGCATACCATCATTAACCCGTAGCAGCGACGACGTCTATCTTGCGACTTATCAACGCGTACTGGCGAAGAATAAACAATTTTTCCAACGCTTCCACGATGCTCAACATCTCGTCACTCGCTTAGCAAAACATTTGCTTGAAAATGAAGTGTATTTGGCAACGGGTGAACGCCTCACGGTTGAAATGTTGCAACTGCTGGGTATTAATATTGGAATGGAGCAAGGGCCTGAATCGGTTTATTATTTGCTTGAACAAGCCTTGATCAACACGGCTTCAGGGACAGTCGTTAACCCGTTATTTTTAAATCATTTCGGTCAAATGCTCGATTACAACACTAACCCTATTTTTGCCCTGTTGCATGAAGCCATCTACTGTCAACACTCGGCTTCACAATGGTCGGCACACAGGGTTAGACAGCAATTCCCCGTCTTTAACTATCAACAAGGTAAACCGTTTTTATTCACAGGTGAGATGATATACCCATGGATGTTTGACCAATTTAGTCACTTAGTGCCGCTTAAAGCCGCGGCAGAAATCCTTGCCCATAAATCAGATTGGCCAACACTTTACAATCTAGAGCAACTGGCACAAAACCGAGTCCCTGTTGCAGCGGCCATTTACAGTGAAGATATGTTTGTAGAGATGCAATACAGTTTAGAAACCACAAAACAAGTTGGCAGGCTAAAGTATTGGTTAACATCAGAATATGAACATAACGGCATCCGCATGGATGGAGAACGCATACTGGATAAGCTCATCAGCTTAAACCGAGGCGACACCCTAAGATAAATATGAGCTTTAAGGGCTAATTAAGTTAATGCTGAGATTATATGCCTGCTCCTCATCAGTTGAGTGATTTTGGCAAGCTTTAACGACCCATTTCCGTATGAGTAAACCGTTTTGGTTTACTCTTTTTTTTGCAAAAAATGCACTCACCTTCGGCGAGTGCATTGCCCAATAAAATAGACGACAAAGCAAAGTGACAAAATCTTAAAACTATCGCTTCATTTTAGGATAAGTAAATTCATGACATTGATTACAATAAACTTTGCTTTCTTTATGTTCTTGATGACAGTAGGTACATGGTAAATCAGAACCGTAATGTAAACTGTCATGGGGATTGGGCTCGACCGAATGCCCCGCGTCTTCAGGTCGCTTAGTCAGTTTAGCCACATCCTGAGGAGAACCATGGCAGTTAGCGCACACTGCGGCATCAGGTATGGTCTTACGCTTTACATCACCATGACAGGCAGTACAGTCGACCTGACCATTCTCACTTGTCATCACATCCTTATGATAATCCTTAATATTCATCGCATTTGTTGTTATTGGCAGCATGAACATGCAACCAAGTAAAAGTGTATATAAGGGTTTTAACATCAGACTCTTCCTATAGCGGGGCATACTGCCCCGCATAACATATTAATAATTTGCGATAAATTCAGTTGAAGTTTGGATATCAGGCGTGAATGGGCGATCTTGAGCAACAAATGGCACTTTTTCTCGGTAAGCCTTGTACATGGCTTCGGTCGCTTTACCTAAATGAAGATCTGGAGTGGCCAACTTACGTAAATCAATCGCTTGACTTGAATGCAGCAACTCTAAACCGTAGATCACACGTGTGTTGTCAACAATCTGGATCAAATTGTCCGCAGCAAGCTTCAGGTTAGTGAAAGTATCTTCAATTCCCCCCGCAATTGAAATCCCATCAAATGACACTGGGGTCGCCAACTGTTTATTACGAACCTGCATATCTACAAAAGCTTTTTGAATCGCGCCAAAAGCATGGCCATTATTACCTGGAGCACTTAAAAAGCGTGGCAGTTTAGTAAAGTGATCATCGGATAAGTGGATAGTGCGCATGACACTGTTATGGGATACATGCGTCAACGCCACGCTCAAGTTTTGTACTGCCAGTGTAACAGGCAAAGGTTCAAAGTTCGTGGTTGGGAACACACCACCTTGCCCTTCGACAATATACTTAGCAACCTGTGGAAACTTCGCATACTCATTCGATGCGCCAACAATAACTGCAGGGTTATCATCCGAATGATTTATTTGAATATTTACCACATCATTCAATTCTGCTAACGCTTGTTCAGCACTGGCTAACGTGTATGCTGTCGTTCGGTAACTGAGAGGGTCCTGCAAAGGACGTTCATCATTAAGCTGCCATAAATAACTGCCATCTAACTGTTTTAGAATGTCACTTGTGCTGGCTTTAATATAAGGGAAAGGACGAATATCATTGGTTTGTGGTAAAAATGGCGCCACGTTACCATTTAATCCCTCAAGGCTTAAACCAAATAGCGTTGGCGAGATAGAGAGTAATTGCTTGGCCTCACGGTAACCTTGCATCGCATAAGCAACTGAAAACGAATTGTTAGACAGAATTGATAGTGCATCTTTCCCCATAGGCACAAGTGGTGTAATTCCGGCATCCGCCATAGCATCTTTACTGCTAACACGTTGTCCTTTGTAGAATACTTCCCACTCACCCACCATAGCTAACCCGACATGGGATGAGAGCAAAATATCCGCTTCACCTACAGTACCGTGGGCGGGGATGACTGGCGTTAACCCTTTGTTAAGGTATGCCTCATAGAGTTCAGCCACAACAGGTTGCACCCCTGTTTGTCCCGCGAGCATAGTATTTAAGCGTACCGCCAAGGCTAATCGAGTTAACCGAATCGGTGCAGCGTCACCGACTCCTGCACTATGAGCTCGAAAAGTGCTGTAGTTAAAGTTACGTGATGCCTCAAGCACTTCATCACTTAACTTGCCATTGGCATCAAATAACTTGTGATCTTTGTTCAAACCAACGCCCACAGTAAGACCATAAACAGGCTTACCTAAACGAGCAGCTTCCATCAACAAACTATTAGCTTTAACGAGTTGGGTTTTCGCTTGAGATGCAATCTTGACTTTAGCGCCATCGGCGATTGCCCATGCTTGTTCTTGCGTTAAATGTTTACCATCGAGGACAACGTGCTCCATCGCTAAAGCACTCCCAGAGAGTAGGCTTAAAGTAAGCGATGCCATCAACACTGATTTATTCATTACCATTCTCCAATACATTGTAATTTTTAATAAAAATCTAATTATGCTTGCTTAAGCACCGCCGCCTTTGCCGCGGCACAATTTCGGCCCGCGTTGCGACCAGTAACAACGCCCTCTGCGACAGCACAAGCGCCTAAACGGCTAGCACCGTGAATTCCTCCGGTTGCTTCACCTGCGGCATACAGCCCTGGAATGGCTTGGTAGGTGACTAAATGCAGTACTTCTGATCGGGTATTCACTTTAACGCCGCCCATGCAATAGTGAACTTTTGGCCACATACGAACGGCATACCAAGGCCCTTTATCTAGCACAATGGCTTCTTGCAGAGGACGTGCGAATTCTTTATCAACACCATTTTTTACCGCTTCGTTCCAACGGGCGACTTGAGCTTTTAGTGCTTTGGCTGGCATACCATAAATAGCAGCAAGTTCGTCTAAGGTTTCTGCTTTACTAATCACCTTATATTTCAGTCCCCAATCTAAGGTTTGCGCCTTACTAGCCCCTTCTGCATTAGTGAAACCAATAGGATAAACAGGCTGACCATGTTCATCACGGCGAGTCATGATAGCGTCAGCTCTCGCTTTACGATCTGCAAGTTCATTGAAAAAACGTTCACCAGTGCGCACATCCACCACAATACCGTGGGGATAGGTCGCAATCGTGTTGAACTGGGATGCAGTACCAAAGCCTTTTTCATCGGGAGATGCCCATGGGCCGAGTTGAATTTGGTCTAAATGAATAGGGTTAGCACCTAAGAGCATCATTTGCTTTAGGGCTTCTGAAGTTGCACCAGCATGATTGGTGGAATCTAAGTCGTTATTTAACTCAGGTAGTTGCATCATGCGATATTCAATATCGCGACCAAAGCCCCCCGTTGCCATAACAACACCACGGCGCGCGCCTATGCGACGTATTTTACCGGTTCGCTCATTAGGGAAATAAAAACCTTCACGAACTTCGACCCCAATCACGCGACCATCGAGATCTTTCACAAAGCTTTCGAGCTTGGTCTGATTTCTCATCACCACGCCTTTATCTCTCGCGGCGTTAATCAGCGGTCTGATAATACCTGCCCCTGAACTTTCAACGGTTTGCAAGACTCGTTGTATTGAGTGTCCACCAAAATGCTGCACAAAAGGTTTCCACTTAACCCCATGTTCAATCAACCACTGACAGGATTCAGCCGTGCCATTACACACCAGTTTTAACATCTCAACATCGTTCATGCCCCGACCTGCTCGCATCATATCGGCGACCATTTCATCGACAGAATCATTAATTCCAGCCTGTTTTTGCAACTCAGAGCCCGCCACAGCCATGGCACCGCCATTGATAGTTGAATTACCACCAAAGACTGGCATCTTGTCCACAACCATAACGCTCACACCAGCCTCTCTAGCTTGTAATGCCGCAGACATCCCAGCAAAGCCACTGCCGACAACTAATACATCCACAATCTCATCAAATACTTCAGGAGCAACACCACAATTGGCTGTTGCAGGTAAGGCTATTGCAGCCCCAAAGCCAGCAGCCATCACGGCCCCACCTTTTAGCAACTGCCGACGGCCTGTATCAATATCTTGAGTTTTACTCATGCTTACTTCCTTCAATAATGGCTGGAACTTGTCTGCATGGAAGTGCATGCGCTGTGCCAAGCACCTAAAAAGAGGTAATTAAGTGGGGAACTTTGATTGGAGGCACGGAATCACGAAATATAAAGATCTACAATCACGATACTTAATGATTAACATGAAATATCAATGGAAAAACACTTTTATCACGAATCGACACTGAGATTATGCAGTAGCCTACAACTCGAAAAGTCCCTGCAAAGTTACTTCGAGTTTATTCGGGATGAACTGCCTATTGATGGGCTATTTATTAATATTTTTCGCAAACAATTTAATGACATACAATTTATTGCTCATGTCAATGCTAACCAATCATGTACCTTAGATAGGCAAATATCTATCCCTGAAGAACTGGCTAAGTGCTTAGATGATCCTCAACGCCCACGCGTGAGAATTGTTAATGATATTGAGCACGACCCAATCACAGCTTTAGTTGCGCCTAAGGTGATCAGTGGTATTCGTTCGCTGATCATTTTGAGAATGTCTATCGAAAATACCCACCTTGGGATAGTCGGATTTTATGCCAAAACGACAGGCGTTTTTCGCCCTCGTCATGCTGATTTAATTGCTCCGCATATGCATGCATTAGCCTTAATCACTGCACTAAATCTACGCGGACGTAATTTACTTAAAGAAAATGAAGCACTCTCAAAGCAGAATGTGAGTCTTCGCAGAACACTGGATGTCCAGAATGGCGTAGTGGGAGCCAATTCAGGCTTGAAACACGTCATGCAGCAAGTGCAATCTATTGCCAAGATTAATACGACCGTCCTAATGCTGGGTGAAACGGGGTGTGGAAAAGAAGTGATAGCTAATGCTATTCACGAACTTTCTGAACGTTCGGATAAGCCCTTTATCAAGGTCAACTGCGGCGCCATTCCAGATACTTTGATTGACTCCGAACTCTTTGGTTATGAAAAAGGGGCATTTACTGGGGCTGAGTCCCGTAAAATTGGCTACTTCGAACAAGCCAATGGCGGCACTATCTTCCTCGATGAAATTGGTGAGCTACCACTATCCGCACAGGTTCGATTACTCCGTGTGCTTCAAAATAGCAGTATTACCCGTGTGGGTGGGCATGATGCTGTACAGCTGGATATTCGTATAGTGGCTGCCACCCATAGAAATTTACAAGCTATGGTACACAGAGAAATGTTTCGGGAAGATCTTTGGTATCGCTTAGCTATTTTCCCTATTGAAATCCCTTCATTAAGACAAAGACGTACAGACATTCCTTTACTCGTACAGCATTTTATCGAGCAACTGAGTTCAAAGTTCAACCTGCCTCAATTACCAAGAGTTACACCGGAACAATTGAATATTCTGAATCAATACGCTTGGCCAGGAAATGTCCGAGAACTCATTAACGTGCTCGAACGGGCGATAATACAACAACCTTCAGGACCGTTAGATTTTGGCTTCCTTGCTCCACATCAGGGTGAGGAAATTACGACCCAAGCAAATCAAACCGTTATCATAGATCCAAACTATGCGAGCGATAAACTTGTGCCCCTTGATGTTATGACCAGAAAATATATTAGTCATGCACTGAGGATTACAGGTGGAAAACTCTATGGTCCAGGAGGTGCGGCTGAGTTATTGGACATCAATGCCAATACCCTGCGCAGCAAAATGAAGAAACTGGGGATTGTATAATCTTTCAAGGCTAACGAGTGCGCTATAACAAAAATAGAAAGCATCGGTTAACAAAGTGCATAAATAACAAAGGTCACATAAGTGACCTTTGAAAAATTAATGATAACCATAGGATCTAGAAGAAATAACGGATTCCCACCGCATAGTTGTTATCTTGTAGATCTTCATAGGCTTTATCATCCATACTGCTGAAATCTATTTTGGCCTCAACGTACATAATTGTGTCGCGGCTATAGCGATAATGCAGACCTAACACTGCAAATTGGCGTGTCCATTTTCCTTGGATCGCAGTATCTACATCGGTATCAAGATCTTGATATGTCAGTAATACTGTTGGAACGAAACCATTATCATACTGATAAGCAACAATAAACTCTGCTCCAGTTGAATCATATAAATCTCCCCCCACTAATTCGTTTTGCTCACTCTTATGGGCGTTAAAACCTACGTATAAACCGTCAGCATCACGACCTGGAGCATATTGATAGAAACTACCGTATTGGGCGCCAATCCCAATAATTTGGTTAGTGTTATCAACCTCTTGGCCTGCAAGATTTCCGGTAAAATCACCACGATTAAATCCCGCTAGCACTTTAAATTTATCAGTAAAGTTGTAAGTTACACTTGCACCGTAGCTAGGTTCGAAACTCAATTCGGAACCATCTTTCAAGGGAGCACCACTGCCATCATACAAGGCAACATCGCTATTTTGTTTAGAGGCATACTGCACTGCGACATTTAGATTACCAAAAGTATTACGATATTGCAGCGCAGCATCGGCACGTCCTGCCCCTGTTAAACCACCGTCACCGAAGGTATAGGCCCCCACTGACCACCCCGTAAAAGCATTGAGCACATCGGTTGTGTAAGCAACATCATAGTAAGCCCCCCATTGCTTACCAAAACTGATCTTTCCCCATTTCTCATGGGACATCCCTACATAACCCAGTCGATTGAATAAAAAATCTGAATTTTTAGATGCAGATAACTGACCGCCACCTTGGCCTTGCGTGTATATAAGGCCGTCATCACTGGTCACCATATTGATACCCCATTCCGTATGGGCAAAGGAGCTCCAGCCATTTTTCTCTTGACGGTCGAAACGAAAACCAACACGAGAAAAATTATCTATAACGGAAGTTTCATGACCATCATTTAACGCGGCAAAACCTAACCAACCTATCATGTTAACGCTGTTAGTTTGGTCATTATACAACTCAACGGCTTGAGCAGTTCCCATTAACAATAAGCTTGGGATCATCAAAGCGAGCAATGTCTTTTTCATTTCATCTACCTTTAAATTCAGCGAAACCACATATAATTACATGATTTATTTGATATATTATTTTCCCCAATCAATAGTAAGCAGGTTATATGCCACCGGGAGGAAAAGCTGAAAATCAAGGTGTTTTTTAGATACGGATCAGGCAATCTCGAAATATCGTGATTATCGGTTGTTAAATACCGTTAGATAAATTAAATGTCGTTATTACATCAAAAGACAATAACGACATATATGCAACAAGTGTGTCATTACACTGCTGTTGTAGATTTGCGGCTATTAGAAGCTGAACGACTGGTTGATCGAGTTACCGAACTTTTGGAACTGGTCTTTTGGGAAGCATATTTGTTGGAACCATCGTTTTTTGTTGTACCGATACCTTTCGCTGAACTTGATTTTTTAGAATACGACTTATGATAACCAGATTTATTACTTGCCGTTTTACGATAACCTTGGCCTTGTAAACCATTAAGCGCGGTTGGCAGTTGTGCGCCTGCATTCTGGATAAGCGTGGATAAGGTGCCGAGCAGTGGCTGCATAAAGGCTTGATAAGAGGTTTCTTTATGGCAAATGCCATTCAGACTCGCTTCCCAAAGCGCTGTCATATCCGGCGTAGTCGCACTCGCGGGCAAGCTGTTAATCAATCCTTTCCCCACGTCTGTCGAGACAATAGATTTACCTAAGCGTTGTAAAAAACCGCGTTTGAACAGCAATTCGATAATACCTGCACGGGTAGCCTCTGTACCTAATCCGTCGGTTTCTTTAAGAATTTTACGGATCTCAGGATCGGTCACATAACGGCTAATACCCGTCATAGCTCCGAGTAAAGTGGCATCGGTAAAGGCCTTTGGTGGTTGAGTATTTTTCTCCAACAATTCGCCTCGAGTACAATGCAAAGCCTGTCCCAATTTCAAAGGCGGTAATTGGCCGATAAACTCGTCATTCTCCTCATCGTCCTTACCTGCGCTTTCTTCCGTCGACTTGTTGCCACTCGCCTTACTGCCATTTGGCTCTTGGCGGGCAAAGAGTTGCTTCCAGCCGAGGGATTTATCCTGACGCGCCTTGGTATTAAATAAGCCACCCTCGATTGTCACTTGCACTGTGGTTTCACTGTAACAATAAGCCGGATAAAACTGGGCTAAGTACTGGCGAGCAACATGAAGATATAACTGCCTCTCACGCTGACTCAAGCTAGATAAGTTAGCCGTCTTCTCTGTGGGGACGATTGCGTGATGGGCGTCCACTTTTTTATCATCCCATGCTTTAGATTTAAGACGGGGATCGGGTGCATCAGCACCTTGCAATAACTCAGCAGCACCGCTACTGATCGCCTTAAGTACCGAAGGCGCAAGGTTATGTTGCTCAACGGGTAAATAACGACTGTCGGAGCGTGGGTAAGTAATGAGTTTATGACGTTCATACAAACTTTGGCAGGTATCGAGCACATCCTTAGCACTCATACCAAACCGTTTGGCCGCATCAATCTGTAACGCGGATAAGCTGTAGGGCAATGGTGGATTCTGTTTCTTGTCCTTAGCCACTAATTGAGTGACTAAAGCGGGTTTATCACTGATGCGACTCACCACATTTTGCGCTAGCCCTCTCGCTAACACTCGTCCTTCTTCATCCATATAAGGCTGACAAGCTTCGCTAGGTTGCCACTTGGCGCTGAAGGTTTCTTGCTTCTCGGTCGCCAAATGCGCCAGTACTTCATAAAAAGGTTTAGATTGAAAGTGAGCAATCTCTTCATCACGGCGCACCACTAGCCCAAGCAATGGCGTTTGTACTCGGCCGACGGATAACACGCCTTGATAACCGACCTTTTTACCTTGGATGGTGTACGCACGCGTCATATTCATGCCATAGAGCCAATCGGCACGACTGCGGGCTAAGGCAGATGTGGATAAAGGAATAAACTCGCGATTACTGCGTAGTTGCGTTAGAGCCCGTTTTACAGCTTGTGGGTTTAAGTCACTGATCAGTAAACGCTGGGTTTGATGTAGCTTGTCCCCCGTCACGCCAAGATAGGCAATCACTTCATCCACGAGTAACTGCCCTTCACGGTCGGGATCGCCCGCGTTAACCAGCGTGTTGGCTTGTTTGACTAATCGTTTTAGCACTGTGAGTTGGCTGCGGGTCGCAGCCTTAGGTTTTAGTTGCCACTTGTCTGGCACTATTGGCAAATGCTCGAATTTCCAAGACTTAAATTCGGGATTATAGGCATCAGGTTCTGCTTGCTCGAGCAAGTGACCGACACACCAAGACACACAATCGCCATTGGCGGCTTCGATAAATCCATCGCCTTTTTTATGGGGTTTAGGCAATACATCGGCAATGGCCCGCCCTAGGCTAGGTTTTTCTGCGATATAGAGAATCATATAAACACCAAGCACTGGATATAATTACAGTATAATTTAGCCCAAACGCCAGCTGAGTGCAAATTTCTGTAGTAAACCGAGCTTAAATGTAAAAGCTTAAGTGTAAATTCAATTGCGAATTATTCTCAACAAGGCATAAGATACACTAAATGACTAAGGAGTGACTATGAAACAGTTTGCAATAAATGCGCGACAGGCTATGACAATAACTCCAGCATTAATATTAAGATTCAATCAGTTATTGATATTCCATAGCTTAATGTTACTCGCAATAAGCATGCTCACCAGTACCTGGCTGGGACAAATGAAAATCATCGATATGCCGTTAGCATGGGGATTCATTCTCGTCATTCCTATTGCTGTGAGTTTATCTCTATTACTCAGCCATCAAATAACGCGCCATAGCTTAAGCAGCTTATTCGGCGTGTGGATGCTACTTTGGGTAATGGGATAACTGACATTCATAATAAATCACTACCGTATTTCGAGTTAACTCGCCCCTCCGCTCTATTTACCCATGTTAAAACTCAATTTCAAAACACATTGATTTCAAATATTTAACACTTTAGCTATGAAGCTCCCTAAAAAATAGTTATGTTGAGTATCTTGGATATTTACAAAAAATGTCTTAATCAAAAGTGAATGTCCTAACTCAACATCTGTTGAATAACCGTAAACCTAAAAACTCTGCTAAAACAACACAATAAAGGAATCGGAGTCTATGAATGAGATTGTCAACGCGATCAATAGTGTAATTTGGAGCCCTGCACTTATTTTTCTTTGCCTAGGTGTCGGGCTCTATTTCTCCCTTCGCACTCGATTTTTACAGCTGCGTCATCTGCCAGAAATGATCCGCCTGATGTTTGATGGTAAGAGTACTGATGCGGGAGTGTCGTCTTTTCAAGCACTCGCGATGACATTAGCGGGCCGAGTCGGTACAGGTAACATTGCAGGGGTTGCCACAGCAATCACCTTTGGTGGTCCTGGCGCTTTATTTTGGATGTGGATGGTTGCCTTTCTCGGTGCCAGCTCCGCCTTCGTTGAATCTACCTTAGGTCAAGTCTATAAAGAAAAAATCAATGGCGAGTATCGTGGTGGGCCTGCTTTTTATATTGAAAAAGGCTTAGGCATGAAATGGTATGCATGGGTATTTGCAATTGCGACCATATTTGCTTGCGGGATCCTGCTGCCGGGCGTACAAGCTAACTCGATTGGTTCAAGTTTAAAAACCGCTTTCAACATAGATCCTAATGTGACTGCAGCCATACTGGCTATGCTTCTTGGTTTTATCATTTTTGGCGGTGTAAAACGTATCGCTCACTTTGCCAGTGCCGTCGTCCCCTTTATGGCACTGGGTTACATCATAGTGGCTTGTGTCATCATAGCGCTAAATATTGGCCAGCTACCGGGTATTTTATGGTTAATTATCAAAAGTGCCTTTGGCTTTGATGCGGGTTTTGGTGCCATTTTAGGCTTAGCCATCATGTGGGGGGTAAAGCGAGGTATTTACTCCAACGAAGCGGGTCAAGGTACAGCGCCACATGCCTCATCTGCAGCGGCGGTAAGCCATCCAGCCAAACAAGGGTTAGTTCAAGCTTTTTCTGTGTATATCGACACCTTATTCGTTTGCTCTGCAACAGGTTTCATGCTGCTCATTACAGGACTGTATAATGTTCAGGGCCCAGACGGTGCGGCGCTCTATACCGGCATTGCCGGAGTCGCTGCAGGACCAGGCTACGTACAAACGGCAATGGAAAGTATGATGCCAGGATTTGGCAATATCTTTGTGGCTATCGCACTGTTCTTCTTCGCCTTTACGACCATAGTGGCTTATTACTACATTGCCGAGACCAACATTGCCTATATTAACCGTAAAGTAAATCATCCTTGGTTCATGGTCGTTCTCAAAATAGTGATCATTGGCTCAACCGTATACGGCACAGTTAAAACGGCTGATATGGCTTGGGGAATGGGTGACATTGGTGTAGGACTTATGGCATGGCTCAATATTATTGCCATTATTCTATTGAGGAAAACCGCATTCACTTGCCTTAAAGATTATGAATCACAGCAGGCACTTGGCATAGAGCCACTTTTTGACCCGGTAAAATTGGGTATTAAAAATGCGGATTACTGGGTTGAACGTAAGCACGCTGAAGAAAATGTAATGACTGAAACAGCGCAACGCATAAATACGTAGACGTTATCACGATGATCCGTTAAGCAAATATAAGCCATTAAAAAGCCAGTGATTTCTCACTGGCTTTTTTGTATCGTTTGGAACAAAAAGGACACAAACTTTACGATACTAAATTACCCACAATCCTTATGGGTGACAGACGTTATGCAGCTCTAAGTTAGTGCCGATATCTTTATTTCGATCGGCTTTGGCATCGTCATTACGCAGTTGCGTCAAGTGATCTAAATACGCTTGGTCAACGTCGTTCGTGATGTAGTGACCATCAAATACGGACGTTTCGAAACGTTTAATCGCAGGATTCTCCATTCTTACCGCTTCAATTAAATCTGGCAAGTCTTGGAAAATAATGCCATCAGCACCAATTAACTTGGCGATTTCATCGGCATCACGACCGTGTGCAATAAGCTCATTCGATGTTGGCATATCAATACCGTACACGTTCGGGAAACGAATTTCCGGTGCGGCAGAGGCAAAGTACACTTTCTTAGCACCTGCTTCACGGGCCATTTCGATGATTTGCTCTGAGGTCGTACCGCGAACGATAGAGTCGTCCACCAACAGGACATTTTTGCCTTTGAACTCAGTGTTAATGGCATTCAACTTACGACGCACTGACTTCTTGCGCTCCTGTTGACCAGGCATGATGAAGGTACGGCCAATATAACGGTTTTTCACAAAACCTTGGCGGTACGGTAAGTCCATGCAACGGGCAATTTCCAGCGCGATATCGCAAGAGGTTTCAGGAATAGGAATAACCACGTCGATATCGTGATCGTACCATTCCTTCTTAATCTTCTCGCCAAGCTTAGCGCCCATGTTGACGCGACTTGCATATACAGACACTTTGTCGATCGTCGAATCTGGACGGGCAAAATAGACGAATTCGAAGATACAAGGTGCATAGCTAGGCTCGGCTGCACATTGACGGGTATACAGCTGACCGTCAATTGAAACATAAATCGCTTCACCCGGTGCTACATCACGCATCACTTCAAAGCCAACTGCATCGAGTGCCACACTTTCAGAAGCCACCATGTACTCAGTGCCAGTGGCAGTTTCGTGCTTACCTAATACCAAAGGACGAATACCAAATGGGTCACGGAACGCGACTAAGCCTTGACCAATAATCATGGCAACAACCGCGTAGGCGCCACGAGCTTGTTGGTGTACGTTAGCGACCGCATCGAACACTTCTTCCGACGTCAGGGTCAAACTCGTGGTTTTTTGCAGTTCGTCGGCCAACAGGTTTAACAAGACTTCAGAATCCGAAGTGGTGTTCACGTGGCGACGTTTTTTGATCAGCCCTTCGGCTAATTCGACTGTGTTGGTTAAGTTACCGTTATGGGCTAATGAGATCCCAAATGGCGAGTTAACATAGAAAGGCTGCGCTTCAGATGCGCTTGAACTGCCCGCAGTTGGATAACGCACATGGCCAATACCAGCATTACCTTGTAGGCGTTGCATATGTTTGACTTCAAAAACGTCTTTAACCAAACCATTGGCTTTACGTAGTCTGAAAGCACCACGATCAATGGTCACAATACCTGCCGCATCCTGACCTCTGTGCTGCAACACTGTCAGTGCATCATAAATGGTCTGATTAACCGATGATTGGCCAACTATTCCGACGATACCACACATGGGTAAGCTTCCTCATTGTAAGATGTTCTATCACTTAGGATTATTTTATTTTCTTTCTTATAGTTTGGGTACAAAGCTGGAGGTATTTTCCAAATAGTCAAAAAACCATTGAATAACAACGCCAAATTCGGGTACTAGCACAGAATCTTTCCACCATTGGGAGTTGGGAGAGCCTGTGAAAGCATCCATGAAAAACAACAAGGCGCTCACAATAAGCGCGCCTCGAATAGCACCGAAGCACAAGCCCAAAAGCCTGTCAGTGCCAGATAATCCGGTTTTGACAACAAGTTGTCCGAGAATATAGTTAACTAAGGCACCGAGTACCAAAGTGGTAATAAAGAGGATGGCAATAGAAACGCCATTACGCAGCATCTCATCGTTCATTTGTGTTAAGTGAACGGCAAGATCTTGGTAAAATTGGCTGGCAACAAAGAAAGCCGCAAACCATACCACTAAGGACATGGCTTCTTTGGCAAATCCACGGATCAGACTGATGAGAGTCGATAATCCGATGACGAATATGATAGCGTAATCAATCCAAACCATTGAGATGGCTTTCCGACATGGGCTTTAAGACGGCGCGATTCTACCAGAGACTGAAACGATTCTCACCCCTAGTGAGGTAAATAAATCATTTTCAGTCTCGAGTGTTGTATCACCATTAAGATTCTAAGGGATTAAAAGGAACAATCCAGCCCTTGAGACGTGTAAGTTTTTCCACCTCAACTTGTACTTTCTTCAGCTTTGCCTCAGACACATCGGGTCCGACAAACACTTTAGTTAATACGCCATCTTTAGGGTTTTCAGGAATAGTGTACGCTTTAAAACCACTCTTACGCAGCTGTGCAACCAAAGCTTTAACATTCGTTGCGTTGTTAAAACTGCCAAGCTGCAAAGTAAAGCCACTTTTCAAGCTGTCACGGCTGACCACTTTAACGGCATCCTCTTTGGCTGCACTGGCTTTGGGCGTTTCTGCTTTAGGCTTTTCAGCCTTAGCCACAGTAGTCGCTTTAGCGTCCGCTTTTTTAGCCGGCTCAGTTTTTACAGTGGCTTTAGGCGGCTCTTTTTTAGCTTCAGGTTTCGTTTCAGGCTTAGGCTCTGCTTTTTTAACATCAGGCTTAACGTCTTTCTTAACATCTTGCTTTGCGACTTCGATTACTGGCGCAACGGCAGACTTTTCATTGTCAGCATTAACTGGCATTTCGGCTAGGGCGACCTCAGTCCCATTCAGCGCAGCAGCATCCTCGGCCGACAAGACTTCAAACATATCATCGTCGGCTTTTTGCTGCTCAATCACGGTCGGGCGCAAAGGAATTTCGGAAAACTGCTCTTCTTGGCGATCTTTTTTGCCATCCAAAATATCCGGCAAAAAAATTACCCCAAGCGCAACCAGCACCACAGTGCCGACTAAACGATTATGAAACTGGCTAGACAAAACTGACTTCCTGCATAAATTGAGACTTAAAACCTGCCACAGTGTAAAAGGAGCCAAACACAATTACCACATCATCTGGGTTAATTTGCGCTTTTAATGCAGACCAAGCCTCAGATATGTCCTCAAACTCAAATGCAGCAGCCTCAGTGGCTAATGTTTTGCGTAACATGGCCGAACTCGCGCCACGCTCTCCGTGCAGACTGACCAAATACCAAGTGTCGATCAGAGGGTTGATCACAGGCAACACACCTGCGATATCTTTATCCTTCAACATGCCGCAAAGGGCGAACACGCGCTTACCCACAACGATTGGCGCTAACTGTTGTACCAAAAACCGCGCCGCATGGGGATTATGGGCAACATCGAGTAACACTAACGGTTGCTCACTCACCCGCTCTAATCGACCCGTTAACCGAGCCGTGCTAATACCCTCAGCAATAATTGAAGGCGTGATATCCGGCCAGCCCTGTTCAATCACTGCCAATACAGTCGCCGCATTAGGTAATGGCAAAGTTGGTAACGCTAAATCGTGCAGTTTGAGCACTTGACCTTGAAAATCCCACAGATTGCCATGGGCTTGATAACTGAATTCATTACCGACACGATACAAGATGGCGCCAACCTCATTGGCGACATCATTGACAGTGTGTGGCAAGTTGGGTTCACCGACAATGGCAGGTTTACCACGGCGGAAAATGCCCGCCTTTTCACGGCCCACAAGCTCACGGGTATTACCGAGATAACTTTCATGGTCTAAATCGACCGACGTCAGTACGCTAATGTCGGCATCGATAATATTGGTGGCATCTAAGCGTCCACCTAAACCGACTTCTAAGATAACCACGTCAAGCTTAGCGGCTTTAAAGAGTATCAAGCCTGCAAGCGTAGCGTATTCAAAAAATGTCAGAGAAATATCGCCGCGCGCGGCTTCAATTTGCTCAAATGCCGTAACAAAATCGCTATCACTGACATCGCTACCATTGATACGCACTCGCTCGTTGTACTTCAGCATGTGTGGCGAACTGTATACGCCCACCGTCAAACCCGATAAGCGCAGAATATTTTCGAGCATGGCGCAGGTGGTACCTTTGCCGTTCGTCCCCGCCACTGTCACTATCTTGGTTGGACCTAAATCCAAAAGACCAAGGGTTTGCGCGACCTTAGAGACACGGGTTAACCCCATATCGATTTCGGTTGGATGTATAGATAGCAAATAATCCAACCACTGTTCCAATGCTGCATTTGACGCTGGTACTGTAAGCATGTCCGTATATCCTCGTATTCGATTATCTCTCAAATAAGATCTTTTCAATCCAACATGAATAATGGCCCAAGGGCGAGCTTAGGTAATTGATATTGTTCTGGATAAGTCACATCAACTAAATAGAGTCCATGGGGTTTAGCCGTTGCTGCGGCTTGGTTTCTGTCTTTTAACGCGAGCAAATCGCCCATCCAAGTCAGTGGCTGATTACCTAGACCGATTTCTAACAATGAACCGACAATATTGCGCACCATGTGATGCAAGAAAGCATTCGCGGCGATATCAACAATCACATACATACCTTGGCGCGTGACATTAACGCAATGCACATTACGAAACGGTGTTTTCGACTGACACTGAACAGCGCGAAAGCTAGTAAAATCCTGCTCACCTAAGAGTGCCTGTGCCGCTTGGTGCATTTTGTCAGCATCGATATTGCCGTGATAATGGCTTACACCATGGCGTAAAATCCCAGGGCGAAAAGTGTGATTATAAATCACATAGCGGTAGCGTCTGGCGGTGGCCGAAAAGCGCGCATGGAAACTGTCGTCGACTTCTTTGACCCAACGTACGGCAATATTGTCGGGCAAATTAGCATTAACCCCTAAGGTCCATGCGCCTTCATTACGAATGGCATTGGTTTCAAAATGGACCACTTGGCCTGTGGCATGCACGCCCGCATCGGTACGGCCAGCGCAGAAGACGCCGATAGGCTCATTAGCCACTATCGATAACGCCCGTTCTAATTGCCCTTGTACTGAATCGACTTCGGCCTGACGTTGCCAGCCAAAATAACCATTACCGTCATATTCAATACCTAATGCAATCCGCATCCACTTATCCTCACAATTGATTTAGCGGCGCATTTTATCACAGCAGCCCATAAAAAAAACGGCGCTGAAGGCGCCGTTAGATTGAAACACTCTCAACCGGGATTAACTAATCTCTTTGAGCAAACGTCCAGCTTCATCCTGCTGGCGCTCGTTACCGTCAATTTGCACTTCTTTGAGCAGGGCTTTCGCACTGTCGCTGTCGTCAATTTCGATATAAGCACGCGCTAAATCCAGCTTAGCGTTGACTGAGTTTTCTTCATCATCAACATCGATCATCGCGGCATCACCGATTAAGGCACCGACATCACTCATCTCAACGTCAACTTCCGAATACAAATCGGTATCTGCGCCCTCTTCATCGGCATCATTCAGCAACTTGTCGATGTCGATAAAACCGTTTTCATTTTGAAAACTGGTTAAATCATGGTCAGGAACAAACTTTTTCTGCGCTTTTCGTGACTCCTGGGCATCGAGTGCAGCCAAGGCTTCATCGACGGTAAGATTATGATCATCGACCAGAGAGAAACTGTCTTCCGACGTCAACACATCTTCATCGTCATAATCTGTATTGGCTGTAAAAGCGGCGAGCACATTATCGTCACTTAAGTCGAGCCCTTGCTCAAGGTCCAAATCATCCGCGTCTTCTTTGATATCAAGTTTAAAATCTTCATTAAAATCAATATCGTTACGCGTAGCCTTAATGGGCTTCTCTTGAGAAGCATAATCGAGCGCTGTGGCATCTTTGTTAGGCTCAACATCATTAGCCGTTACATCTGCTTGCGTTGCCGCAGGCTTAGCCTTAGGCGCAAAATCTAGCTCTGAGTCCCAATCGAGCACATGGGGATCTTTGCTCTTATTGGCTTTTAAATCATTAAAGAAAGAAGATTCTTTTTCTTTAACACTGGCCGCGGCTGCAGCAGCGGCCAAAGTGACTGCGGCCGTCGCTAATACATCAGCGTCGTTATCGTCACTCAATTCCTCGACTAATGTAAAAGTATCATCGGTGCCGTCGATAGAGTGAGCCGCACCTATGCCTTTAAGTAAATTATCTTCGTCAACTGAATTGTCTTCTGAATCGAGTTGCGCCGTTTCCATATCAAAGTCGAATTCATCTTCATCGGCATCCAATTGCTCCGGCACATCAAACTCAGCTAAGAGTGCATCTAAATCATCATCACCTGACGCTTCACCTTTTATGTCTTCCGGTAACGAAGCTTCTAATTCTGCGGCAATTTCTGCACTGATATCATCATCTTCTGTATCGACTTTGAGTTCAGGCTCAGCATCAAAACTCGCTAGTAGTAAATCAATATCATCGGATTCTTCTACGCCTAATTCATTAAGCTCATCGTCTAACTCAGCGGCAATTTCAGCACGAATATCGGGCTCGACTTCAGGTTCAGCCGCTGGTGTCGGTTTATCAAAATCCGCTAACAGAGCATCAATATCATCGGTATCTTCCACACCCAGTTCATCAAGCTCAGCGTCTAACTCTGCGGCAATTTCAGCGCCGAGGTCGGGTTCAACTTCGGGTTCTGCTGGTTTATCGAAATCGGCTAACAGGGCATCAATGTCGTCGGTATCTTCTACGCCCAGTTCATTAAGCTCAGCGTCTAGCTCTGCGGCAATTTCAGCGCCGAGATCAGGTTCAACTTCAGGTTCTACAGGTTTATCGAAATCGGCTAACAGGGCATCGATGTCATCGGTGTCTTCTACGCCCAGTTCATTAAGCTCCGCATCTAGTTCAGCAGCAATTTCAGCGCCAAGATCAGGTTCGACTTCAGGTTCAGCGGCTGGCGTTGGTTTATCGAAATCAGCCAATAAGGCATCGATATCATCAACGTCTTCTCCGCTAAGTTCATCATCTAGCTCATCACCGAGGTCTGCGGCTATGGCAGCACTGAGATCTTCATCATCAGACGCAACAACTTCTGGCGCTTGTGCAGTCTCAATATCTTCAGCAGGAACGCTAAACTCGGCAAGTAATGCATCAAGATCATCGTCATCCGCGATGGCTTCATCGGCAGGTTTAGTGTCTGCGACTTCAACATCATTCAGCTTAGAAGTAATATCATTACTGTCATCTTCTTGAGCTAAATCGCTCGCAAAGTTACGCTCTAATTCACTTAAATCCTCTTCGGCTTCGGTGCTGTCTTCAGAAGTGCTGTCGTCAGAACCTAGGCCAGCTAATAGTGCATCAAGATCGGCTTCCTCAAGAATATTGCCAGATTTGGGTTTCTCCTCAACAATATCCTCTTCCTGATCGCCCATAGCTTCTGCCCACAGGTCATCAAGAGATTGCCCTTCGTCTTCAACCTCAGGTTCGGCAGAGATCCCCGGATCGACAAACATTTCAGAAGCCATATCCATCTGATCGTGGGAGTCAGTCAAATCTTGCTCAGGTTGTAAATCGACACTGCCCATATCAAGAAGACTATCGATGGAGTCCGCATGGTCAGAATCTAAATGGACCGCCATATCGTCTAAATCGTCATCATCCATATCCATGATGGCGGTACCCGCAATCCCAGCGGCACCGGCGGCCATAACCGCTTCTTGTGTCTGCATTTCACGACGTTCTTTATTGCGTTTACGGCGCAGGAACCAGAACACAGCAAGCAGTAAGAACAAGGCAGGGATCACAGCCGCGGCAATCAATAACACAGGACTGTTAAGGATATTGCGCCACAAGTCATCGGGCTCAATAGGTGCCTCTGCCTCTACTTCAGCTTCAACAGCTGTCGTCTCTGGCACTTGCGCAGCTTCAACTTCGGCTTTCAAGGCTTGGTTTTGTAGTTTGCTGGCTTGAAGTGTTTCTTCCAGCACCGCAATCCGTTGATTTAATTCTTCAACTTTAACTTTTAGCGCTTCAACATCTGAAGTGCGCACTGAGAGTTGATCTTGCGTGCGGGCTAATTCATCGGTTAATGACAGATTTTTGCTTTCTGCCGCTTCTAACCGCGCCGTCACATCTGAACTCAGCATCTTGGGCTTTTCTGGAACAGGTGTTTCAGCAACCGCTTTAGGTGGTGTCACTTTCGTTTCAACAATCACCGCAGGAGCCGTGACTGGCGCTTTAGCTGTCGTCACCTTAGCTGGCGGTTTAGATGTTGCTTTCGCCGGAGCCCTAGATTGTCTATCACTTTGCTCTGCTCTGGCTATCGCCATACGATTGGGGATCGACAGCATGACTTCTTTAGACGGAATGAGCAGGATCATACCGCGTTCTAAACTGTTATAACTGGCAGAGTTAAACGCATGAGGATTAGCATCGTATAAGGCGGCCATCACCTGATAGACGCTAACACTGGCATCAGGACGGACTTTTTGCGCTATGCTCCAAAAAGTGTCTTTCGATGTCGTTGGACCATATTGATGGTTAACTTGACGGATCTGTCCGTCTGGCCCCATGATTTTTAAGGGTTTTAATCTTGGTGTATCTGCAGCAACGGCGGGATCAATAAAATAAGCGGTAGAAGAAACAGCTAAAACAGTGGCCATTAGACCCACAAGATACGAAGTGCGAAATTTCATCAATCCTTCCCTTTGAAGCGCTATAAAGTTATCTCACTGATAACAGGCTTTAGGCAATTGTATTTATTGAGATTACTATAAACCAGAAATCCCCGCCCTGCTACTGTTCACAATTGTAAAACAAAAAAAGCCTGCTGACAGCAGGCTTTTCAATGGGCATCAAATGCAATCTAATGCTTAGTAATAATCTCTCACTAAGATCTCGGCAATTTGCACACTGTTCAAGGCTGCGCCTTTACGAATATTGTCTGACACAACCCACAAGTTAATCCCGTGAGAATGAGAAATATCCTTACGAATGCGACCCACATAAACCGGATCGGTTCCTGCGGCATCTGTCACTGCTGTTGGATAATCCTCATCGGATTCAAACAATACCACTCCTTCGGCATTACGCAGTAAAGCTTTAACGTCTTCGGCATCAACAGGCTGACGAGTTTCGATATTAATGGCTTCTGAGTGACCATAAAATACAGGGACACGTACGGCAGTCGCATTCACTAAAATCTCATCGTCACCGAAAATCTTCTGGGTTTCCCAGACCATTTTCATTTCTTCTTTGGTATAGCCGTTATCCATAAATTTATCGATTTGTGGCAATACGTTAAAAGCAATTTGTTTTGGATAGACTTCAGCATCAGCAGGTAAACCTTGCAGTAATTTAGTGCACTGATGCGCTAATTCTTCAATGGCTTTTTTACCTGTGCCCGATACTGACTGGTACGTTGCCACATTAATGCGGCTGATACCATAGGCATCATAAATAGGCTTAAGTGCCACCAGCATTTGAATCGTTGAGCAATTTGGGTTAGCAATGATATTGCGATTGCGGAAATCAGCGATAGCATGCGGATTCACTTCAGGTACAACCAAAGGAATATCGATGTCGTATCTAAAGTGAGAGGTGTTATCAATCACAACACAGCCTGCTTCAGCGGCAATCGGTGCCCATTTGGCGGAAACATCACCACCTGCAGAGAAGAAACCAATTTGAGCTTGGGTCCAATCGAAGGTTTCTACGTCGAGAATGGTAATTTGTTTGCCATGAAAGCTGACCGTTTCACCGGCGCTGCGGCTACTGGCTAAAGGGTACAAATTGGCAACCGGGAAATTACGCTCTTCGAGGATCTCTATCATAGTTTGACCCACTGCGCCCGATGCACCTAAAACGACAACATTAAATTCCTGTGACATAGCTACTGACCGACTCCTGAAAAACCTAAATTGGACAACCAATCTACCTCAGATTGACCGTCATAAGCCAGCGCCAATGCACTAAATTCGCGTCTATGTTGGTGATTTTTTCTCATAGTGTCGAAGCCATTCTCATTTAAGAATGTATTTCTGAACATCTTGTCATCATCGCGCAAATCATAGACAAAACGCGCGAGCTGTAATAACGCTTTTTCATTCGGCGCAGTCGCAAGTTCGACCGCCTTAATGTTAAAGCTTGGCAAGAGATCCAGCAGAATTTTATCGGCAGTAATATTAAGTAACTGACACAGCTTTTGATAGAGCATAAAAGTGCCGCGCGCCTTACCTTCTAAGCTGTAACCTGCAATATGCGGGGTGGCAAATTCAGCCAGTGGTACGAGTTCAGGCATCGGTGTTGGCTCGCCTTCCCACACATCGAGCACTAATTTAAGATCATCACGCTGGCGTTTAACTCTGACAAGTGCTTTGTTATCTATCACATCACCACGACAGCAATTCACTAACCAAGTATTGGGTTTGAGCGCCTTTAAGCGCGCCTCATCGAATAAATGTTTGGTTTTATGCTCGCCCGTTCGCGTGATTGGCACATGTAAACTGATGATATCGGCCTGCGCCATGATGGTTTCTAAGCTCACAAAACTGCGCGGATCGCCCTGTTTCTCTTTGATGGGATCATTAAGCAACACGCTAATACCGTAGGCTTGCAAACATTTTGCTGTTGCAGTACCGGTATTGCCCGCGCCCACTATGCCGACGACCTTGCCCTTAAGCGGCGAATCAAACCGCTGTGCTAGCTCCAGCATAGCGATAAAAGCAAATTCCCCAACCGCAGTCGCATTGCAACCTGGCGCATTAGAGAAGGGGATATTACGCTCGGCAAGGTAGGCTAAATCCACATGATCTGTGCCTATAGTGGCACTGCCGACAAACTTCAGTTGATGATTGTCCGAGAGCAACTCGGCATTCACTTTGGTGACTGAGCGCACTAATAACACATCGGCATCGCGCACTTGCGCTGCGGTTAACGTGCGGCCATTAACAGGAATAATTTCCCCGAGATCGCCAAATAGCGGTTCAACATAGGGCATATTTTCATCGACTAAAATCTTCATGGGCACCTGATCTAAAAAAGTGGGAATGGAAGGCATCAAGATGCTCGGTATTCTAACAAGACTAATGGGATAAATCCTTGTCGATGCAACAGGTTTACAAAAAACGCCCATAAAAAAGGGAAGCCTAAGCTTCCCTTCTATCGTGTTTGATAAACAAACTTATTTGAATTTGCGCATCACTAGCGTGGCGTTTGTACCGCCAAAACCAAAGCTGTTACTCATGACTGTAGTCAGCTCAGCATCACGATACTCACGCACGATAGGCATATCTTTCGCCGCTTCGTCCAGATTTTCGATATTGATGCTTGGGGCAATAAAGCTGTTTTCCATCATGATTAAGCTGTAAATCGCTTCATGTACGCCTGCGGCGCCTAATGCATGACCTGTCATAGACTTAGTCGATGCAATCGGTGGGCACTTGTCTTTGAAAACTTCACGTAGCGCTTCTAATTCACGCACGTCGCCTACTGGCGTTGAAGTGCCGTGAGTATTGATGTAATCGATTGGGGTATCGACATCCATCATCGCCATTTGCATACAACGCACAGCGCCTTCACCCGATGGCGCCACCATGTCATAACCGTCTGAAGACGCGCCATAACCAATCACTTCAGCGTAAATTTTTGCGCCGCGAGCCAGAGCATGCTCTAACTCTTCAACCACTAAAATACCGCCGCCGCCAGAGATAACAAAACCATCACGGTCTGCATCATAGGTACGAGAGGCTTTTTCGGGTGTGGCATTGTACTTGGTTGACAGTGCGCCCATAGCGTCGAAGCCCATGGTCAGTGTCCAATCCACTTCTTCAGCACCACCGGCAAACACCATGTCTTGCTTACCCATTTGGATAAGTTCAACGGCATGACCAATACAATGGGCGCTGGTAGCACAGGCTGAACTGATAGAATAATTCATGCCTTTAATTTTAAATGGCGTGGCTAAACAAGCGCTGGCCGTGCTCGACATGATGCGAGGCACAATATACGGACCTACGCGTTTAACGCCTTTTTCACGCAATGTATCGGCAGATTGTACTTGGTTAGACGATGATGCGCCGCCTGTACCCACAATCAAACCTACGCGCGGATCTGAATACTGTTCTTCAGTTAAATTGGCATCGGCAACCGCTTCTTGCATAGCAATGTAGGCATAAGCTGCCGCATCACCCATAAAACGCAATGCCTTACGATCGATATGCTCAGCAGGGTTTAACTTGATGTCACCCCATACATGGCTACGTAATTGCATCTCTTCAAACTGAGCTGAATGCGTAATACCACTGCGGCCCGCTTTCAGTGACTCGGTCACTTCTTGCTTGTTATTACCGATACTTGAAACAACACCCATTCCGGTGATCACGACTCTTTTCATTTTATTGCTATCCATTGTGTACATGTCAGTACCTACTTTTCGCTGAGCCAATAGTATCTGTTTTGACTCAATTAAGTGGTCAGCTTTCCATAAAGGCGAGTAAAATAATGCCAATTATGAGACCGAGAGTAAATTTCTTTGACTGCAGAGCCCAATAAACCTTGCCAAATTAAGCGCGATTACCCGCAATTAATCAACCTTTATCCCGCAACAGCTCACACTGATGCACACTATCTCAGCAAGTTGAGCATTTATCAGCAGCGGGTATTTGAGGCTCATTCACAGCAAAAACTCTTAGTATTAGGGCAAATAGGTTTAGGCAACGGGCTTGAACTCTTATCTTGGTGGCGCACTCAGACAAATCCTAACCAACGATTACTCCTTAACGTATTCGAACCCAATCCGATTAATGCGTACGAACTTAAATTACTTTGGGATCAATCCGCCTGTTTAACCAAAGTGCCTGAACTTGAGCCACTTGCCCAACGCTTACTTCATACAGAGCCGACGGCTATTATAGGTTGCCAGAGATTAATTTTTGATGACGGTCGTATCACAATCGACCTGCACTTTGGTGATATTCAATCCCAGCTCTGTTCACTCATCCATTCTCCGCTTCACCCCGTTCAGCACTGGCTGGTATTGCCCCATCTACAAAATGGGTTAAATCAGCAGATCCATTGGCAGATGGCAAAACTCAGTGACGATGGCGCCACTGTGGCAACTATTGGATTAAACGAATCAAGCGGATTAAGCGAAACTCCTGTGAGCCGTTTCCAAGCCTGCGGCTTTGAGGAGAGGGATTTTACCTGCGCTGCAATACAGACAAACCATCAGCCTGATGCCATTTTGTTACACGAGCGCCACGTCTTACGCCAGCAAGATGCTAAAGCCTATGCCTTTAATCCTATGGCTGCAATCTTACCCTCGGACGGGCCCAGCTCGATTGCCATCATAGGCGGCGGGTTAGCCTCGGCGCATTTGGCACTGTCTTTGGCGGAACGCGGCCAAAGTACGCAGCTCTTTTGTAAAGATGCCAAGCTTGGCCAAGGCGCCTCGGGCAATCGCCAAGGGGCGATTTATCCGCTGCTGACACCGGAAAATGATGAATTAAGCCGCTTCTTCCAGCAAGCATTTTTATTTAGCCGCCGTCGAGTACAAGCGCTGACATCTGCCCCCGCCCCAAATCAAACGCCGATTTCCCATGACTTTTGCGGGGTATTGCAAACCGCCCACGATGAACGCAGCCAATTACGACTCGATAAAATTATTCAAAGCCAGAACTGGCCAAGTGAAATTGCCTATCGAGTCGATGCGCAGCAGGCTAATTCTCTTGCGAACATTAATATTGACAAATCAGGCTTTTTCTATCCGCTGGCTGGCTGGGTTTGTCCCTACGAATATGCCGAAGCCGCAATACAAAAAGCGCAGCAGCTTACCGAGGTCAAACTCCATTTGGAGACTGAGATCCTTGAAATTGAGCATCAAAGTGAAGGTTGGTATTTAATCACCGCTAAGCATCGCTTTGGCCCCTTTGCGCAAGTTGTGCTCGCCAATGGCGCAGCGCTCACGCAATTTGATGCCAGCAACAAATTACAAATTAGCCCTTTTCGCGGCCAAGTCAGCCATGTACCCGCTCAATTTCAATTGAGTCAGCTCGCGACTGTGCTGTGCGCCAACGGTTATTTAACCCCGAGTCACGAAGGACTCCACTGCCTTGGCGCGAGTTACGTTAAAGAACCTAAGCATCTAGATTTTTGCCCGCAGGAGCAACAAGAAAACCTCGCCAAAATGCACGAGAGTTATCCCAATCAGCCTTGGCTTGAAGATATCGACATGAGTGGCAACAATGCCCGTGTTGGCGTGCGTATGGTCACGCGGGATCATTTCCCTATGATGGGCTGCGCGCCCGATGTGCCAAAAATTATTAAAGATTATGCGCAACATCAACTCACGAAAGAAAGTCGCCACTACTGGCAAACCACGCCAGCGCCGGTGCACGAAGGGTTGTATATTCTCGGCGGGTTAGGCTCACGGGGGTTAAGTTCTGGGCCATTGGCCGCCGAATGTCTCGCGGCGCAGCTTTGCGGCGAGCCAATACCACTTGATAAAGCGACTCTGTGTAAACTCAACCCTAATCGTATGTGGCTGCGAAAATTGCTCAAGGGCAAAGCGCTCTAGGCAATCAATCGCTAGAAAAATAACGTTTTTGAGCGCTATAAAAAAGGGATTAAGCCATGGCTTAATCCCTTTTTAAAAATGTTATTTTTAAACCAATTAAGCTGCTGTGATGGCTATCGCGTTATCAATGCTGCTAGGTTCAAGGCTGCTAGACCCGACACTACTGGATTCAACATGTCGAGGTTTTCGCGGCGCTCTGGCCACTTTCACCCGAGTACGATTGTTGTTATCACGACTCTGACGGATGAGTGCATCGCCGCTTAAGTTCGAAGGTAGACCAGATGCTAGGCTCGATGTCAGGCTTGCAGCCTCACGGTGGGATTTAGCCAATCTGTCGTATAGCAACACATTGACCGATGCGGCAAGATTCATACACCCGACCGTAGGCACATACACTACGGCATCGGCTTTATCGATAATCTCTTGGCCTATGGTTCCATCTTCAGGACCAAACACATAAAAGGCTTTTGCGGGATGGACAAAATCCGGCAGCGGCGTTGCGCCAACCACCAAATCGACACAGATAAGCTGAGTGTCCGCCGGAATCGCGGCTAACAATGAAGTGACGCCCGTGAGCGGAATGCGCTCTCCAGCATCTTTAGTATCAACATGGTATTGCACTGCGCCCGAACGCGCGGCTAACTCGTAGCGCCTGCCGGTATAAAAGACGCCATCGACGCCATAGCAACCCGATGCGCGCATAATGCCACCGACGTTAACGGGCGTTTTAGGATTCACTAAACCGATAAATACCGCGCTGGCATCGAGCGTTTGCTCACAGGCTAATTCAGCACTCGGCATTTCTACACTCGTTACTTCGGTATTAGTCACGTGCTCGTTGTCAGTCATCGGCTGGGAGCTAGGCAACATCCAATTCGCCTATAATCTTTGCCTGCAGCTGTGCCCATGCCTGTTCAACCAAGGCATAATCGGCATCGTTTAATTCTTGGCGCGCGAGTGCTAGACAGTCGGTCATTTTTAGCATTAACGCATCAAGATCCGTTTCACCCTGCGCTTCCAATTGGGACAACACTACGGCAACATGGCCCTGTAAATAGCCACAGGCAAATAAAGCATCGTCATCACCATGGCTAACAACGCTGGCGATCCACTGTTCTAATGCGTCTTCGTAATGCTCTAACATGGGTCTAACTCTCCATTAATACTGGATTGGCCGACACATCTGCTGCGACCAATAAATCTGGATTGGCCACCTGATACATGACGTAATCATGGTAGCCCGTCGTCACTTTGTAATAGCCGCCAAGCTCGCTATCTAATTTAGGGTCGCCACTATCCACAATTAGTGGTCGTCCATCAAGTGCTTTTAGCTTAGTTTTTGTGGCAAGGATAATAATATTGTCTTTTCCGATGCGCCGAATGAGCTCGGGCGACAATTGTTGATTACCGCGCCCTAAGATATGGCCTTGACCGCCAATCAGAGTGATCACCAACTTAGTCGGCTTATCTTGGGTCAGTTCGAGTAATTTGTTCGCGGTTAAGTCACTGCCGACTAAACTTTTATTTTGAATAAGATCAACACCGAGCAGGGTATTATCGAGGCCTAACTCTTCCATCACAAAGGCAACCGTACTGCCAGAGCCCATGATGTACAGTTCATCTTCCATTTGATTGATCACATCGGCGGCGATATCGGCCAGCACGAGTTCATCGACTTCCTTGCCGCCCATCTTCACCGCTTGCACATAACGCGGCTCGGCGGGCACTAAGAGCTCACCAAAGCGTTTAGCGCGCACTGTGCCTTGGCGAAAAGCCACTTCGTCAATATCCATCACATCGGCGGACATCAAACTGACAAGTTCGCCATCGAGTAACATCTTGACCACCATGCCAGACGCATGGGGCGTAATACCGTAAACGCCGGAATGAATTTTCACCCCAGCAGGCACGCCGAGCACAGGGAGTTTGTCGTCGATAGTGGCTTGTTCAAATACAGAGTAAACATCGCGGGCCGTACCATCACCACCAGCAAAAAGCAGTAAATCCAGCGGTTCATCCAGCAGCGCACGCACAACGGCCTGCGTATCCAGCGCCTGAGTTTTATCCGGAGTTTGATACACCACTCGCGTGGTAAAACCGAGTGTTTTAGCGGCGTCTTCACCCATGATGTCTGAAGCGGTAATGACTTCAATGCCATCACTATAATCACGGATAACATCGAGGGCCTGCATCATACGCAAGGCGGCTTTGGGTTCAGCGCCTAAGGCGAGCGCTTCTTGCGCAACGCCATCGCTGCCCTTAAGGCCAACACTGCCACCTAAGCCAGCTAATGGATTGATAACTAACCCTAAACGAAACCGAATCACCTTTACCTCACTTAACGCAATACTTTGATTTTTTTTATATTTTTATCTTAATGGATATGACTAGGCCGTATGGGCTGCAACACTCGGTTTATCCTTAGGGATAAAGAATACCGCCAGCATAGCGGCAAAGGCGCATACTGCGGCAAATACCCAAGACCAAACAGCCCCGCTACCATCGCCCCAAATAAAGCCACAAATCCAAGTACCGAGCGCGCCGCCAACCCCAAAACTTAAACTGGCGTATAGGGCTTGACCTTGGCTTCTGTGACTCGCATCGAAATGTTTATGCACAAATTGAATCGATGCGGCGTGGGTTAAACCAAAGGTAAAGGCATGTAATAATTGGCTAAAACCAAGCCACAACACACTATCTACCCCGAAGGCAACCAATAACCAACGTAGGCAAGTCATGCCGATACTGACAATCAATAAGGTATTCACACCATAGCGACCCAGTAAACGCGGCGCGAACATAAACATCACGATTTCGGCCATAGCGCCAAGGGCGACAAATATGCCCGCCGAGGATTCGGAGTAACCCGCTTGCTTTAAATATAAAACGAAGAAGCCGTAGAAAGGTCCCGCGCTCATTTGCAGCAACATCGCCGAGACTAAGAACCAAATAATCGCCCGATTCCATTGCAATGGCGGCCGCACTTGGCTGGTGTCGCGCACTAAACGATTTGCTGGTAGTGGCAACGCACAGGCTAACATGCCGATAAATAATGACAAACCGATATAAGGCAACACCTCAGTGCCCCACTGACCAATGGCAAAGCCCGCACCGACAACAAGACAGATATAACCGACACTGCCCCAACTGCGAATTTGACCGTAGCGGCTGGCATTCTCGCCTAAGGTTTCTAAGGTGATCACTTCAAGCTGGGCGAGGATCGCATTCCAAAAGAAAGTATAGAGGGCCAAACTCAGCGCCATATACACAAAACCACCATGGTAGAAGAAACTCAAATACGCCAGCGCGGCGGCTCCCGCGCCCATTTTGATCAGCTCGGCGCGCATCCCTGTTCGGTCAGCCACTTTAGCCCACACATTCGGCGCAACGATGCGCGTCGCCATCAGGATGGCGAGTAAAAAGCCAATTTCTTGAGGATTAAAACCGCGATTTTCGAAGAAGACCCCAAGATAAGGGATCATAGTGCCGAGAATAGAAAAGAAGAAAAAATAGCAGGCACAAAGCCAGCGCAATTGC
Source organism: Shewanella sp. NKUCC01_JLK (assembly GCF_019345615.1). NCBI lineage: Bacteria > Pseudomonadati > Pseudomonadota > Gammaproteobacteria > Alteromonadales > Shewanellaceae > Shewanella > Shewanella sp. NKUCC01_JLK. Next base: position 60,382 of record NZ_JAHKRD010000007.1, on the reverse strand, counting down.
CGGCTTGTGCTAGAAGAAGTTGACATTAACGCATTCCATTTATCTCATGCCACTCATTGTATCGTTATCGCATACCAGCTATTTCATGCGCCTATCTCATACCCCTATCTCATTCGCCTATCGCATACCAAGCACGGGCGTGTGACTACGCACATCCTGATTTTGCGCTCTGTGTCTTAATAAGTGATCCATCAACACAATGGCAAGCATAGCTTCGGCAATCGGTACCGCGCGGATCCCAACACAAGGATCGTGACGACCTTTAGTGACCACTTCAGCCATTTCACCCTGCGCCGTCATACTTTGACCTGGCACGCTGATGCTGGAGGTGGGTTTTAACGCAATATGGGCAATAATCGGCTGACCCGATGAAATCCCACCGAGCACACCGCCCGCATGATTAGATTCAAAGCCTTGCGGCGACATTAAGTCACGCCCTTCGGAGCCCTTTTGCGTCACGACACCAAAACCATCACCAATCTCAACACCTTTGACGGCATTAATACCCATCAGCGCGTGGGCGATATCGGCATCGAGTCTATCAAATACTGGCTCACCTAAACCCACTGGCACACCTGTCGCGATAACGGAGATTTTCGCGCCAATCGAGTCACCGGATTTTTTCAGCTCACGCATGTATTCATCGAGCGCTTCCAGCTTGCTAGCATCGGGGAAGAAAAAGGCATTTTGCTCGATTTGGTCAAGATCAATGGTCTGCGCACAAATAGGACCCAGCTGCGACATATAGCCGTAGATCTCGATACCGTGAACTTGCTTTAAATACTTTTTAGCCACAGCACCCGCCGCAACCCGCATCGCAGTTTCACGGGCTGAAGAGCGGCCACCACCGCGGTAGTCACGCATACCGTACTTTTGCTGGTAGGTATAATCGGCGTGCCCAGGGCGAAATAAATCTTTGATATTAGAGTAATCTTGACTGCGTTGATCGGTATTTTCAATCAAGAGTCCAATCGAGGTGCCCGTGGTTTTACCTTCGAAGACGCCGGATAAAATCCGCACTTCATCGGGCTCACGGCGTGCCGTGGTATATCGGGATGTCCCAGGACGACGGCGGTCAAGATCGTGCTGCATATCGGCTTCGGTTAATTCAAGCCCTGGTGGGCAACCATCAATAATGCAACCCAGAGCAACACCGTGACTCTCACCAAACGTCGTCACTACAAAATTTTGACCAATACTGTTTCCAGACATCCGCTTTGTACACCTTAGGTTATTTGTTCATCGCTCCGCGCCCAGCGAGTACTGGACAATTTATTTTCCCGCTGCAAGCCTAACTGGCAGCGGGAAAAGTCTCAACCTAATTTGTTATCTTAGGCTATTGTGCGTCGCGATAAATACCAAATACCGACTGATTTTCAACCAGTTGATCGCGGGTCAGTACGAATACGCCATCGCCACCATTTTCAAAGTTAATCCAAGTGAATGGCACTTCTGGAAACTGCTCAATCAAATGCACCATAGAATTACCGACTTCGACAACGAGTAAACCCGTTGGCGTGAGGTATTGCGCTGCATTGGCGAGTATACGCTTGGTTAAATCTAACCCGTCGCGACCTGAGGCTAAACCAATGGCAGGCTCATGATGATATTCATCAGGCATGTCGCCAATGTCTTCGGCATCCACATAAGGTGGGTTTGAGACAATCAAATCATACTGAGGCCCTTCTGGGATGGCCGAGAACAGATCCGATTGCATCGGGAATACTCTGTCCATCACACCTAAGGTTTCGATATTGATTTGCGCTACATCTAAGGCATCCTCGCTGATATCCAGCGCATCGACTTCGGCGTCTTCAAATTCATAGGCACAGGCAATCGCGATACAAGCGCTGCCAGTACATAAATCTAAAATACGTGTGACTGGCTTGTTATATAACCAAGGGCTAAAACGGTTAGCGATCATTTCGGCAATCGGTGAACGTGGCACTAACACGCGCTCATCGACGTAAAATTCAAGCCCAGCAAAACGCGCTTTGTTGGTCAAGTAAGGCACAGGTAAGCGTTCTCTCACCCGACGAATGATCAACTCGACAATTTTATGCTTTTCACTGCTGGTCAAGTTGCTTAGAATCACTTGCTGACCGATTTCTTCGGGTAAGTGTAAGGCATGGAAAACTAAGGCGATGGCTTCATCCCACGCATTATCAGTACCATGACCATAATACACATTGGCATCGTTAAAACGGCTCACGGCCCAACGTAACATATCGCCAATAGTACGTAATTCTGTCACAGCTTCATCTACAAAGATCTTATCCAAAACGTGCTCCCGCTAGTTTGTTCGCAAACATTGTAACTGAACTCTATTCAGAAACCATAGGATTCAATAGAATACCCGCCATGAATAAAGACGACGACAAAGAAGGCTTGGCGATGTTCTCAAAGCTTATTGATGGAATTAAACCCATCACCCAAAATAAGCGACACTTTCGCATGCCCTTAAAAACCAAACAGGAAATAGAACTGAAAGAGCAGCAACTGCATGCTAACAGTTATTTCTCAGATACTTATCAGCCACTACTGCCTGTACAAGGGCCGATGCGTTGGTTAGAAGAAGGTGTTGACAGTTTAGAACTCAAACGCCTCAGACGTGGAGATTACCAGCCAGATTTACTGCTGGATTTACACGGCTATCGCCAATCGGAAGCCAAACTTGAGTTAGCGGCACTGATCCAAGCCTGCGTCAAACAACAGAGCCTGTGCTGCTGCATTATGCATGGTTATGGCAGTGGCATATTGAAACAACAAGTTCCCATGTGGTTAGTGCAGCATCCTATGGTGAAAGCTTTCCATCAGGCGCCTAAAGAATGGGGGGGCGATGCGGCGTTATTAGTGCTGATTGATATTGGCGAGCAGCCGCATAGACGTTAGCTAGCTATCGGCTTAGGCTTTAACACTTACTATTTAGCGAAAACAAACGGCCCATTTAATGTGGGCCGTTTGTTTTGTAAAAGAGATATAAACCTAGATTAGCTAATACTATGCGGGGCGTGCTGCCACACGATTGAGGCTTGCTCGGCATGTTTATCAATGAGCGTAATGCCTGACGTCGCGAATAATGGCGGCTCAACGCCAGCCACTAACTCACTGACTAAGTAGCCCAGTAACGGCATGTGAGCAATCACTAGTACTTTATCCGCTTTGTATAACTCAGCATAAGCCACAACCAAGGCGGCAACATTGGCGGGATCGCCAGAAGGCACAAGATCATCGGCGACTAACCACTTACGCGGCTCAGGAAAATGCTGACTCAGTTCCTGCCACGTTTGCTGTGCTCGTAAGTAAGGACTAACTAAAACAAGATCGAAATCAGCCACACTGCGAGCTAGCCAGTTGCTCATCAACACAGTATGGTGCCTTCCAACATCGGTCAGTGTTCTGTCTCTATCAGACTGAGCATTAAATCCGGCGTCACCATGTCTCATCAAAAATAGCTGCATACTTCTCTCGCGACTCAAACTTGTTTTTGTTTTATCCCAATTGTAGCCCTAAAATCCGTTTCAACAAACCTCACAAGACTTAATCTTTAGTCGATAAACACAAGAGATATTTGCTAAAAACCATTAAGACTATCAATATATAACAAGCTATCGTTACCGGAGTGTCTCTTTGCAAGCCTCTCAGTCCATATATAAAAGTCCAAATGATCACCGCCAGTATCGTTATCTTGTATTAGATAATGCACTCAGGGTGTTATTGGTTGAAGACCAAGATGCCAGCCAAGCTGCCGCATCTATGGCTGTAGGCGTGGGTCATTTTGATGATCCCGCAGATAGACCCGGCATGGCGCACTTTTTAGAGCATATGCTCTTTCTAGGTACTGAGAAATTCCCAGACTCAGGCGAGTATCACGCCTTTATCAACCAACATGGCGGCAGCAATAACGCTTGGACGGGCACAGAGCACACTAACTTCTTTTTCACCATCAATGAAGAAGTGTTTGCCGACTCCTTAGACAGATTCAGCCAATTTTTTATCGCCCCAAAATTTGATTTAGATTTAGTCGATAGAGAACGCCAAGCTATTGAATCTGAATTTAGTTTAAAACTAAAAGATGATATCCGTCGAACCTATCAAGTACTCAAAGAGACAGTCAACCCACTGCATCCATTTTCGAAATTTTCCGTGGGTAACTTAGTCACCTTAGGCGGAGAACAGGCACAAGTACGTAGTGAATTACTCGATTTCTATCAAAGCCATTACAGCGCCAATTTAATGACCTTGTGCTTAGTCGCTCCGCTTTCCCTTGATGAATTACAAGATTTAGCCTGTCACTATTTTAGTGGGATCCGAAACTTGAACTTAGTGAAAAACTATCCTCAAGTACCACTATTTTCAGAAAAAGAACTGTTGAGGCAAATCGATATTGTGCCGCTTAAGGAGCAAAAACGCTTAAGCATCAGTTTTAATTTCCCAGGAATTGATCACTACTACAAACGTAAGCCTTTGACTTATATCAGCCATATTTTAGGCAATGAGAGTCATGGCAGTCTGTTGTCGTATCTGAAAGAACAAGGATTAGTGAACAACTTGTCTGCGGGCGGCGGTGTAAATGGTTATAACTTCAAGGATTACAGTATCGGTTTACAGTTAACCGATAAAGGGCTAGGCAATCTCGATGAAATTATCAGCTGCTGTTTTGAGTATATTGAACTTATCAAAACCCAAGGCTTAGATGAATGGCGTTATTTGGAGCGTGCAAACCTGCTCAAAATGGCGTTTCGTTATCAAGAGCAAGTTAAATCACTCGATTTAGCCAGCCATCTCAGCATCAATATGCATCACTATGAGGTCGAAGACTTGGTCTTTGGCGATTATCGGATGGATGGGCTGGATATCCCTGAAACCATTGAGCTACTTGAGCTCATGGTGCCACAGAATATGCGTCTGCAGCTTATCGCCCAATCGGTTAAAACGGATCGTAAAGCTAACTGGTATCACACGCCGTACAAAGTCCGCCCAATTGCGCCACAGTCCCTAGCTCGTTGGCAAGTGAACAGTATTCGCCCTGAATTACAGCTACCGGCTGCAAATCCTTTTATTGTCGCCGACTCAATTGCCCGTCCGGATAAGAGCGATGTTGACGTGCCAGTGATAGTTGCTGAATCAACTGGATACCGCATTTGGCATAAGAAAGATGATGAGTTTAATGTGCCAAAAGGTCACATGTATTTATCGCTGGATTCAGAGCAGGCAAGTAAAACACCAAGGCATGCCGCCCTCACCCGCTTGTATGTTGAAATGCTACTCGATTATCTCACCGAGCCAACCTATCAGGCCGAAGTTGCAGGCTTAAGCTATAACATTTATCCGCATCAAGGCGGAATTACACTGCATTTATCTGGCTTTACCGGCAATCAAGAAACGTTATTAGCGCTATTAATCCATAAAGCCAGAGAGCGCAATTTTACCGAAGAGCGCTTTGCCCTCATAAAATCTCAGCTACTGCGCAGTTGGCAGAATCAAACACAGGCTAAACCGATTTCACAATTATTTACTAGCCTGACTGTTACACTGCAAAAAAGCAGTTATGAACCAGCACGCATGGCTCAAATGTTGGAAGATATTAGCCTAGAAGATTTACATAACCATGTACGCGCCTTCTACGAAAAGATCTATCTTGAAGGGTTAGTCTACGGGGATTGGCTAGTCTCTGAAGCACAAGCTCTTGGCAAACGTTTAGAGCACATTTTATCTTTAGTTTCGACGCCGAGCGCCGAGTCCACCAGAGAATTAGTGAATTTAACAGGCCAAGGCACGTTACTGAGAGAACTCGCAATAGATCATCAAGATAGCGCAATTATTGTGTATTACCAATCTGCCGTGGCAACACCCGAAAAAATGGCGCTATTTAGCTTACTGAATCACACTATGTCGTCCACCTTCTTCCATGAGCTGCGTACTGAAAAACAGTTGGGCTATATGGTAGGCACAGGTTACCTGCCGCTCAATCGTCATCCTGGACTTATTTTCTATATTCAGTCACCCACAACTGGGCCCCTGCATTTATTAGAAGCCATCGACGAGTTTATTGCCGACTTTAATTATGCAGTGATGCAAATCACCAACGAAGAATGGGAAAGCACAAAGGTAGGTCTGATTAATCAAATCATGGAGCACGACGCGAACCTCAAAACTCGCAGTCAACGTTATTGGGTCAGTGTCGGCAATAGAGATTATCAATTTAACCAAAGAGAACTCGTCGTAGACGAAATCACTAAGTTCACCCGCACTGATTTACTCAAATTCATGATGCGTAAAATGCGTACTAAGCACAGCGATCGCTTAGTGTTATTTAGCACAGGTGAACAACACAGAACCCAAGCGGCGTTACAGTCAGAAAAAATGATCACAGATCTCAAAACGTTTAAGCAAACGGCAGAGAAGTTTAATTTCTAAACAAAAAACACTTTTGCTCACACATTTGTGAGCAAAGTTAGGTAAACAAACAGAACCGCTACAAATCAGTCCAACTATAGTCGTATCTTTCAGTGTTGGACGTAATCCTGATGTAAAACATGGCTAGCCCATGTTCTACCACTTCAGCACCGAACAATTTTACTGCATCTACATGCTGTTAAAAGGATTTTCTGCAGACTCTACTTTGACAAACCGCTCACTTTCTGGAAAAGTGATGTAACACAATTGTTTCATGGCATCCTCGGATAATAAGAACAAACACTATGCCTAAAGCACTCTTTAAAATCGTCTTGCTCGCTTTTTTTAGCTTGCATGCATTCGAAGACGTAAACGCATCTCCCTTTTCTGATAAATCTCCTATTATTCTCCAATCACAATCTTTTGGTGTCCCAGAAGGACTTTCCCAAAGCACTGTTACGTCTATCGTTCAAGACAATGATGGTTATATATGGATAGGAACATTTAATGGATTAAATCGATTTGATGGGAAAAACTTTAAGCATTTTTATGCTAATGATACTAGAACAGGCCTTCCCAGCTCTTTTATTAGAAGTTTACTTATTGATGATAAAGGCATTTTATATGTTGGAACAGATAGTGGCTTAGTCGTATATGATAAACTTCAAGAATCCTTTTCTCATTATGGCCTGTCGGTAAAAAACTCTCCTGTTTGGAGCCTCAACTCAAGTGATAAGAGTTTAATTGTTGGAACTAACAAAGCAATTATAGATATAAATAGCAAAGAAAAAACATACGAACTTTCAAATGAAGGCCTAAGTGAAATCAAAAAAACGATAAAAGTAGGCGACGATTATTATATAAGAGATTATGCAGGTACGTTATTCAAGTTAACCCAGAATAAATTAAAAGAGATAGCTAAAAAAACAATTGATTTCGAGCAAGAAGATCACTCAACACTACTCATATCATTAAGTGATGGACTATATAAGTATAAGGACAATAAAATAGTAAAAATTGATCCACGAGTATTTTCTCAACTCACGAAAAACAAAAACACTATTTATGGTATCACTAATAAAAATATAGTTAATATTTCTAAAAATAGCATTGTAGGACTTCTAGCCACAGATAGCACAGATAAAACATCTTCATTTTTTGCAACCGAAGATATGTTTATACTTGGCAGTATTGATCAAGGTGTTGTTTTTATAAAAAAAGTAAAAAATTTAGTACAACAAACTAATTTAATAAAAGATAACACTTGGCATCTTACAAAAAATCCACAGGGTTTTCTAGTATCATCTGAATCTGAAATGATAGAACTTTTTGACGAAAACTTTAATTTAATCGAAAGTTTCGACACTCAAAGCCAAGGATATAAATACGCTATATTGAATGATGACGGGCTCTATTTTGGCACTAGCACGGGGCTATTTCTGAAGACTGCTGGAACTATAAAGTTGATTAGTGAAAAATCAATATCATCACTATCTAGTAATAAAGACAACTCGTTAATAGCTGCTGGTACATCTGATGGAAAGGTATTGATTATCAGTAAAGGAGAAGTAATCCGTAGTGTTGATACTAAAAAAAATGAGCCTATTTTTGACATTGAATTAGAGTCGACAGATGTTATCTATACTGCTGGTCAGGGAGGCCTTAAAGAATATAAAAATGGGCTATTAAAAAATTTAAGTGAAGAAATAACATACAGCATAGTAAAAGGTGATCATGGAATTTATTTTGGAACATCTACATCATTAATGTTCTACAATAAAAATAACAATAAAACTTCTGAAATATTTTCTAACAAAAAAGAAATTTACTCCATAGTTAATAGCAATAACTTTTTGACTGCTGCATCATTAAGCGAAGTGATTATATATGAAAAGAAAAATGAGAAATCATACACTTTAAAAACGTCAAATGGAAGTCAGTATGAATATAACTCGCCGAGTGGAATAGATTTTAATGGTTATGTTTTACTTGCAGGTATCAATGGAGTTAGCTTGGTATCTCCTATTAATGTAGTAAACTACATTAATAATAGAAAAACAAACAAAACGGAAATATCAGAGTTCTTAGTCTTTAATATCATACAAGAAAATGAAAGTAACTTTGTTAACAAAAAAAATCCAACTAAAAACGAAATAACCTTAAAGTATTCAGATTATCCATTCTCATTTAATTTTATATCACCTATGTCAGACGACTCATCTACCAACTACCATTATAGGATGTATGGCCTTTCTGATACATGGATATCAGCAAATGGAACGAACTCTGCTACATATACAAACTTATCACCTGGAAAATATACTTTTCAAGTTTATGCCGTTGATTCACTTTCCGGTGAAAAATCTGTAACAAAAGAGCTTGATGTCATTATAACGCCTCCTTGGTGGTCATCATTTCAAGCAAAATCGATATATGTAGTAATTACAATATTTATTTCATTTATAATAGTAAAAGCCATTTTACGTCGTAGAGAAACGCAAAGACAAATTGTCCTCAGCGAAGAAAGATTAAAACTTTCCCTTTGGGGAAGTGGTGATGAAATGTGGGACTGGGACATAGAAACTGGCAATATTTTTCGCTCCAATATCTGGGGAGCTCTTGAATTTCCCCGTGATGGGCATCGTTCTGGAAAATCGGATGAAGAGAGTAATATACATCCTATGGATCAAGAACGTGTCCGTGAAGCGCTTAATAAGCATTTTTATGGTGAAACAGATCATTTTGAAGCCGCATATAGGGTAAAAGGCAAAGACGACAATTGGGTATGGATCTTAGACCGTGCCAAAATTGTAGAGCGGGATGACAAAGATAATGCCCTGCGAATGACTGGAACGATTAAAAATATTAGTCAGTTTAAACAAAAGGAAGAACAACTAAAACTCTTTGAAAAAGCAATTGAAAACATTTCGGAAGGTATGTTTATCCTCGACAACGAATACCGTTTTGTCGAAGTCAACGAAGCTTGCTGTAAAATTTCATTACGTAACCGAACTGATTTTATTGGCAACTTACTCACATTTGATTTATATCCAGAAACCTTCTCCACCCAAATTAGAACTATGTTAAAACAGCAAGGTCGCTGGGCAAATGAAGTCGAAGCAGCCAGAGGAGATAACAGTCACTTCCATATGGAGCTCACGATCGATGCGATCTATGATGAGTTAGGCGAATTATCACACTATGTCGGTGTTTTTTCTGATATATCAAGACGTAAGCAGCAAGAAGAAGAACTTAGAAAATTAACCAATAACGATCTCTTAACCGGACTACCTAATCGCTCCAACTTACAAGTGACCTTAAATAACCTAGTGAATCGAGAAATAGCTCATGCGCTTATGGTGCTTGATCTTGATAATTTTAAACGTATTAATGATTCCCTAGGCCATCAAATTGGGGATACTTTATTAAAGCTCGTTGCTACCCGCATTAAGTCCTTACTTCCTAAAAATACCAGTATTTATCGTCTAGGCGGAGATGAATTCGCCATTGTATTAGACAAGGGTTCAGATATAAGCGCCAGTGCAGCAATAGCTAACCGTATTATTGAAGGGCTAAAACCTGCATTTGACGTTAGCAATGAACAGCTAGTCCTAGGATTAAGTATTGGTATAGTGCTGTTCCCAGAAGATGAACAAAGCGAGCAAGCATTACTGAGAAAGGCTGACATTGCTATGTACCATGCTAAGTCTGCGGGAGGTAATTGCTACCAGTTTTATTCTGAGTCCTTGAACCAACATGCAATTAGGCAATTAGAAATAGAAAATCTTATCCGTGAAGGCTTAAAAGATGATCTATTTGAAGTTTATTATCAACCTAAGGTTGATCTTAAAAGCGGTAAAATTGCAGGTATGGAGGCTTTAGTCAGATTAAATCATCCAATACATGGTTTAATTCCCCCCAATGACTTTATTCCACTTGCTGAAGAAAACGGTTTGATTGTTGAAATTGGTGAAATTGTCTTACGCAAGGCCTGTTTCGCAGCGCAAAAATGGCGTGAACAAGGCATATTCAGCGGCAGAGTCGCCGTCAATTTATCGTCACGTCAATTTGCACTGCCTGATATTCAACAGCGAATAGAGTCAATATTAAGACTCACTAAACTCCCCGCATGTCATCTTGAATTAGAAATAACTGAGGGAACCGTCATTAAACAGCCGGAAACGGCGATTATCGTCATGCAGCAATTGGCTAAAATGGGCGTCAGTTTAGCACTCGATGATTTCGGCACAGGGTACTCGTCCCTTTCATACTTAAAACGCTTTCCTATTCATACTTTAAAAATTGACAAAGCCTTTGTTGACGATATAGATAAATCTGATCGCGATCTCAAAATGGTCGATTCTATTATCACCATCGCCCATAACATGGGGCTTTCTGTTGTGGGTGAAGGGGTAGAACAAACAGCACAATTGAACATTTTACGGGCACTAAACTGTGAAGAAATTCAAGGCTATATTTTTAGTAAGGCCATAAAGGAGACCGAATTTACCCTGCTACTCCAAGAAGACATGGCAAAGCCAAACACTAGGAGTAACATTACTTAATCATTTACTCTCAATTTGATTTTGATTTACAACATTGGCACAACAAGTGCAATAGCACTATCAGTGTCAATAATAAATCAATATCAACTACCCTGAGAGAATTAGAATGATTAAAGGAATCCTAGTAACAGTTACTCTATTATCTTCAATTGGCTTTGTAGCAAATTCTGCAGCACTTGAAGCGACTTCCAATTCTGGACAAACATCGCTTGAAGCTACTGGTCATCCTGCGGTCAAATTCAAACCACTCAAAGTTGCTGGCCATCCTGCTGTGAAGTTCAAATCACTTGAGGTCGCTGGTCATCCTGCAGTCAAATTCAAACCATTCGAAGTTGCAGGTCATCCAGCTGTTAAGTTCAAATCACTTGAAGTTGCTGGCCATCCTGCTGTGAAGTTCAAATCACTTGAGGTTGCTGGTCATCCTGCTGTGAAGTTCAAATCACTTGAGGTTGCTGGTCATCCTGCTGTGAAGTTCAAATCACTTGAGGTTGCTGGTCATCCTGCTGTGAAATTCAAATCACTTGAAGTTGCAGGTCATCCATGCGTGAAGTTCATTAACTCTGAAGTTGCATAACATTAATCAGGTTAAGGAGAGTGACTATGTTAAATTCAATCAAAAAAGCACTCGGTTTATCCAAGCCAGCGCGTAAAAAAGTTAAGTTGCCTGAAGGCTTGAATCACCTTGAAGTGATTTCTGCAAAAGGTTGGTGGAACTAATTTAAGTTCTGTAGACATGAGTCTAACTCATGTACAGTGATAGTTAATTAAGTTAGCGCGACTTAGAAACAATAAAGGGAGCATTGGCTCCCTTTAGTTTTAAGAGAATATAAAAGTACTAAATAGTCATGTAAATTACATAACAGATTGATAAATTAGCTATTTAATATTCCTTCCTCACTACAACGGATTTTCCTCAAGGCTAAATGGAGGTGTGTCGTAAAGAGTGGATAAGCCAGAGGCCCGAGCACAAAACCCAGCAGCACCCAATGCTTAACAGTAAGACCTGCGGTAAATGCAGCTAAGCCGAAGTACCAAGCCGAGATTAATGCGATAAAGATAACCAGCAAAATCACAAACCACCTCTTTAAAAACAACTAAATAAATCATAAAGGTAGAGAAATTAATTCCTCATCAAAATGCGAATGCTACTCGCGTAGTCTTGGTGATTGATGCACATGTTAAATACGTCATTTTAACGGCAGGATAAAAAGTTTTCCGCACTATGCATAAACGAGCAACACTCATTCATCGCTACGCTCTCAGTACAGAACACGTAACACCGAACTCTCGATAAAGGGCTCGGATTATACAAGATCCACATCCCCAATGTGAACATTTTTTAGGCAAAAGCATGCCTTGTGGCAATAAAAAAAGCGGCAATAACCTGCCGCTTTTTTGTTCAATTTTGATTAACTAAGACCTAGATTAACTATGACTTAGATTCACTGAAACTTAGAAAAAGTGCGCGTTTTCTTGCGCCATGGTTTTTAAGCGCTCACAAGGTTCGAATCTGTTACCGAATTGACTTTGATAACCTTCAAGGATCTTCACTAAGTTCGCGGCGCCTAAAGTGTCAATATAATGGAATGGGCCACCGAGGAATGGCGGGAAGCCAATACCGAAAATTGCACCAATATCGCCATCTCTTGGCGATGCGATAATACCATCATCTAAACAACGCACCGCTTCATTGAGCATTTGTACGACACAACGCTCAGCAACCGCTTTTGCGTCTTTATTGGTGCCAGGCTTAATGCCTAACACGCCATAAACACTCTCATCGACGACTTTCGCTTTCTTGCTAGAGTCTTTTTGGCCGTATTGATAAAATCCTTTGCCATTTTTGCGGCCTTTACGATCGTCACCTAAAAGCTTGTCAAATGCGGCTGGCGCTTTAAAACGTTCACCCAATTCTTTTTCAAGGATCGGTGAAATTTTTGCGCCCACGTCGATACCCACTTCGTCGAGCAAAGTAATCGGTCCCACAGGGAAGCCAAATTTCACTAAAGCTTTATCCAAATGCTCAACACTTTGGCCTTCGAGTAATAATTGCGCAGCCTCGTTCATATACAGCGCCAGAATACGGTTCACGTAGAAACCCGCACCATCCTGCACCACTATCGGTGTTTTACCTTGCTTACGGGCAAATGCGACAGTAGTCGCAATGGTTTCTGGCGACGTTTTAGCGTGGGCAATCACTTCCACCAGCGGCATTTTCTCTACTGGCGAGAAATAATGCAGACCAATCACATTTTCAGGACGCGTCGCCGCCTCGGCGATTTGGCTAATCGGCAAAGATGAGGTGTTTGACGCAAAAATCGTGTGCTCACCACACTCACGCTCAATGTCTTTCACCATTTGATGCTTAAGCGCTAAGTCTTCAAATACCGCTTCCACAACGATGTCGGCATCTTTAACGCCTTTATACTCAGTGGTTGTGGTCATCAGCGCCATTAAGTTGTCACGGGCAGCAGGCGTCATATGGCGGCGCTTTACCCCTTTATCCAACAACTTATAAGCGTAGGCTAATGCATTGCTTAAACCTTTTTCGCTGATGTCTTTGACGCGAACGGGGATTTTAGCCTTAGTAGTCGTCACAGAGGCAATGCCTCCGCCCATTAAACCGCCACCTAAGATCACCGCTTTCTTCACTTTGCGCGGTGTAGCACCCTCAGCGCCGGTTTCTTTCTTCATTTCAGTGGTGGCGAAGAAAATACTGCGCAGCGCTTCAGATTCTTTTGATACCACTAATTCAGCAAAGTGACTCGCTTCGACTTCTAGCCCTTTTTGCATCCCCTTCGCAATCCCTTGACGTACGCAGTCAATAATCTTGGCTGGTGCTGGATAATTACCTTGGGTTTTCTTTTCGACTTGTTTAGTCGCTTGATCAAAAATAATGTTACGGCCAAAGCTCGTGCCTTCAAGCACTTGATTAACGAGTGACTTTTTAACAGGTTTCGGTGCACGTTTACCTGCAAGCGCCATCTCAACTGCGGTTTGCAGCAAAATGGTCTGCGGTACAACATCATTCACTAAGCCCATTTTCAAGGCTTGTTTAGGACGGATTTGTTTACCGGTCAACATCATGTCTAAGGCGGTGGTAATACCGACTAAACGAGGCAAACGTTGAGTCCCACCGCCTCCAGGTAATAAGCCAAGTTGAACTTCCGGTACGCCGAGCATGGTTTTACCATCGTCGCTACATACCCTTTGATGACAAGCTAAGGCTAACTCTAAACCACCACCTAAACAGGCACCATGGATTGCCGCAACTACAGGAATTTTTAAGGCTTCTAACTCATTAAAAACCACATGCCCTTGCTGGGATAAGGCTTTGGCATCGCCCGCCGTTTTACAGGCATCGAGCATGGAAATATCCGCGCCCGCAACGAAAGAATCTTTCTTGCCCGAGATCAGCACGAGTCCACGAATATGAGGATCGCTTTTAATCTCAGCCAGAATCTCACTGATTTCAGGGCCAAACTGTGCTTTTAGGGTGTTCATGGTTTCGCCAGGAACATCCATAGTCAAAATAGCAATGCCGTCGTCGCGGCGGGTTAAATTAAAGGTCTTTTCCATGCCGATTACTCCACTTCCACTATCATAGCCACGCCCAAACCACCGGCAGCACAGGCCGTCGTTAAGCCAGTTCCACCACCACGGCGCTTAAGCTCACGACACACTTGGGTGATTAAACGGGTTCCCGTTGCCGCAAAGGGATGACCATAGGCGAGCGAGCCACCGAGCACGTTAAACTTGCTCATGTCGATTTCGCCAATCGCGCGGTTACGGCCGAGTTTTTCTTCGGCAAATTTTTTCGAAGCAAACATCTGCATGTTCGCTAATGTCTGCGCAGCAAAGGCTTCGTGCATTTCAATCAGAGTAAGATCTTCTAATTCCATTCCAGCACGTTTTAACGCCAGTGGCGTCGCGTAGGACGGTCCCATCAGCATATCTTGCCACACATCAATGGCGCTAAAGGCGTAACTCTTAATGTAACCAATAGGTTGATAACCTAAGGCTTTGGCTCGACCTTCGCTCATCAGGATAATCGCTGAGGCACCGTCCGTCAGTGGCGTACTGTTAGCCGCCGTCACAGTACCATGCTGTTTATCGAATGCAGGACGCAACTTAGCATATGACTCCAGTACCGAGTTTTCGCGGATATTGTTATCGCGATCGATAAACTGCTTATACGGCGGTATATGCGCGACCATAACTTCGTCACGCAAATGGCCCGAAGCCCAAGTTTCACTCGCTAAGGTATGTGAGCGGTGCGCTAAGGCATCTTGATCGGCACGACTAATATTGTAGGTTTTTGCCATCTGCTCGGCGGTTTGTCCCATAGACAAGCCCGTTGAGTACTCTGCCACCGCAGGCGGCACAGGTAATAAATCCTTTATGCCTAAACGACGGAAAATTTGTAATTTTTGCCCAAAGCTACGGGCTTTATTCAGATCGACTAACGCATGGGCTAATTTTTTCGACACACCGATAGGCAATACAGAGGAAGAGTCGGCGCCGCCCGCAATACCGATTTCGATATTACCCGTCATGATAGATTCAGCCACGTTTACGGCAGATTGAAAGCTAGTTGCACAGGCGCGAGTGACACTATAGGCATCGGTCGACACATTCATGCCAGTACCGAGTACGATTTCACGGGCAATGTTAGGTGCAGCCGGCATTTGCACGACTTGTCCATAGACTAATTGCTCAATCAGCTTAGGATCGAGTTCTGAGCGCGCCAATAATTCATTGACCACCATTTTGCCCATATCGAGCGCCGATACGCCGTGGAATGCCGTGGCTTGCTTTGCAAAGGGCGTTCTTAAACCCGCTACAATGGCGATACGTTCACCCTTGGCGTTCGTAACCTGTTGTCTATCACTCATTTGTCACCCTCTTTATGTGCGCAATCGCTGAGAGATTTCAGGCGGCGCTAGCTATTTCCGTGTTTGACCCATTGTTTTACGGCGAAAAACGCCCAATAACAGGTCTGACCATTAAAGTGTGATCTGATTCTAACTTCTTGTCAGCAAGTTTTAAACACCTGTTTGTTTTTTTAACACTAGCCAAACCCTAAGGGAATTCTTTACCATAGCTGTTGTCTATAGCCCACACACGTATTTTCAACATAATAAAACGAGTAGCATCATGCCTTTGAGTCGCTTCCACGCATTACGCACTTACCTAAATAAGGTTGTTTTAGGGCAGCCAGTATTGACCGAAAATCTGCTCATTGCCTTAATTGCCAATGGCCACTTATTAGTTGAAGGACCTCCGGGACTGGCAAAGACCCGTGCAGTTAAAGCCTTATGTGACGGGGTTGAGGGCGATTTTCACCGCATTCAATTTACCCCAGATCTACTGCCCGCCGACTTAACCGGTACAGATATCTATCGCTCGCAAACTGGCACCTTCGAATTTGAAGCCGGACCGATTTTCCACAATTTAATCTTGGCGGACGAAATTAACCGTGCCCCAGCCAAAGTTCAGTCAGCCTTATTAGAAGCCATGGCCGAAGGTCAAGTTACAGTTGGCAAGCACAGCTATAAACTTCCACCGCTGTTTTTAGTAATGGCCACCCAAAACCCATTAGAGAACGAAGGCACTTATCCGCTGCCCGAAGCACAGCTTGACCGTTTTCTGATGCACTTAAACCTTGATTACCCGAGCGGCGAGACTGAAATCGAAATTCTGCGTCAATCCCGCAAAGAAGCGCTTACCCACGAATTGCCAACCACTGAGCCGATTGCACAAGCAGATGTGTTTGCCGCCCGTGACGAAGCCATGGAAATCTATCTTGCCGAGCCGCTCGAAAAGTACATAGTCGAAATCGTGATGGCGACCCGTGAGCCTTTACGTTACAGCGAAGACTTAGCTAAGTGGCTTGAGTACGGCGTCAGCCCGCGCGCAACTATTTCATTAGAACGCTGTGCCCGCGCCCGCGCTTGGCTGCACGAGCGGGACTTTGTTTCACCGGAAGACATTCAAGCTGTTGCGCCAAATGTATTACGCCATAGACTCCTACTCAGCTACCAAGCACAGGCCGAAGGTGTCAGCCGCGATCACGTGATCAACCACATCTTAAGTCAAGTTGCAGTACCTTAACGGTGAAGATAAAGGTGAAATAAGATGAGTGACACAGCGCGACTCTCAGCCTCAGTCGATGGCTTGCCGCTTTTTGCCGATGGCTTGCATTTAACCGAGCAAGAGCTGCTGGCGTGCCAAAATATCGCCCGTGCTATGCCAGAGCGTTATAGCCGTGCCCGCGCTAACTTAGCGGGCCATCGCAGCAGCTTAATCAAAGGCCGCGGTATGGAGTTTGCCGAGGTGCGCCACTACCAACAGGGCGACGATGTGCGCACCATTGATTGGCGCGTTACCGCTCGTACGGGCACAACTCACACTAAGTTATTTGTCGAAGAACGTGAGCGCCCTATTTTATTGTTAATCGACTTGAGCCAAAGCCTCTATTTTGGTTCGAGTTTATTGCTGCAATCGGTGCAAGCAGGACACCTTGCGACCACCTTAGGTTGGAATGCGATTAACCATGGCGATCGGCTCGGCGCCTTGATCGCCTGCGAGTCTGAGCATTTAGAGCTCAAACCCCGCAGCCGTCGTCAGGGCATATTGCAATTGATCTCAGGCCTGCGCCGTGTACACGAAAATCAGCTCAATCATGTTGGCAGTGGCCAGCGCGATCCTGACCATATCCTGCGTGCCTGTCAGCGATTACAACGTATCGCTAAACCCGGCTCCTTAGTTTGGATAGTGACAGATGGCAGCCATTTTAGCCCCCAATGTATCGCGCCTCTCACCGAGCTTAAGCGTCATTGCGATGTGGGTGCCTATCTTATTACCGATCCTCTGCGTCAAGGCACACTGCCGTTACCGCACAACTTTAATTTGCCGGTACGGGATGGGGATGAGGACTTAGTGCTTACCCGCAACAGTTATCAGGCTTGGCTCGACATTCAGTTACGTCAACAAAACAACTTTATCGCCATGATGCAGCAACTGCGCGTACGTACCCAGCTCATAGATGCGGGTGCTCCCCTAGCCCATCAATTGGAATTATTGCGTTAACTATGGATCCAGCAACAGTGAATTCAGAAATAGCAAATCCACAGGCAACAGTACCTATGCCTTCTACGGCGTCAAACCCAGCCCTTGCACAACTGCAGGATATTATTCATCCCGATCCGATCGGCGCTTGGCCTTGGGCAATCGGTTATTGGCTGGTTTTAGCACTTGTGATTGCCCTCATCACACTCTTAGTTATCTGGCTAAGAAAACGCGCCCGTTACTTTGCGCCGAAAAAAGCCGCTAAACAGTTACTTAATCAGCTCGATAAACAAGCGACGTCCTATGCCTCTGACGTCAACAGCCTATTAAAGCGCACCGCCATGAGTTACCTCAGCAGAGAAGCAATAGCCTCCTTAGATGGCGAAGCTTGGGCGGCTTGGTTAGACAGCTATTTACCCGAGCATAAACGCCAACGTATCGGCCCCTTATTAGCCAAACGCCATCAGGCAACGCCATTGACCTTAGCTGAAGCCAATGAATTGCATCAACTCACACAGGCTTGGTTGGCATCGAAAGCAAAACTGAGTGCGCCTGAGTCGACTCTTGTTCAAGCTAAGGGCTACGTTCAAGCTAGTGGCAACGCTCGAGCTAAAAGCCAAGCGACAACCCAGCAAGCTGACACTGAAAAAGCGGAGGCACAATGTTAACAATTGCATGGCCTTGGCTATTGATATTATTGCCTTTACCTTTGATTTTTTGGCGCCAACACACATTACAAGTGGATGGTGGCCGGCTGCAATTACCCGGAATAAGCCAAACGGGTAAACAAAGCTTAGCGGCCAACACGCGCCAGAGTCGCAAACGCTACTGGCTGATGTGGTGCCTGTTAGTGCTCGCTATTGCTCGTCCTCAATGGCTTGGTGAACCTATCGAACTGCCAAGCCAAGGCCGCGATTTGATGATGGCGGTGGATTTATCCGGCAGTATGCAGATTGAAGACATGGTGGTGAATGGCAAAACCGTCGACCGTTTCACTTTAATTCAGCACGTCGTCAGTGACTTTATCGAGCGCCGCAAGGGTGATCGTATCGGCTTGATCCTCTTTGCCGATCACGCCTATTTACAGGCGCCGCTCACTCAAGATAGACGTTCAGTGGCGCAATTTTTAAAAGAAGCACAAATTGGCTTAGTCGGTAAGCAAACCGCCATAGGTGAAGCCATCGCTTTAGCCGTTAAGCGTTTCGATAAAATGGACGAGAGTAATAGAGTGTTGATTTTATTGACCGACGGTTCTAACAACGCGGGCAATATCGAACCAGAGCAAGCAGCGCAAATTGCCGCTAATCGTAAAGTTACCATTTATACGGTTGGTGTGGGCGCAGATGTGATGGAGCGCCGCACACTCTTTGGCCGCGAGCGGGTTAATCCTTCGATGGATCTAGATGAAAACCAACTTAAGCATATCGCCGACGTCACCCACGGCCGTTATTTTCGCGCCCGTAACAGCCAAGAGCTAGACCAGATTTACCAAGAAATCGATAAACTCGAACCTGTGAGTCGCGATCAGTTAAGCTATCGTCCGCAGGCAGATCTGTTCTACTGGCCGCTGGCACTGGCATTACTGACGAGTCTGTGGATTACCTTAGGTCAATTGCCACTCTTTGCAGCGCGCCGCGTTAAACCCTCTGTCGCAACCACTTCACAGGGGAACATCAAATAATGAGCCTACATTTTATTCGTCCCGAATGGCTACTCGCCCTAGTGCCGCTAGCCTTAGCCTTGTTGAGTTTATGGCGGCAACACGAGAGCCACAGCGCTTGGAATCGTTATATTGCGCCGCACTTAGCCAAGATATTGGTCACCCAAGGCAATAAGAAATCCCGCCGTCCGTTGCATTTATTAGCCTTAACTTGGTTGATTGCGACCTTGGCACTCGCCGGACCTGCCGTTAATAAACAATCCTTACCTGTGTTTGCCGCCGAACAAGGCCGCGTACTGGTGATGGACATGTCCGTATCTATGTTCGCCACCGATCTTGCGCCGAATCGGTTAACCCAAGCTAAATTTAGGGCAACGGATCTCCTGCGTAATCTTAAAGAAGGTGAAACAGGTTTAGTCGCCTTTGCCGGCGATGCCTTTACTATCAGCCCATTAACCCGTGATACCGGCACATTGCTCAATTTACTGCCGACCTTAAGTCCTGAGATCATGCCCGTTCGTGGCTCAAACTTAGCGGCAGGCTTGGCCCAAGCCAAAACGCTACTGGCTCAGGGTGGGCATATTCGCGGTGATATTATCCTGATGACAGATGGCATCACAGCATCCCAATTCGATGAGGCTAACTCGGCATTAAGTGGCACCCAATATCGCCTCGCCGTCATCGCTTTTGGCACCAGCCAAGGCGCGCCAATCCGTCTACCCGATGGACAATTACAACGCGACAGCAGCAACGAAGTCGTTGTGGCCAGCACTGATTTCGCTCTGCTGCAAAAACTGGCCGCGAATAACAAAGGCGTTCTGATCCAGAATCGCACCGACGGTAATGATCTCGCCCAATTACAGCAATGGTTAAGCGATGCTGGCGATGCGAAAGCCACAGATCTTGATGGTGAAACTTGGCAGGATCTCGGTCCTTACCTCGCCTTATTATTACTGCTACCCGCCCTTTTCAGCTTTAGACAAGGAATCGTGGCCAGTGTTGGATTTGTCACTCTTGCTGGCAGCTTACTGCTCGCGGCTGTGCCTCAGCCAGCCCATGCCAGTGTGTGGGACAATGTGTGGAAAACCACAGATCAACAAGCGATGCAGGCCTATCAATCCCAAGATTACGCAAACGCCGCTAAGCAGTTTGAGTCGCCCCAATGGCGTGGCAGCGCCCAATACAAAGCCGGTGATTTTGCGCAAGCACTGAAAACCTTCGAGCAAGATAGCTCAGCCCAAGGCCTCTACAATCAAGGCAATGCGTTGATGCAGCTCGGTAAACCCGATAAGGCCAAGGAGCGCTATCAAGCCGCGCTTGAGAAACAAGCTGATTTCCCTGCGGCCAAGGCCAACCTTGAACTGGCTGAAAAGTTATTAAAAGAACAGCAACAACAAGGTAAAAACGAGCAACAGGATAAGAACCAAGATCAACAAGGGGATCAACAATTCGATGATCCCAAATCAGGTGATCAACAGTCTGGCGACCAACAATCCGGTGACCAAAAATCGCAGGATAAACAGCAATCTGACCAAGATAGCGCTCAACAAAATAAGCAAGATCAAGCGGGACAAAAATCTCAGGATCAACAGGACGATGCCGACGCGGATCAAAGCCCTGAACAGCAAAAAACGGATGATCAACAGTCTGAGCAAGATAAGCAAAATGGCAATGCTCAGGACAAGCAGAATGAAGCTCAGCAGGAAAATGAGCCTGTAGACAATTCACCTGCAGACAATGAAGCTAAGATGCAAGCGCAGGCTAAAGCCGATGCTGAAGAGCAAAAGTCAGCTGAGCAAGAAAAGCAAAGCGTTGCCGCCAAAGAAGCTCCTGAGCAAAATGCGCAAGATAAACAAGAGGCTGCGATGAGTGAATCGGTCGAGGCACCGCCAACCAATAGCGAGCCACTGCCCGCAGAAATGCAACGAGCACTGAGGGGCGTGAGTGAAGACCCGCAAGTGTTACTGCGCAACAAGATGCAGTTGGAATATCAAAAACGCCGTCAAAATGGCCAAATATCAAAGGATAACGAACAGTGGTGACGAGACAATTTTTTATCCTGCTACTCCTTGCCATCGGAGTGGCCCATCCCGCCTTTGCACTTAGCAAAATTGAGGCCTCGGTCGATCGCAACCCAGTGATGGAGGGCGAATACTTTGTGCTCAACATCAGTGTCGATGACGAAGTCGATACCGGTAAGCTAGACACGTCCGCCCTACTGAAAGATTTTATTGTCGGCCGTACTAGCGTGAGTCGCAGCACGCAAATCATGAACTTCGATGCGGTCAAAGAAACCCGCTGGCAAGTACTGCTCGCGCCAAAACAACAAGGCCAGTTAACCATTCCAGCCTTTAGTATTGACGGCGTCAGCTCATCGCCTATTCCACTCAAAGTGGTCGAAACTGGTAGCCAGCCCGCGCAAATGAACAATCTGTTCATTGACGCCAAAGTCTCGACCGACGAAGCCTATGTTGGGCAGCTCATTACCTACAAGGTGAAACTCTATCTGGCGGTAGAATTACAAAGGGGCGTATTGAGTGCACCTGTGATCGAAGGCGCACAGATCAAACAAATCGGTGAAGATAGGGATGGTTCAGAGATAGTCGATGGTCGACGTTACCGCGTGATTGAACGCACCTATGGCATCATTCCCGATTTGCCCGGCCAAGTGAATATCAAAGGTGCAACCTTTGCTGGCGATGTGCTGGTAGAATCCCAACGCCGCGGCGGCATGTTTGGCTTTAATGAAAGCCGCCCAATGCAAGCAGGCGCGCCCTCACTGACAGTTCAAGTGAATCCCGCACCAACAAGTTTCCAAGGCCAATGGCTGGTTGCCGATTTAGTGGCGCTAAAAGAAAACTTCCCTGAGGATATTAAAAAGTTTACCGTCGGTAGCCCTATCACCCGCACTATTACGCTGTTGGCTTCCAATGCCGATGAAAATAGTCTGCCTGATATAGTGCAAACTCTGCCCGATGAACTCAAGTCATACCCAGAAAAACCCCAGCGGCAGACCTTTGTGCGCGATGCACAAATTGTTTCGCAGTACAGTATTACTTCGGCAATCGTTCCCAGCAAAGCGGGCACCTTTACCTTGCCCGAAATCAAAGTGCCTTGGTGGAATCCGCGCCTTAAACGTCAAGAAACTGCAACGCTGCCCGCACGTACCATAATCGTTGAAGGTGGTGCTGTCAGTGATACGCCAGCTCAACCAACATGGGAAACCAACTCCGCGGCCGATAAGGGCTGGTCTTGGCTAACCACGGTTTTTGCTGCGCTATGGCTGGTCACTCTAGTCGCTTGGATTATCACCTTAGTCGCTTGGCGCCGCGTCTTAAAAAATCAAACGGCCGCCCCAATTTCAGTAAACTCTTCAATCAGTTCAGCACAATCAGTGACTGCCTCCGGCTTGAAAGGATTAGAGCAAGCCTGCGCCAGTGGCGATGTAAGCCGAATTATGTTGCAATTGCAGCGATATTTCAGTGAGTTACAGCAAACGCCTATGACATTAGATAAGATTGCTGAGCAGTCACCACAACTGGCAGCAGCGATACAGCAACTGCAAATCAAAGCCTACAGTGCGAAGGCCGATAAGAGCCACCATACTGACAGTGCTAATACGAGCAGTGCGAATTCTAACAATACAAATAGCCACTTAAGCGCCGAATGTACCGCCTTACTTAACGCGGTTAAGGCCTGTGAGCATAAACATTCAAACACAAAATCAGCGCCATTAAGCCCACTGAATCCTAAATAAATGATGGGGTTAATGACAAAGAAGCGAGTGCTACCATGCTAAATATTCCGCCAAAAAGCCCAAAGATAAAAAATGTTTGCTAACTGGCGCAAGAAATCCGTCGAGCCCGCGGTCTCTTCTGACATGCTAAGCAAACAACGACGATACAACAGCCTAGTCAAGGCGCTACATGCAGACATTTTCCGCTACGCCTATTGGTTATGCGGCGATAAGCACGTGGCTGAAGACATTACCCAAGAAACCTTCTTGCGAGCGTGGCGCTCTTTGGATTCCCTCAAGGATGATAAAGCGGCGAAAGCTTGGCTGATCACGATTCTTAGGCGTGAAAATGCGCGGCGTTTCGAGCGTAAACAGTTCGATTATTCCGACGTTGAGCAAGATACATTGGAAGACAATATCTCCAATAGCAGTGAAGAGCAGACCGAGCAATATCTGATCCGTCGACAAATTGGCAAGCTGGATATCGAATACCGCGAACCACTCTTACTCCAGCTCATTGGTGGCTTTAGCGGCGATGAAATCGCCGAGCTGATGGAGCTCAATCGCAACACCGTAATGACGCGTTTATTTCGGGCGAGGAGCCAATTGAAAGAATTACTTGAGAAGAATGATGTGAGAGGTCAATCCAATGGATGAGCTTAAATTTAGACGTCAAGCTTATGAAGATCCTCATAATCAAGATGCTGACTTTCTGGCACAAATCAATGCCAAGTCAGAAAACCAAGCCCTAATCAATGAGCTTAAAAACCTTGATGCCAAACTGAGCAACGCATTGAAAGTGGATGTGGCTGAGGATCTCGCCGACAAACTCATTTTGCGTCAGCAGTTACAACAGCACCATAAACAGCGCCGGCAAACGTTTTTTTTAGTGGCCATGGCAGCCTCGGTTGCGTTTGTGGTAGGGATCAGCTTCAGCCTATTACGCTTAGGGCCTATTGATTTGGCTGAACATGCACTGGCCCATGTCTACCATGAAGATATTGCCTTGCATGTCGATCAAAATGTCAATTTTAGTCAAGTCAATGCCCAGCTTGCGTCGATAAAAGACTTTGGCAATGCCAAATTTACCCAACAACCGGGCAAAGTGTATTACACCTCTTATTGCGATTTTCAAGGGGTAAAAAGCCTGCACTTAGTACTTCAGGGCGAACAAAGTAAGGTGACACTCTTTATCGTGCCACTCGAGAAACGTATGGTGTTGGATAAAACCTTCGCCGACGGTAAATATCAAGGAATGGGCTTTGAAACGCCCGATGCATTTATTTTGCTCATAGGTGAGGATCAAGCTGACCTTCGCTATATAAAAGACGAAATCAAGAATATATTTATTTAAGCCATTGTTATAAATTGCATTTAAAAATCAATCTCCGATATTTTTATGTTATTGGAGGTTAGATTTCAATCACACTTACATCTGCTAATGGGCGCACGTTCAAACATCTGGTAGCATGCTTGCCACTTTTAATAATAAAAAGATGGGAAAAGGCAAGATGACGATTGAAACCCCGATTTTAATCACATTTGTTGGTTACTTAGTATTGATGATGGGCATAGGTTTTTGGGCTTACCGTGCTACCGATACTGTTGATGATTATATTTTAGGTGGCCGCAAAATGGGCCCCGCAGTGACCGCACTCAGCGTGGGTGCATCTGACATGTCAGGTTGGCTGTTACTGGGGTTACCCGGCGCAGTTTACTTAAGCGGCTTAGGTGCAGCCTGGATTGGCGTAGGATTAATTATTGGTGCTTGGCTAAACTGGTTATTTGTTGCCAAACGACTGCGCATTTATACCCAACTCGCCGATAACGCCCTCACTTTACCGGATTTTTTCGAGAAACGTTTCCACGATACCCAAGGCTATCTCAAGCTCGTTTCCGCAATCACTATTCTGGTGTTTTTTACTTTCTATGCCTCCTCTGGCATGGTCGGTGGCGCGATTTTGTTTGAGAAGGTCTTTGGGCTTGATTACACCGCAGCCCTCGTGATTGGCTCGGCCATCATAGTCGGTTACACCTTTATTGGCGGTTTCTTTGCCGTGTGTTGGACTGACTTTTTCCAAGGCAGTTTAATGCTCATCGCCCTATTGATTGTCCCTTTCGCCGTTTTCGCTCACCCCGAAAGCCATGCAGGTATTGAAACGATCGATCCCGCGATGTTGGCATTGGTCAATGACAAAACCACTGCCATCGGCATGTTATCTTTGCTCGCATGGGGCCTAGGTTATTTTGGTCAGCCACATATTTTGTCGCGTTTTATGGCGATAGGCAGTGCCGATGCCCTGCCCTTGTCACGCCGTATTGCCATGAGCTGGATGGTGTTATCTCTCATTGGCGCATTAGCCACAGGTATCGCAGGCTCGCTCTATTTCGCCAAAGAGCCATTAGCCAATTCTGAAACAGTGTTTATCCATTTAGCTCAAGCGGCGTTTAACCCATGGATTGGTGGGCTATTAATCGCCGCTATTTTATCGGCAATCATGAGTACTATCGACTCACAACTCTTAGTCTGCTCAAGTGTCATCACCGAGGATTTCTACCGTAAATGGTTGCGCCCAAAGGCCGATGATCGCGAGCTAATGATGGTAGGTCGTTTAGGCGTACTCGCTATCGCTGTAATTGCCGGTGTGATTGCCCTCAATCCTGAAAGTAGCGTGCTCAGTTTAGTGAGTTATGCTTGGGCAGGCTTTGGTGCGGCCTTTGGTCCCGTAGTCTTGTTATCCTTGTTTTGGAAGCAATATAGCCGTAATGGCGCTATCGCCACTATTATTGTCGGTGCATTAACCGTGGTGATTTGGAAGCAACTCACTGGTGGCATTTTTGAAGTATATGAAATCCTTCCTGGGTTTATATTCGCGACTATTGCGGGTATTTTAGTCAGTAAATTCTCTGCTCCAAGTGAAAAAGTAACGACAGAGTTCGAACAATTTAAATCTGCACTCTAATCTAGATATGTTTCCATATGTTTAAAAGCGCATAAGTGTGCGCTTTTTACATTTTGTATCCTTTTAAATACCCTACGCACCATTACAAACCGTTAACTTCAATTGAAACCCATAGCGGCACCCAAAGCCCTTCATATCAAGCATCTGGCCAGACCATTCAAGCATACTAAAGTATCACTCTTGTTTTAAAGACTTTTAATTAACTGAAAATTAACATATTTCACTTCTGGTCGGACTTGTTGAGGGTACATTGAATCCATAAGATGCCGGAGACTAATAAATGGATTTAAATACTTTCGGCGGACTAGGACCGAATAAAAATCCAATACTTATAAAAAATAGAGAGAATAATAATGAAAACATTCAACAAGACACTCATTGCCGTTTCTGTCGCATTAGCAAGCACACAAACCTTAGCTTCAGGTTTTCAACTAAACAGCCAATCAGCAACGGGTATGGGCCGTGCATTTGCGGGTGATGCGGTTATTGCCGATAACGCTTCTGTGTTATCACGTAACCCTGCTGCTATGGCATTATTCGATAAAGATGCGATCTCCTTCGGCTTAACTTATGCCGATATTACTGTTGATGTTAAAGACGTTAACTTTGCCGGTGGTGCCGTTGACTTAGGCAGCATCGATGACGCGGGTAGCTCTAAAATTATCCCTAATATTTTCTACATCCACCCCATCGACGATAAGTTCGCCGTAGGCTTTGCCGCTTTCTCTAACTTTGGTACCGGTACCGATGCCAGCTCACTTTCAAAGAGTTTACCAGCAGGCTCACCAGCACCTTATGATCTGCTTGGCGAAACAGAAGTAACAACGGTTAATTTTAACACCAGCCTTTCATACCGTATTAATGACATGTTCAGTATCGGTGCTGGTATTGATGCCATTTACGGTGAAGGCCGTTTAACCCGTAACATGGGCGCGACACCTCTGGTTGACGTCGACGCTGACGGTTGGGCGTTTGGTGGTATTGTGGGTGCCACAATTGAGTTAGATAAAGACAATCGTTTCGGTATCAGTTACCGCTTCAGCCCAACAGTGAATGTTAAAGGTGATATCAACACAATCAGCACTAAAGATCTATCTGCCGTTGGTTTAGGTTCAAAAACAGCACTAGCGACAAGCTTTGACAGCTTAGACGTACCCCTTGCGGATATTTTCCAAGTTGCTGGTTTCCATCAGCTCACACCTAAGTTTGCAGTGCACTACACTGCGCAGTACACCCAGTGGAGCAACTTTGAACAAATCACGGCTAAAGATGGCGTAGCCACTATTATTCCAGGTCAAGCGGGTGCAGGTACTCAACTGCAAGCTGGCGACGTTGCTCTGAAAGAATACCAATGGAAAGATTCATGGTTATTCAGCCTAGGTGGCACTTACACAATCAACGAACAATTCACCGTGCGCGCGGGTTATATGCATGACCAAGGCGTTGTGGACGAAATCAGCTCTATTTCATTCCCAGACTCTGACCGTAACTGGTATACAGCGGGTATGAGCTACCACATCAACCCACAAAACACGGTTGACTTTGGTATCGCTTATATTAAAGGTGAAGAAGTTCACCTGATCGAAAACAGCGCAATCGCAGGCCCTGTTAATGCGATTACTGAATCAAGTGGTATGTACTACTCAGTTCAATACAGCTACCAGTTCTAAGATAAATTCCTAACACCAAAGCCGCATTTTTTGCGGCTTTTTTGTATCTTAAGCATTTATTGCCTAAAGTTAATTCATACTCCTGTAAATGCAGCTACGGCTATGGCTAAAGTCATTGGACTCGGTGGAATTTTCTTTAAAAGTGTCGATCCCGTTGCCTTGGCAACTTGGTACAAAACCCATCTTCAAGTCCCTATTGAAAACTGGGGAGGCGCCGCGTTTTATCACACAGATAAATCAACTCTTGGCTACCATGTTTGGACTCCTTTCGCCCATAGCACGGACTATTTCGCCCCCTCAGATAAAGGGTTTATGTTCAACTTTGTCGTTGACGATTTAGAGCAAGCACTCCTACAAGTAGAGCAAGGTGGCGGTCAACCGATTGGTGGTATTGAAGATTCAGAATTTGGCCGCTTTGGCTGGTTTATTGACCCTGATGGCAATAAAGTCGAATTATGGCAGCCAAGCGCGATTCCTCCTGAAAAATAAATGCTTTAAACAGATATTTCAAAACTCATCTCTCAACATAATCTCCTCTGCCTTAAGCGGCATCTATTCCGAATAAACCCAGTGCATGACTGAGGTTTATTCGGTATCGTAGACTGAGTTCATCTAATCAAGAGATTCTTTTTATGGAAAAAAGTAACATCCTTCCTGCCCTGCTGTTAGGTGGTTTCCTTTGCGCTGGACTTGTTTATGTAGGCCAGACAGCAAGCTCAGCACTATTGCAAATGAAAGCCATGGAACGCACTGTCACGGTAAAGGGCTTAGCGGAAAAAGAAGTCAAAGCCAATGTGGCAATTTGGCCAATCAATTTCACTGAGGTCGATAACAATCTGCCTAAACTCTATGAGACGGTTCAGCAAAAAACCGATCGTGTTGTGGCGTTTTTAAAGGAACAAGGCTTTAGCGACAGCGAAATTACTGTCTCTTTGCCTTCAATTGAAGATCGCCAAGCCCAAGGTTATGTCGATCCCAACGTCAGATACCGTTACTCGGCAAAAGTGAACCTATCAGTTTATACCCCACAGATTGATCTCATGCTGAACACCCGTAAGCAAATGATTAACTTAGTAAAAGAAGGTATAGCGATCGCTAGCCAAGATTATGATAATCGCACTGAGTTTCTGTTTACCGATCTCAACTCAGTCAAACCTATCATGGTGCAAGAAGCGACTCAAAATGCCCGCGAAGTGGCTGAAAAATTTGCTAAGGATTCGGATTCTCGCCTCGGAAAAATTAAAAGTGCGAGTCAAGGCCAGTTCACCATTTCAGACCGCGACAGCAGCACGCCTTACATTAAACAAATTCGCATCGTTTCCACACTAACCTATTATTTAAATGACTAAATTTTAGGTTTAATTTGAAACTCTGAAGCATGAGGAATAAGGCGCTATAGGCCTTATTCCTTATTCCTAAATTAGGTAAAAACACTACATTAAATTTTTCTAATAAATATTGATTGCCTATTGAAAACAACTCCATTAGAATTTTCTCATAAATTACATCTGGGGTGATATAAGTTATGACATCAATTTCTCGTGCTTTTTTCTTACTGCTGGCACTTTCCAGTACTCAAGCTCAGGCTGCCTCAGTCGAAACCATCGAAGTCCTAAATAAACCCTATCCGAATTGGGTCACCTTAGACGCCACCATTGAAGCAATAAAAGCAGCGACGGTATCGGCGCAAACCACTGGCCGTATTGTCAAACTCAACTACGATGTTAACGATGTCGTCCCCGAAGGAGCCGCCCTGCTGGAAATTACCAGTAAAGAGCAAGGTGCTGAACTGGCAAGCTTTGAGGCTGATCTAGCCAAAGCGAAGGCTTTAAATGTCGAAGCTCAGGCACAATACAAACGTTATAAAGAGCTATTTCCCCAAGGCGCGATTTCTAAGGGCGCGATGGATGAAGCCACCGCCAATGCTAAAGCAACAGAGCAAGCCGTCAGTGCAGCACAAGCCCGTGTCATCAAAGCCAACGAATCCTTAAAATACACTGTCGTTTCAGCGCCTTTTGGTGGCATAGTCACTGAGCGTTTTGTCGAACTTGGCGAAACCGTAAGCCCAGGACAAGCACTACTTTCAGGGTTTTCCGCGAGTCAAATGCGCGCCATTACCCAAGTACCACAGCGTTACATTAACCAACTTAAAAATTCCCCCGAATTTCTCGTCCGTTTAAGTGATGGGCGTGAGTTCACCTCAACTGATCTCACGATTTTCAGTTTCGCCGATCCCGTCAGCCACAGTTATCAAGTGCGAATTAATCTGCCAGAAAATGAAGCCAATCTTCAACCCGGTACTTGGGCAAAAGCTTCCTTTAAAAATGGCGACCGGGAAAAAATCCAACTGCCCACCTCTGCACTGCTCACAATGAACGAACTGAGCAGCGTTTACCTTAAACAAGGCGAAGCCTTTGTGCTGACCCAAGTCCGTGTCACTGACCCCTTAGATGGCGAGGTAGAAGTGCTTGCGGGCCTTAAGTCGGGTGACAAGGTGGCCGTTGATGCCTACCAAGTGTTGCTCAGCAAGAAGCAATAAATTCCCTAGCGACTTAAGCTTTGTCGAGGTTGTTTTATGAAACATGCTCCAGTACCACAAACCACACTTGGGATTTCCGGACGAATTGCCGCTGCCTTTCAAAATAGCGCCATCACGCCGCTATTAGCACTTCTCGGGCTCTTACTTGGCTTATTCGCCATTTTGGTGACACCAAAAGAAGAAGAGCCACAAATTGATGTCACCTTTGCCGATGTGTTTATCCCTTTTCCCGGCGCGACACCCACGGAAGTTGAAAACTTAGTCACCCTGCCAGCGGAACAAGTGATCTCCGAAATCAAAGGCATAGATACTCTGTACTCGTTCTCCCAACCCGATGGCGCGCTGATCATCGTCATCTTTAAGGTCGGTGTTGCGCGCAATGATGCCATCGTCAGCCTATACAACCAGATTTATTCCAACATGGATAAATTACCAAGGGGCGCTGGCGTGGGTGAACCGCTAATTAAACCACGCGGCATCGATGATGTGCCCATTGTCAGTTTGACCTTATGGTCAAAGGACAGGCAAGTGTCTGCTGAGCAGCTAACCCATGTCGCCCTTGGATTAGAAACCGAAATTAAGCGTATTCCCGGCACTCGCGAAATCGATACCGTTGGCCAGCACGATATGGTGGCCAACATACGTATCGATCCCGCCAAGATGAACAGCTTTAATCTGACCTACGACAAGTTAAGACAAAGCCTGAATGACAATAATATGGTCTCTATGCCTGCATCCTTAGTGCAAGGCAATCAAGAGATAAAGGTCCAAGCTGGGCAGTTTTTACAATCCATCGACGATCTCAAGCAATTAGTCGTCAGTGTCTATCAAGACAAACAAGGCAAAAATATTCCGATTTATTTGGCGGATATTGCTGAAATCAGCTTAAAAAGTGATATCCCTAAACAGAGCGTTTGGCACGCAGATAAAACCGACATTTATCCCGCTGTCACAATCGCAATTGGTAAACAAGCAGGCCAAAATGCCGTCGACATCGCCGACAGTGTGATTGAGCGGATAGCTAAGGTCGACAATGTGTTGATCCCAGCAAATGTCGAAGTCACAGTGTCACGTAACTATGGCGAAACCGCGGCGGATAAATCTAACACCCTTATTTTAAAACTGATTTTTGCCACCAGCGCCGTAGTTGTACTGGTCTTTTTAACCATGGGCGCACGCGAATCCTTAGTCGTGGGTGTAGCCATTATTATCACGCTAGCGATCACCCTTTTCGCCTCTTGGGCGTGGGGATTTACCTTAAACCGCGTGTCCTTGTTCGCCTTGATTTTCTCCATCGGCATCTTGGTCGACGATGCCATAGTCGTAGTAGAAAACATCCACCGGCATATGGCGCTCGGCAAAAAGTCCTTCAGCGAGCTTATCCCAGTGGCGGTCGATGAAGTCGGTGGCCCGACGATTCTGGCGACATTTACAGTTATCGCAGCCTTGCTGCCGATGGCTTTTGTATCGGGCTTAATGGGGCCTTACATGAGCCCGATCCCCATCAACGCCAGTATGGGCATGTTAATTTCCCTCGTTGTGGCATTTGTGGTCACTCCTTGGCTCAGTCGTAAACTGCTGAAACATAATGACCAACACGATACTGCCCAAGCCTCGCACGAGGATGAAGCTGAAACTAAGATGGTGCGCCTCTTTACTCACTTAATTGGTCCTTTCCTGCTGGGTAAAAATGCCCGTAAGGCAAGAGTGGGACTGGCTGCCGGCGTATTTGTGTTGATCGGTATCGCTGTCGCGCTCCCCGTGGGTCAGCTCGTGGTACTGAAAATGCTGCCCTTCGATAATAAGTCCGAGTTTCAAGTGATGGTGGACATGCCAGAAGGCACTCCCGTAGAGCAAACACAAAGAGTATTGCAGGATTTGAGTCGCTACCTAACAACCGTCCCTGAAGTCGAGCATCTGCAATTGTATGCGGGCACTAACGCGCCAATGAACTTTAACGGCTTAGTGCGCCACTATTTCCTGCGTCACAGCCAAGAGCTTGGCGACATCCAAGTGAATCTAGTGGATAAGAAACACCGCAAGCGCGACAGCCACAGCATAGCGGTATCGGTGCGAGACGAACTGCAGCAAATTGGCGAGCAATATCAAGCCAATATCAAAGTGGTTGAAGTGCCACCAGGGCCGCCAGTGTGGTCGCCGCTGGTTGCAGAAGTGTATGGCCCAAGTTCCGCTATCCGCGAGCAAGCCGCATATGAGATGCAGGCGCTGTTCCATGAAACCAAAGATGTGGTCGATATCGATATTTTCTTACCCGCCGCCCAGCAAAAATGGCAAGTGATGATCGACCGCAGTAAAGCCAGCCTGATGGCCGTGCCCTACAGCAATATTGTCGACTTGATTGCCACCTCAGTTGGCGGCAAAGATGTGAGCTATTTACATCAAGCCCAGCAAAAACAACCGATACCGATCCGCCTGCAATTAAACGAAGGCGCGAAAGTCGATTTAGAGCAAGTGCTGAATATGAAGTTACTGAGCCAAACGGGGCAATCTGTGCCTGTCTCTGAGCTGGTGACCATCAAACGCGGCAAAATCGATGCACCAATTATCCATAAGAATATGATCCCTATGATCATGGTCGTCGCCGATATGTCGGGACCACTGGACAGCCCGCTCTACGGCATGTTCGATATGGCGGGCAAAATCGATGGCGCCGATGGCTTAGGGTTTGATCAGCATTATATTCACCAACCCACAGGGTTAGACTCAGTCGCCGTGCTCTGGGATGGCGAATGGAAGATCACCTACGAAACCTTTAGAGACATGGGTATCGCCTATGCGGTCGGTATGATTGCGATTTATTTATTGGTGGTCGCGCAGTTTAGATCGTATCTGGTGCCGCTTATCATCATGGCGCCAATTCCACTGACTGTGATTGGCGTAATGCCTGGACATGCCCTGCTCGGTGCCCAATTCACGGCAACGTCCATGATAGGCATGATAGCGCTGGCGGGGATTATTGTGCGTAACTCGATATTATTGGTCGATTTTATTAATCAAGAAACCGCATCCGGCGTACCCTTTGAGCGGGCAGTGATCCACTCTGGTGCCGTGCGAGCTAAACCTATCATGCTGACTGCATTTGCAGCCATGATAGGGGCATTGTTTATTCTTGATGATCCGATTTTTAATGGCTTAGCGATCAGTCTGATCTTTGGTATTTTTATCTCGACCATACTGACCTTAGTTGTCATCCCTGTGCTGTACTACACGGCCATGAAAAACCGTATGAATACTATTCAGATACAAACACAAAACTAACCACAACAAAGGCCATCACCAAGATGGCTTCAAGGAGTAAGGTATGTCATTAGAACGCAGTATTATGGCTTTTGCCGGATTGATGGTGTTACTGTCACTGGTGTTAACCGCCTATGTGCACCACAACTTTCTGTGGTTAACCGCATTTGTTGGCGCTAACCTATTCCAAAGTGCTTTTACCGGTTTTTGTCCTGCCGCCATGGTTTTACGCAAATTGGGTGTAAAATCAGAGGCTGAAATTGCTAAACAAAGCTAAACCACATACAGTCACTACTTAAGAGTTAAGATAAGAGATAAGAGTTAGGTGAGCAAGTACACGCTTGGCTAATACAAGCGTGCCGAAAAGCCGTCAAGGAGAGATAAAGTGACCCACAACCTCGTAACCCGTGGCCAAAGTCTAATGCGCTTAGCCCTATTAAGCTTGCAATCACTGGTACTCATGCCACTGCTGCTAATGCCCATGATAGCCAGCGCCGCCGACCAAGATCCTGCAATCGCATGGGATAAAATTGCCGCAGGCGCTATGGTGCTCGATGTTAGAACGCCTGAAGAATTTGCCGAAGGTCATTTAGCGAATGCGGTCAATATTCCCTTTGAGCAAGTGACAGAGGAGTTTGCTAAGCGTGGCATCGCCAAAGATGCTCCCGTCGTCTTGTATTGCCGCAGCGGTCGTCGTAGCAGTATTGCGACCGAAGCCTTAGTCGCTGCCGGATACACCCAAACCTATAATGGTGGCGGCTATTCCACCTTAGTTGAAGTGCAAAAAGTGCCCGCTAAATAATTCACTACCATCAAATTGGCTCTAGTGTGGGGAAGTAAGAATAAATCACTTTAGTACTCTCACCTCGCTCTAGCCATTCAAGGCTTAACGGCTAAAAGCGCCCTAGGGCGCTTTTTTATTGTCTAAATAAAATATCGAAATTAAGCAGGGGGGGGATTAATAGGTTCTTACCAGATTCATTGTGGACGAAAGAGCACAGGATTTTTTAGTAGTTCTATAAAATAAGTAACACCCGTATTCCCAAAAGCCTAAGTAAAGTCAATCAATTGGCAACTGCCACCCTATTGACAGCCTTTTGCAACAATTTCGCATAATCAATCACTTGAGAAAATATTATCATTATGATGAAAACTTAAAGTTTGTTTTTGTTATTTTTAATTACAAAAAAATATATATATAAATTTCAATGCATTGATAACGGTAAAATCAATCAAAAGCCCTCATATGAAGTCGTAAATTCGTATTCACTTATTCACGTTTATCACATAAAAAAACAAATATTTTAATAAAATTTGGTTACAAATCGTTACAACTTGAATTTATATGCACTATAAATGACTATTAAATCTAAACACTTACCAACCGCCATACCGTTAACAATTGATTTACAAATGACGTGGTCGCAGATAAATTCACTAACCGAGTAGCATCTGAGTCGTAGTTATTCTTATGAAACATAAAATAATAATGATTAACACTAAATTGACCATGGAAGAAGAACATGACAATCAACAGAACCACTAAAATAGCGTTAAGCCTTTCAAGCTTAGCTATTGCGATCTCAGCTGGTGTACAAGCAGCACCACAAGCCCCAGGTTTTGCCGCAGCATTACAAGCACAAACCTCCCCACTGCCAAAGCGTTACATTGTGAAGTTTAAAAACACTGATGCCGCGGCCATCATGTCAGCCAATAGTGTGCAATCAACGAGTGATCTGCAGTCACTCAATGACGCGACAACAGATACGCTACCAACCACAATGAATTATCAGCCACAAATGGCTGAAATCAGTGCCCAACATACCGCATTAAATAAAGTACAAGCGAAGGAAATGAAGCGTATCGGCCGCAGTAACAGCTACTCGGTGAAACTCGATGCCAAAGGGATCAATGCATTAAAAACCCGTGCTGATGTGGAATATGTCGAAGAAGATATGCCACGCCGCTTTCTAAGTGAAAGTACGCCTTGGGGCCAAACTTTTGTAGGAGCAACCCAGCTAAGCGACAGCCAAGCGGGCAACCGCACTATTTGTATTATCGACTCAGGCTACGACCGTAGTCACAGCGACTTAGGTGGCAACAATGTCACAGGGACCAATAACTCAGGCACGGGTAACTGGTTTGAGCCGGGCAATAATAACGCCCACGGTACCCACGTTGCGGGGACGATTGCGGCGATTGCTAACAATGATGGCGTGATCGGCGTTATGCCAAATCAAAATGCCAATATTCATGTGATCAAAGTGTTTAATGAATCTGGCTGGGGCTACTCTTCATCCTTAGTCGCTGCCGTAGACACTTGTGTCACCAATGGCGCCAATGTTGTCACTATGAGTTTAGGTGGTTCAGGTTCTAGCACCACTGAGCGTAACGCTCTGGCCGCCCACTATAATAATGGTGTTCTCCTGATTGCTGCTGCGGGTAACGATGGGAATAGCACTCACAGCTACCCAGCATCCTACGATGGCGTCATGTCTGTCGCCTCTGTGGATAGCCATAAAGACCACTCAGCATTCTCCCAATACACCAACCAAGTGGAAATATCTGGCCCTGGTGAAGCAGTTCTATCGACTGTTACCCGTGGCGAAGGCCGTTTAGCCGATATCACTATCGGCAATCAGTCTTACTTTGACTCAGGTGTCGTACCGCACAATCGCCTGATACCTTCTGGTAGCAGCTATGTCCCCGCACCATTTAACGGTACCAGCACTGCAACTTTGGCAGAATGTACCGTTAGCGGCACAAGCTTCAACTGCGGCAACATGACCAATAAGATTTGTTTAGTGGAACGTGTTGGTAATCAAGGCACTAGCTACCCTGAAATTAACGCAGCTAAAGCCTGTAAGAATGCAGGTGCCAGTGCGACGATTGTTTACAGTAACGCGGCATTACCCGGCTTACAAAACCCCTTCCTTGTCGATGCTAACAACGAAATCAATATGGTTTCTGTATCTGTTGATCGTGCAACAGGCTTAGCACTGCGCAATCAACTGGGCGCCACAGTCACTGTCAGCAACCAAGGCAATAAAGATTACGAGTACTACAATGGTACATCTATGGCGACACCGCATGTGTCAGGTGTTGCGACCTTAGTGTGGAGCTACCACCCAGAATGTAGTGCGGCGCAAGTCCGTAACGCATTGAAAATGACCGCCGAAGATCTCGGAACTGCAGGTCGTGACAATTACTATGGTTACGGTTTAGTTAATGCAGTTGCAGCAAAAGCCTTCCTAGACGCATCTTGTACTGGTCCAACGGGTCCTGTCGATCCAACTGAACCGGGCGATAGTGTTCTGGTGAACGGTGTGGCGAAAACAGGTTTAGCAGGCGCAACAGGTGAAGAATTACATTTTTCATTTGAAGTTCCAGCAGGTGCAACGAACCTAGGCTTTGTGATGAACGGTGGCACAGGTGATGCGGACTTGTATGTGCAATATGGCGCGGCGCCAACCACCACTAATTACGATTGCCGTCCGTATAAAAGTGGCAATAGTGAGTCTTGTCCAATCACCAATGTACAATCAGGCACTTACTATGCCATGGTGAAAGGCGATTCGGCTTTCACTGGTGTGTCGTTAACGGCGAACTACACAGCGTCTAATGGCGGCGGTACGCCAACGAGCTATACCAATGCTGATAACTATAATATTCCTGATAACAAAGCGGCGGGGATCACTAGCCCAATCACGGTTACTCGCACAGGTGATTCAGGTACTGTGACTGCAGTCGTGAACATAGTCCACCCTTACATTGGTGACTTAAAAGTGCAGCTGATTAGCCCTTCAGGAAAAACGGTTACCCTGCATAACAACACAGGTCTTGGTGCAGACAATATCAACAAGAGCTATACCGCAGATATGACAGGTGCGAATTCGAACGGCGTATGGAAGTTAAAAGTCGTAGACAGTGGGCGTGGTGATGTTGGTTATATCGATGGCTGGGAACTGAGCTTCAAATAAATCAAAATCGATACTCTTACTGATACTTAAAAGTAATAAACGGAAAGAGCCTGCAATTGCAGGCTCTTTTTTTACAAAACATGTTATTCAATATATTTGAGAATTTCAGGCTCAATCAACACGCTGGTTTCATTATCCGATAACCAAATTTGGCCTTCACTAATCGAAACTTGCAATGCCATATTACGCCCAACAAACGCTTCCATCGCCGTGACGGACTCTTCGGCAATATTCCACACTTTTAAATTCTGATAACGCTCTAACGCTTGCTGATTCTGTTTCCACCAAATCGGTACACTGCGACCACCATAGGTAAAGAGCTGCACGACTTTGGCACGGCCGCTGGCCTTTCGCAGCCATTTTTCATCGGCCTGACCAAACTCAACCCACAGATCAATTTCACCGGATAGGGTTTTGTCCCATAGCTCTGGCTCGTCATCGACGCACAGACCTTTACTAAAACTTAAGGTTTCGCTGGCATTCACAATAAACGCGAGTAAACGCACCATCATGCGGCCATCGGTTTCGGAAGGATGCTGGGCAAGCGTCAATTGATGGTCTTGGTAATAATTCCGATCCATATCGGCTATCTGTAAATTGACTTTAAACACGGTCGCCTTGAGGGCCATAGTCATCCTAAATGCAGAGTGAAATCCTGAAACAGCGAAATCCTAAAATAAGGCTGCCGAGTCTACCTGAGACTCGGCATTAGCTCAAACGAACAATAGAATACGCCCATGAAATCGAACAAAACGTGCAATCGAACAGAAGGTTAAATCGAACCCAAGGCTGAATCGGTAAGAAATTAAATCGCTCCGGGTCGCAGATGTTTAGCCATGGGGAAATGGGCTTTCAGCAAGCTAATTTTTTGCGTATCCGCTACCAGTAGCATGCGCGTACCTAACTCATACTGTTGACTCAATTCACTGAAAGCGGGTAAAAAACCGCGATCTGCGTCGCGGCGAACAAGTTCAGTGAGTTCGACGCTCAAATCCCCTTGGCTGTATATCCAATCGAGGCGCTGTAATAATGGCATGGCGGCGAGCGGCAGTAAGTCCACAGAGGTTGCATCATCCAACAAAAGGATTTCGCCGCGGCTGACTAAGTTATTAAACGCATTATGGTAATGCTCGGTGGTACGACTATCGAAACGGTCGCCATTGGTATCGAAAAAACGCTCCCAAAATAAGCGGCGTTTCGAGGTTGAATCGAGTTTCTCTTGCACTTCGACACGTTTATCGGCGACAAAATCGAATAACGGTTTGAGTGACTGCGGTAGGCTAGATTCTAAACGCGAGCGAATCGTGCGTGCAAATACCGGTGCTGCGCCCGCAGTGCTGATCGCGACCACTAAACGACCTCGATCCACAATAGAAGGAGTGATAAAGCGGCAAAAGGCGGGATTATCAACAGCATTAACCCAGATACCACGCGCAGTAGCTAAGGTCGCTAACTCGGCATTAAGACTGTCGTTTGCCGTAGCTAAATACACCAAATCATAATTTTGAATGTCGGCATGGACGACTTCACGCTGGGATAACAAAATACGGCCAGCATCTGCATAACGTTGCACTTCTGGGTTCACCTCTGGCGCTACCACGTGGATATTGGCTTCGGTACGTGTCAGCAGTGCTAACTTACGGCTAGCCACATCGCCCGCGCCCACCAGTAGAACATTCAAATTAACCGTATCGACAAACAAGGGAAAATATTGCATTAGATGAGATCCTGAACGCTTAGTCCTGCACCACTGGCAGTTGACGCTGTACCCAGCCCTTATAGCCACCAATCATAGAGGCAACGTGGGTGTAACCCATAAGTTGCAGATTATGGGCAGCCAAGGCGGAACGCGCACCACCCGCGCAGTAGAGTAATATGGGTGTATTTTTATCGGGGAAACGCGCTTCGATATCACGCTCTAAAATACCCCGGCTTAAATGTTTCGCTTGGGGTAAATGATCTTGCAGCCACTCACGATCCTCACGCACATCAACAAGGTGCCAGCGGTCATCGGCCTGATAAGCTTCGATTGTCACTTCAGTGATATTAGGCAGAATAGCGTCAACAAGGGCGGAAAATGCATTGGGATGCTGCATCACTAACTCCTAGATAAGATATTGAATGACATAATGAATGTCAGCTTATCAGCAAAGTGTAATCTTCTCATCCTGCAGACGCAATCTTTCAGCCTCACCGCAAAGCTGAGAAGGTTGCCAGTGAAAGGCTAGTTGTGGCTTTCGCTGCGCTCTGAGCTACATTGCCAGCAAAGCTCAAAACTGCCTTCATTAGTCTCATGGCATTGCACACACTGCCATTGCGGACTTTCAACATCCAACGCATTCAATTGAACTTGTGCCGACGCGTATTGGGACTCACCTACCCATAACTCGACGTTTTGCATCCCAGTAGGGAGTTCACCAATGCCGCCTAATAACGCTTCACCTCTGAGTTCAACATGAATGCCACAGGCCTCCAATAAACCTTTCCATGTGTGGGCCTGCAATAAATTACCACCAGCAACTAACACTTTACGTTCTTCCATGCGACATCCTACGGCTACAACTCTCTAGAATATGGGTTGCCGACATCCTACTGCTAAATAGCCGAGGCTGTCGAGCGCTGATTTTTACATCAGTTGTTAAATAAATTAACATTCACTTTTTACAGCATAACTGACTATAACTTTGTGAGTTTGCTAGCAGAATGTCAGATACGCCTCAAAATTGATGCAAAAAAAAGCCACCTCATAGGTGGCTTTTTAACTCCAAATTAACCTTTAAGGCATCATAGGAGGTTGGTCTGCGCCTTCTTTCTCAATCTCAACTGGCATCATGTGTTCACGATTGATACCCAGTTTAACGGCCAAGAAGCTCGCCACATAGATAGAGGAATAAGTACCCACAAAAATCCCCAACAGCAATGCAGTCGCAAAGCCATGGATCATAGTGCCGCCCTTAAGGAACAAGGCCACAACAGTCACCAAAGTCGTGCCCGTTGTAATAATGGTACGGCTCATAGTTTGAGTGATTGAAATGTTAACTATTTCTTCAGGATCGCTCTTACGCAGCTTAAGGAAGTTCTCACGGATACGGTCAAATACCACAATAGTATCGTTAAGTGAGTAACCCACCACCGTCAACAAGCCCGCCAATACGGTCAAGTCAAATTCCAATTGGAATAACGAAAACACACCTAAGGTCACGATGACATCGTGCGCCAGTGCCGCTACAGAACCAAACGCTAAGCGCCATTCGAAACGAAACGACACATAGATCATGATACAAATCAGCGCAACTAATACCGCCAATGCACCTTGCTCTGCCAGTTCTTTGCCCACTTGTGGGCCAACAAACTCAACACGCTTCTGCTGCACTTGTGGGTCAACTTTCTGTGCGGCTTCCATGACAGACTTAACCTGCACATCGCTCTTAACGCCTTCTTTCACCTGTAAACGTACAAGTACGTCACGGCTAGAACCGAAGTTTTGCACGATCGCACCTTCGGAATCTGGCGTCGTCAGTTGCACACGCAGCGCATTCAAATCAACCGGCTGAGTAAACTCCATTTCAACAACAGTACCGCCAGTGAAATCAAGACCCCAGTTAACGCCATTAGTTGCGAGCGATATCAGCGAGCCCAGCACTAACACTGCCGACATAATGCTAATAGGCAGTGCATGGCGGAGGAAGTTTACTGTATGTTTTAAGGATAAAACTTCAATCATTGTCACTTCCCCTTAGATAGACAGAGTCTTCACGCGCTTACCACCCCAAATCGCGTTAACGATTGAGCGAGTACCCACGATGGCGGTAAACATAGAAGTCGCAATACCTATCATTAAGGTCACAGCGAAGCCTTTAATCGCACCAGTACCTACGGCA
This sequence comes from Shewanella sp. NKUCC01_JLK, assembly GCF_019345615.1. Lineage (NCBI taxonomy): Bacteria > Pseudomonadati > Pseudomonadota > Gammaproteobacteria > Alteromonadales > Shewanellaceae > Shewanella > Shewanella sp. NKUCC01_JLK. The sequence continues at coordinate 18,660 of NZ_JAHKRD010000007.1, read as the reverse complement.
AACAAAATGAGCGCAGTGATGAAGGTGGTGATGTTCGCATCGGCGATAGTTGAGAAAGCATTACCATAACCTTCATGGATAGCCTGCTGCACGCTACGTCCGGCACGAAGCTCTTCACGAATACGCTCATAAATCAGCACGTTGCCGTCAACCGCCATACCGACCGTCAACACCATACCGGCAATGCCGGGTAGGGTTAACACAGCGCCAGGGATCATAGACATAACGCCCACAACCATGACTAAGTTTGCGGTTAAAGCCAGGTTAGCAATAAGCCCAAAGCTACGGTAGTAAACCAACATAAAGAGTAAGACAACTGCCATACCCCATACCATAGCTTGCACACCGCTTTGAATGTTTTCAGCACCTAAGCTTGGACCAATGGTACGTTCTTCAACAATTGATACAGGAGCAATCAAGGCTCCCGCACGCAGTAATAGCGCAAGGTTTTGTGCTTCACCATGACTTAAGCCAGTGATCACAAAGTTACGGCCTAAACGGGCTTGAATGGTCGCGACAGAAATCACTTCTTGGATTTTCTGCATCTTAACGCTGCCATCGGCATTACGATCACCACTGTCTTTATATTCGATGAACAAAGTCGCCATAGGCTTGCCTATGTTGTCTTTAGTCACGTCAGAGAAAATGGTACCGCCTTTAGCATCGAGGTTGATACTGACCTGAGGACGACTGTACTGGTCAAAGCTAGGTTGCGCGCCAGTGATATGGTCACCCGTCAACATCACTTCTTTCTTCAATATCACAGTGCCACCTTCGCGGCGCTGATACACTTCAGAACCCGCAGGTACACGGCCTGATTGCGCAGCATTCGGATCAGCTTTGTCATCCACCATGTGGAATTCAATTGATGCGGTTGCACCTAAGATTTCCTTAGCGCGAGCCGTATCTTGCACACCTGGCAGCTCAACGATAATGCGCTCGGCGCCTTGACGTTGTACTACAGGCTCAGCCACACCTAACTCGTTAACACGGTTACGAATTGTGGTAATGTTTTGTTGCAGTGCTTCTTCTTTAATCTGCTTTAGATAAGCTTCACTCATCACAGCTTGCAGCGCGAAATCTTCGCCACGGCTAGCGTCGGTGAACACCATATCTTTATTGCGAGTCTTAAGGAAACGCTCGGCAGTCGCTAAGTTTTCAGCATCACGGAACTTGATTTCAATTCCAGTAGCATTAACACGAATACCAGCATAACGAATGGTTTCTTCACGTAATTGTGAACGGAAATCAGCGACTTTAGCTTCTTCCATCTTACGAATCGCTTCGCCCATGTCCACTTCCATGAGGAAATGCACACCACCGCGAAGGTCAAGACCGAGCTTCATTGGGCTGCCGCCCATGGACTCGAGCCACTTAGGCGTCGCAGGCGCTAAGTTAAGTGCCACAGTAAACTTGTCACCTAAACTGTCAGCAATGATTTCTTTCGCCAGTAGCTGTTGATCCGCATTTTGCAAACGGACCAACAACTGACCTTTTTCAAGCTCAGAGCGCTTTACCGCAATGCTCTTACTGGCTAACAGCTCGTTCACACTGGCTTGGGTAGATGCTGTTACTTCAGCACCTCGAGTCGCCACCACTTGCACCGCATGATCTTCACCAAAAAGGTTAGGTACGGCATAGAAACAACCTATGGCGATGACGAGCATCACCATAATGTTTTTCCACATTGGGTATTTATTTAACACGCCTGAGCCCTCTTGGCTTACAACGACTGGATAGAGCCCTTAGGCAATACAGCTGCAATATAGTCTTTTTTGATCGTGATTTGTGTTGTGTCGTTCAAGCTCAGTAACACGTAATCGCTTTCGTCGCTGATTTTTGCAATCTTGCCTAAAATCCCACCACTGGTTAACACTTCATCGCCTTTGCCTAATGAAGACATCAGATTTTTGTGCTCTTTAACGCGTTTTGATTGCGGACGGAAAATCATGAAATAGAAAATCAGGCCGAAAATCGCCAGCATGAAAATCAGTTCCATCGTGCCGCCACCTTGTGGTGCGCCGGCAGCGCTTGCATATGCATTTGAAATAAACATAGTTTTTCTCTTCTTATTAGCAAAAAATCAATCGACTAACTCTGGTACTTCGCGACCTTGACTGGTATAGAAGTCCGCCACAAAGGCGTCTAATGTACCCGTCTCAATCGCACCGCGCAAACCTTCCATTAACATTTGATAGTATCTCAAGTTGTGAATGGTGTTTAAACGCGCACCCAGAATCTCATTACAACGATCTAAGTGGTAAAGATACGCCCGTGAATAATTTTTACAGGTATAACAATCACACTTAGTATCAAGTGGTGACGTGTCATCTCTATGACGCGCATTGCGTATTTTGATCACACCTTCACTCGTAAACAGATGACCGTTGCGGGCATTACGGGTTGGCATCACACAGTCAAACATGTCAACACCACGACGTACACCTTCAACTAAATCTTCTGGTTTACCGACCCCCATCAGATAGCGAGGTTTGTCTGCAGGAATTTGCGGGCAAATATGCTCAAGAATGCGATGCATATCTGCTTTAGGCTCACCTACGGCCAAACCACCGACGGCATAACCGTCGAAACCAATATCGACTAAGCCTTTTAAGCTTTCGTCGCGTAAATCTTCATACACACCGCCCTGAATAATACCGAAGAGTGAGTTAGGGTTCTCTAAACGGTCAAATTCATCACGCGAACGTCTCGCCCAACGCAAAGACATCTGCATTGACTTGCGCGCTTCATCTTCAGTGGCAGGATACGGGGTACATTCGTCAAAAATCATCACCACATCACTGCCCAATGCATCTTGAATTTGCATTGATTTTTCAGGATCTAAGAAGATTTTCTCACCATTTATAGGCGAACGGAAATGCACACCTTCTTCGGTGATCTTACGGATATCGCCAAGACTAAACACTTGGAAACCGCCCGAGTCCGTTAAAATAGGACGCTGCCAGTTCATAAAGTCATGCAAGTCACCGTGCTTACGCATGATTTCTTCGCCTGGGCGCAACCATAAATGGAAAGTGTTACCGAGCAAAATATCCGCGCCAGTGGCACGAACTTCTTCCGGTGTCATGCCTTTCACTGTGCCGTAGGTTCCTACCGGCATAAAAGCGGGGGTTTCTACTGTGCCACGATCAAAAATTAACCGACCACGGCGCGCACGCCCGTCGGTAGTGTCTAATTCAAATTTCATAATTCACCTCGCCAGATAAACAGTCTGACTACATTTTTAATGGCTAATGCCATTTTGATTAACAATAGAGATGGGGACAGGGTTAAAAGGTTCAATCTTTTAACGAAAAAAATTGCCGCACAATCTCACTTTGGGCGGCTATTTTAAAACAAAATCTTGGTCTAGTGGGCTTTTTTCGTCACAAACATCGCATCGCCATAGCTAAAGAAGCGATATTTTTGCGTGATAGCATGTTGATACGCCGCCATAACATGATCAAAACCGGCAAAAGCACTAACTAACATGATCAAAGTTGATTCAGGTAGATGAAAATTTGTCACCATAGCATCGACCACTTGGAATTCATAACCTGGGTAAATAAAGATATCGGTATCGCCGCTAAAAGCTTTGAGTTCGCCAAGGCTTGCGCGTGCCGCACTTTCTAAGGAGCGCACTGACGTCGTCCCTACGGCCACCACACGTTTACCCGCAGCTTTGGTTTGCGCGATTAAATCAACCACGTCCTGCGGTACATTCGCCCACTCGGAATGCATCTTGTGTTCAAGAATGGTATCGACACGCACTGGCTGAAATGTTCCCGCGCCCACATGCAAGGTCACAAACGCGACATTCACGCCCTTGGCTTTTAATGCATCGAGCATGGCATCGTCAAAATGTAAACCCGCCGTTGGCGCGGCAACTGCACCAGGGTTTTGGTTATACACAGTTTGATAGCGCTCTTTGTCGGCATCTTCATCGGGTCTATCGATATAAGGAGGCAAAGGCATGTGCCCTACTGCTTCAAGCACTTCTAAGATGGTTAACTCGGATAACAACTCAAGTTCAAACAAAGTATCGTGACGGGCGACCATCTTCATCTGATAGCCACCATCGAGATGGATTAACGAATCCACTTTAGGGGATTTAGAGCTACGAACGTGGGCGAGGATGCGCTTATCATCGAGCATACGCTCAACTAAAATTTCTAACTTACCGCCACTGGCCTTTTGACCAAACATGCGCGCGGGGATCACTCGGGTATTGTTGAACACCATTAAATCACCGGGATTAATCATCCCCAGCAAATCGGTAAACTGTTTGTCGCCTAACGCGCCAGAGTTGCCGTCTAAGGTTAACAGACGGGATGCGTTACGCTGCGCCATAGGATAACGAGCGATCAGCTCATCGGGAAGATCGAAAGAAAAGTCTGCAACGCGCATATTGGCCTCTAGATAGCTTAGAACGGCGGCTAGTCTATGGTTAGAGGCCAATAAGATCAAGATTACTTATTGCCAGTGTCCACTTCTTGCTCGGGTTCCACTGGATTGATGCCATCTTGGGGCTGATTGTCATCGGCATCGAATTTTAGCCGCGAGCGACTAAAGTCATCCATGCTGAAACGGTGTTGTTCAAAGGGGATTTCTATTAGCACTTTTTTGCGCTTCTGCTGCTCGTCTTTACCAAGCATTTTGGTGAACCAGTTCCACATCATCCATGATCCTAAAAAAGGTTATTGATTTTATTTCACTTTCCCTTATCGATTACTATGTCAACGTTTAAGTCAGCCATAATTATTCACGGCGAATCAAATGTCATTATCAATAAAAAGTGAAAAAATACTGCATTTTTAGCTTCGGCGCTTTCCTAAGCGCGCTTGTGCATGATACCGTGAACCGACGTGGTTAACCAAGCACAAATAATGAACTTTCTTACACACTTACATCTCGCCGACATCAGTAAAACCCACCTTGCTGCCAACGTAGCAGGTAACTATATTCAAGCGCCAATTGCGCAAGCCCCAATGGAGTTACGCCAAGCCTTATGGCTAAACCAAGAGATTAATACCCTCTGCGCCAGCCATGAATTGACGATTGAATTAATGGAAGCTTTCCCTGCGCCCTTAAGAAGCATAGCAGCAGAACTCATGGCGGTGAGTTTCGATCACTATTTAGCTTACTATTGGGAAGAATATCACCACCAACCCTTGGATGAATTCAGCAGCAAGGCCTATGACGCGTTAGATGCTTTTGCCACGCAAGGCGTTGATCCATACCATCCAGAGGCATTATTTACACTCTTGCCCACAATGCGCAGCGCCGATTGGCTAGGCAGCTACACCACCGAAAAAGGATTACAACAAGCCTTAGCACAAGTGGCCAAACAGCATCCGCAAGCCGCACTGTTTAAAGATGCCCATAAAGTCATCAATAAAATGCAGATAGAAATCGAAACCGCGTTCCGCACTTTTTATCCGCAGCTGATGGCTTATACCCGTATTTGGAGCCGTAAGACGCCTGTAGAATATTTGCCCTCACCCCTCTAAGAATAAGCAAGCATGAGATTATGCTGTGTGCCTGCGTAAATTTTGCTAGTATGGCCGCGCAAAAATGAGGACAAGATGCAGATATTTGATTACCAGCCCCCAGCAGTTCCTTGGCTAGACATACGCTATAAAGATAGAGATCTGATTATAATCAATAAACCTTCGGGATTATTATCTAATCCGGGTCGAGCGGCTCACACCTTCGATTGCGCGTTAACCCGCTTACAAGCCCTTTATCCAGAAACGATTTTAGTGCATAGGCTCGACTGCGCGACCTCGGGCATTATGGTGTTCGCCCGTAATAAAAAAGCGGAGTCGCATTTAAAAACACAGTTTCAAGATAGACAGAGTAAGAAAGTCTATATTGCCGAAGTGATGGGACATGTGCTGCAAGATCAGGGGATTATTGACCTCGCGATAGTGCCAGACACTGAACATCCGCCCTATCAAAAAACGCTACAGGCGGGAGAGACTGGCGGCAAAAGCGCCCTCACTCACTACCGTGTATTAGAGCGCCGAGAAAACAGCACCTTAGTCGAGCTTTCGCCAGAAACAGGCCGCACCCATCAATTGCGTGTGCATATGCTTGCCCTAGGCCATGCGATTTTGGGTGATGAGTTTTATGGTGATGCCGAGGTTATCAAGGCCAAACCGCGTTTATGTTTACATGCACAAAGCTTAAGTTTGACCCATCCCTATTCGGGTAAACCGCTGTTTTTTAGCAGTAAACATCCATTTACTGAATAACTTAAGCCACTCGCTACAATTCCATAAAAGCAAAAGGTCGCGACTTAGCTCTTAGCTATCGTGCGACCTTAGTTATTTACAGATTCGACTGTCGTCGTTTAAGCGACGCGTATACCTTGACCAAAATCGACATCAGCCGCTAATTTTTCTGCTTGGAAATAACAGCCCTGCTCATTACAAAATTGTAATTGCTGCGACGATGTCACGATAAAAAATTCACCAAAGAAATTGCCGCCAACATCTTCCAGCTTATGGCCCTCAGGAGTTTGCGTCATATAGACTTCATCTAAACTATGGCAGCCATCGCTAAACCAAGTTTCTAAAAAATATTTATCGTCTTCTTTATAGAGGGTAATTTTGTCACCCAATAAAGGACGCCCATCTAACCAACGACCTATAATTTCACGATTTTGCATATCTGTCTCCCGCCAATGAAGGCGACGGCGTTTTTCAATCCCAGACATCCTGATATCCTTATGCAATACCCAATCACCTAAAGTGAATGTCAGTTGTGGTAGTACATTAAGCATAGAACCCATTTAACTCTTTACTCCCCACAGCAGCAAATTACTTCAAATCGCCCGTCAAATGTAATTTTTTGGTTAATTTAAATTTGCTAAATATTTAAAATATAAAAGATAAATACCTTTGACTAATTAATCGGCAGTGTAGCTCAATCTAAAAATAAAAACGCGATCTTTATCACTATTTACTTATCGCTAAAGTAAAGGCAGCTAAAAGACTTATCCTCCTAGATGAATGAGGTTTGTTACATCTTTTATTGCCAATTTTAATAGGGTTTCTGATATAACCCATAAGTGAATTACCGCACAAATAAGACCAAGTGATATTTCAATATCCCTACAAAACAAAAATAAAGCAGGAAGCGCTATGCATAACATTCATCGTCGTCATTTTCTTAAGGCAGCGGGTGCCGCTACCGCCGGACTCGTCACAGCCAATATTGCCCTCAACGCCTACGCCAGTAGTGTTGCCCCTAAACCGCAAGCGGGTAAATCCGTTATCGGACTCATAGCACCCAAGATGGACGTGGTTCGAGTTGGCTTTATCGGTGTTGGCGAGCGTGGCTTTAGCCATGTCGAGCAATTCTGTCATTTAGAAGGCGTTGAACTTAAAGCTATTTGTGATACTCACCTAGCGGTGCTGGACAGAGCCGTGGATCATATCGTTAAACAGAATCGGCCAAAACCGGCTGTCTATACAGGTAATGACCTGAGCTATCGCGATCTCTTAAGCCGCGATGATATTGATATTGTGATCATTTCTACTCCATGGGAATGGCACGCGCCTATGGCGATAGAGACGATGGAAAGCGGTAAACATGCCTTTGTCGAAGTACCGTTAGCACTCACAGTAGAGGAATGCTGGCAAATTGTGGATACCGCTGAACGCACTCAGAAAAACTGCATGATGATGGAGAACGTCAACTACGGCCGTGAAGAACTTATGGTTCTCAACATGGTACGCCAAGGTGTGTTTGGTGAGTTGCTCCACGGTGAAGCCGCTTATATCCACGAGCTACGTTGGCAGATGAAGGAAATAGACCATAAGACGGGCTCATGGCGGACTTATTGGCATACCAAGCGCAACGGTAACTTGTACCCGACCCACGGTTTAGGACCAGTTTCCCAGTATATGAACATCAACCGCGGTGATAGATTTGATTATCTAACCTCGATGAGTTCGCCCGCTCTTGGCCGTGCGCTCTATGCTAAACGTGAATTCCCCGCCGATCATGAGCGTAATCAGCTCAAGTACATCAATGGGGATATCAATACCAGTCTGATTAAGACCGTTAAGGGCCGGACCATCATGGTGCAGCATGACACGACGAGCCCAAGACCTTACAGTCGCCACAATTTAATCCAAGGGACAAATGGCGTGTTTGCGGGTTTCCCGAATCGTATCGCCGTCGAAAATGGTGGCTTTGGTCAAAGTTACCACGAGTGGGATATGGACATGCAAAAGTGGTATGACAAATATGATCACCCTCTGTGGCAACGCATAGGCAAAGAAGCTGAGATTAACGGCGGCCACGGCGGCATGGATTTTGTGATGTTATGGCGCATGATTTATTGCCTGCGCAATGGCGAGGCCTTAGATCAGGATGTGTACGATGGTGCGTCTTGGTCGGTGGTGAATATCTTAAGTGAACATTCAGTCAATAACCGCAGTAATTCAGTCACCTTCCCAGATTTTACCCGCGGCGCGTGGCAAACGGCCAACCCCTTAGGGATTGTAGGCGCTTAAGCAGCGGCTTTCGCCAAACTCATTATGATGGGTTCACCATAAGGATAAGTGCCTCGGCCTTATCCTTTTTCTTAAATGAAGCCTAGTGATGCCCGCACCATCAATAGCAAGCAATAAGGGACAAGCAATTAGGGGCAAAAAACTCATGATAAGAAACCACCTATAAACGCTAATAGTAGCCAATTTCTTTGATTTTCAAAGAAAAATCACCACTCTGCTGGGCACCAATCACTAACCCTAGACTACAAACTTGGCTTAAATCCATTGCCACTCGGGAAATCGGTTTACCCCGACATTGGGGCAAGAAGTCACTGAAGGGAATTTCTATCCGCTGCCAATTCATGACTCTAGCGCCACTCACACCAAACGTTTGATGACTTGGCGCTGGCATAGGCGCTTGATAAACCGTACTTTGTGGTGTGTCGATATCCTTTAAATTCACTTTATAATCTTTAGGTCGGTCGCCATCGAGTTCGACATAGATCCCAGTAAACCCACTGACATCAATAGGGTTAAACTCACAACGCACTGAAGCAAACCCGCCGCCATTGGCCAGCGATACATGGCCACTAAACTCACCATAGCCTAAAGGTGACACCGTCATCTTACTGCGAGACAAACCGCCCATCACAGTGTCATTTATCCCATACCAGGGCTTTGCAGCATCTAGCACTCTAAAATCAAAAAAGATCATAACGACTCCCATAAAAAAAGCAGCCACCTAAGTGACTGCTTCCATAATACTTTTCAATACGAATAACAGCACTCGTTAACTCAGTTTAGCTTTATTCTCAGCGGCTTCACAAGCGGCAGCGGTAAAGATAACGTCTGTAGAGCTGTTCAATGCGGTTTCGGCTGCATCTTGAACCACACCAATAATAAAGCCGACAGCGACCACTTGCATGGCGACATCATTAGAAATACCAAACAAGCTACAAGCCAGTGGGATCAACAGTAATGAACCACCCGCTACACCCGAGGCGCCGCAAGCCGAAATAGCGGCGACAACGCTCAATAACAATGCGGTGAGTAAATCGACTTGAATGCCCAAGGTATGCGCTGCAGCTAAGGTCAATACCGTAATAGTGATCGCCGCGCCGCCCATATTGATGGTGGCACCTAACGGAATAGAGACTGAGTAAGTGTCTTCATGCAGATTTAATTTTTCACACAGCGCCATATTCACCGGAATATTCGCCGCACTCGAGCGGGTAAAAAATGCCGTCACGCCACTTTCACGCAAACAACGAAATACCAACGGATAGGGATTACGTTTAATCTTCACGTAAACAATTAAAGGATTAACGATTAAGGCAATAATGGCCATCGCACCTAATAACACAGCCAATAACTGCGCATAACCCGCAATTGCGGCAAAACCGGTTTCAGCAAACGTCGCAGCAACTAAACCAAAAATACCAATAGGTGCTAAACGAATAATGAAATGCACCATTTGCGAAATGCCGTGGCTCATGTCGGCAAATACTTGCTTAGTCGAATCGCTAGCATGATGTAAGGCTAAACCTAAACCCACACCCCAAGCAAGAATACCAATATAGTTGCCCGTCATTAACGCATTCACTGGATTATCGACCAGTTTAAATAATAAGGTATGGATCACTTCACCAATACCTTGTGGAGGACTTGTACCTTCCACACCAGCAACCAAAACTAAAGTCGTGGGGAAGATAGAGCTTAAAATCACAGCAGTTAACGCCGCGGCAAAGGTCCCCAATAAATACAGGATCACAATTGGGCGCATATTGGTTTGCGTATTTTTCTTTTGATTTGCAATCGACGATGCTACTAAGATAAATACCAGTATTGGAGCAATCGCTTTTAATGCTCCAACAAATAAACTGCCTAAGAAGGCGATATCTTTTGCACTATCGGGTGAAAAACTCGCTAACACCACACCAGCGATAATCCCTAATAAGATTTGTAATACGAGACTGCCATTAGCCAACTTAGCTAATAATGATGATTCTTGTTTCATGGTTTAACCTATCGTTATTATATTTCGGTTGAGATCCCCAACGCGCACCTTCGGAAATGAGGCCAATAAGGTTTTTATAGGATGTGACTAGACTTGTCTAGTTTTGCGGGGAAATAAGCTAACTAAATTACCCTTGTCCCGCAAAAAGCATACAAAAAACTAACAAGCGCCTTATTGGCGCTGCTTCATGGCTAAATCGGCACCACGCAACATGGCATCAATCAACTCGTGAGCATCGAACTTAGTCAGCGCTTCATTTGCCCCCACTTGGTGGGCCTGACTCACGCTTATTTCGCTGGATAAAGACGTGTGTAAAATGATGTAGGCCTTGGCGGTCAGTGGATTATCACGCACCTCAAACGCCAGTTCGTAACCATCTAGTCCCGGCATCTCAATATCACTCACCAGAATATCTATGGGATGATGCTCTAGTGCCGCTTGTTCCATCATGACTAAGGCTTCTTTACCGTCGGCGGTCACTCGATAAGGGATGTTGATCATATCAAGGGCATCGGATAACTGCTTACGTGCCACCTTAGAATCATCCACTAACAGGATATTCATGGGTTTGAGTTTCTCACGCTGCACATCGGTCAAGATTGCCCGATTTGCCTGTGGGTTATTCGGGAAAATTTTCGACAGCAATAACTCAACATCGAGCAATTGTACTAACTGGTCCTCAAAACGAGTCACGCCAGTCAAGTAAGCATTCTTGCCCAAATTGGCAGAAGGTGCCTCAATATCGCGCCAATTACATTCGATAATCTTATCGATACCACGCACTAAAAAGCCAATGATCATCCGCTGACAGTCAGTGATGATGATGTAGCATTTTTCGCGCTCTTCAGGGGCTATCGGCCGATAGCCAATCGCAGCCGCCATATCTATGATAGGAATCGTATGGCCACGAATCGTTGAAGCGCCAAGAATCGTCGGATGAGATTGGGGAATTTTGCTTAGCTGTGTGTACGGCACCAGCTCACGCACTTTCAACGTGCCTAAGGCAAACACTTGAGTCTGTGATAACCGAAACAGTAGTAATCCCTGTGACTGACTTGCCTTACTTTTCATAATTAGATAAATAACTCACTAAAAACAACCTTCGGATAGCTTAACCTTAACACAGTAAAATTTTGATGACTAAGGTCAAACGAATGAAACTATTATTACCTATTTATTAATAGGTTCGACGCCAATCGCCGACAAGTGCTTAGTCTTGTAATGCATACAAGACATCAAAGGCAAATTGATCCCAACCTTCGGCAGTAAAAGCGATATCGCGAATATTACGAACTTGGCTCACCGCATGTAATGGCGCAGCACCATTGACCATCAAGTAATAGGCCATGATAAGACTGGTGCGATCCTTGCCCGAGCGACAATGGATCACGACAGGCAGCTCATCGGCTTCACATTGCTGAATAAAGGCGAGTGCCTTAGGCAACTGAGCGACACAAATCGCCACATCCCCATCTTGGGGCGGCACATTGCGCGAAAAGGGAATACATTCGTAACGTAAATCAAGCTGCTTAAACGCACTCGGCTCGCAGCCCTCGCCCCCATTGACCGACAGAATGGCACCAATACCGGCCTCTTTGAGCGCTTGTAAATCCCAAGGATCTTTATTAGGGCCACTGCGCCCTGCGACTTTACCTTCAACTAACCAGAATAAGTGTTGCATAAACCTTACCTACGACAAGTGAGATGACAAGGAACGCCAGAGATAAGCTAAGAATAGCTTGTTTCCAACGACTTAAGATTTTTTACCCCAAAATTCAGCATTGGCAGGCGGTAACTGTTTACGTTTTTTTTTACCCATACCTTCAGGCTTGGCGACAGGTTTAGCTTGTTCTAACAGTTCGGCTGGCATTTCATCATCGGCTTCAAAACCGACAATTTGCTCACGCACTAACTTAAGTTTGTTCTTTTTCTCTATCACGCCAAAGTGGTGATAATCCTCATGGGAAATCAAGGTCACGGCTAAGCCTGCTTCACCGGCGCGGCCACTACGGCCAATACGATGCATATAATCTGCAGGGCTCCTTGGCAGATCAAAATTGATCACCACAGGCAGTTTATCGATATCGATACCACGGGCGGCAATATCGGTCGCAATTAACACACTGATCTCACCATTTTTAAAGCCATCGAGCACCCGCGTACGCGCACCTTGGGCTTTATCGCCATGGAACACTTCGGCAGTGATCCCACGTTTAGACAGCTTTTGCGCTAAGTGATTACAGGTATTTTTGGCACTCACGAAAATCAACACCTGTGACCACTGATGTTCTTTAATCAGATGCGCCAATAATGCGGTTTTCATCGGACGATTAACCGTAATCACCCGTTGATGAATCGTGCTTTCTTGCTCACTTTGCAATTGATATTCAAGTGGATTATTAAGCAGTTTTGCCGTTAACTCACGGACCTCTTCAGGGAATGTCGCTGAGAATAATAAGGTTTGTTTCTTGGCGGGCAAAGCGTCGAGCACTTGGGCTAATTCTTCGGTAAAGCCAAGGCTTAACATGCGGTCGGCTTCATCGAGCACTAAGGCACTAACGCGGTTAAGTTTGATGGCATTACTGGACAACAGATCTAACAAACGACCCGGCGTTGCTACTAGTACGTCGGCGCCAGAACGTAAGCTCTGCATTTGCGCATTGACTGACACACCGCCAAACGCAGCGACAATTTTTAGCTTGCCATTGAGATGTGAGGCATAGGACAGAAAGCTGTCAGCGACTTGTTGTGCTAATTCACGGGTAGGGACTAAGACCAAACAACGAATATAAACGCCTGTCTTATCTTCTGTTTTTGCTTCAACAAGTTGTTGCAACAGCGGCACGGCAAAGGCTGCCGTTTTACCCGAGCCCGTATTAGCACCGGCTAACACATCGCGCCCCGCAAGCACAGCGGGGATCGTCGCCGCCTGTACTGATGTAGGCGAAACATACGCTAATTCGGTTAATCGATTTAGCAGAGGTGCAATAATGCCGAGTTGGGCAAAGCTTGCCGCAGAGGAAGAAGCCTGAGTCATAGAAAGTTTAACTGCTCACCAATATCTTAATAGGCGGCTATTCTAGCTTAAATATCGAGGCAATGCTTGGCAGTTTCCAGCGTTAATAACTGCTGTTTCATCGCAAGCCCATAGGCGTAACCCGTTAACTTGCCGTTTTTGCCTATCACTCTATGGCAAGGCACGATAATCGCAATGGGATTGGCACCATTGGCAGCGCCCACGGCGCGCACCGCCTTAGGCCGACCAATTTGCTCGGCAATCTGCCCATAGCTGCAGCTCTGACCATAATCTACATTGAGCAAAGCTTGCCAAACTTCACGCTGAAATTCAGTGCCTTTAGGTGCGAGCTTTAAATTAAATTCAATCAGTTCACCTGCAAAATAACGCGCGAGCTGCACTTGAGTTTCACTAATATGCGCCTTAGCTTGATTGAGGGCATCCTCACTCACCTTAGCAAGCGCAATCTCAGTGCGATCCGAGCCGATAACCGTTAAATGACTCAGCCCATAGGCATTGGCATTTAACTGCAATATTCCGGCAGGACTCATAAAAGTATCTACGGCACAGGGCTGATACGCAGCAATACTCGGCGCTTGGCTCAATTGACGAATCGCATGTTTCATAATCTGTCTCTTTGTTTGCTCTAAATTTGGTTCTAAATTGGTTCTTAACTTAACGCTAAATCATCTTTTTAAACTAGCAGTTAAATGTGAGGCGGCTTGATGGTTATTGATGCCAAAGCTGGAAGGTTAAATAACTGCCCCAAGGCGCGATTTCTTGACTCAGTTGCTGACACAGCTTCGGGTAGTTAAGCGCACCCACAGCGGCTTCATCCAGCCTATGGGTCTTGCCATACAAGGCCAGCAAATGCTTTTTAACAATCAAATCGGTATGCAAAAACACATTGGGATCGCCCAAACCGCGAAGCTTAGCATACGCGATTGTCCAAGGACCTATGCCCTTAACGCTGAGCCAATCATCGACACTCGCCTCAGGATGATCGCAGATAAACGCCGCGAGCGCATTGAGGGCTAATTTACGAGCGCCGGGCATTTTTAGCTCTGTTAGACTCGCCTCACGAATGGCCTCGGGAGTAGGAAATAAACGATACTCGCAACCATTGAGACTAAAGCGCTCGCCATAGGCTTCAACCAATTGATTAAGTAGCTTAGTCGCCTGCACTACCGTCACTTGCTGGCCTAAAATCGCACGGCAGGCCGCCTCAAATAAGGAGCCTGCACCGGGAATGCGTAATCCCGAAAACGGTGTTAATCCTAAACTTGGTAGCGCACTTAAGCCTTGTTCAATCAGCAGCATATCCGCATCGAGATCTAAAATGCGTCGCACTTCAGTGACCAGCAATTGCAGCTCATCGACAGGAGAGTCTTCGGTCAACATTATCGCGAGTTTGAAGCGATTTAGCTTAGGCTCATGGATAATGTGCACTGTGCCGCGCATCTTACCTAGGGCAAAACAGCGACCATATTCGAGCCCATTATCGCCAGCTTTGGCCTCATCTACCACGGACGCCTCATCGCCAACGACATCGCTCGCTTGTGGATGACTCATCTGCGGTGTGAACCATTCCATCCCTGTTACCGCACGTAATCGATAAAACGCCAGCTGTGATGTCCAATCCAATGGCGGACGATAATACTGATACAAGGTTAATCCATAGTGCGGCACAAATTCACCCATAGTATCAATCTCACATAATCCTGTTAGTGGCTCAATCATGGACTCCTTTGCCGCTTTGGTTAATGCACTCTTTCTTAACTGCGTTGGCGTCAATTGCAAGGTTTGCTTAAACGCCTCATTGAAACGGCGAATACTGTTGAAACCTGCCGCCATCGCGACTTGAGTGATAGGTAATTGGGTTTGGTGCAATAATTGTTTAGCAAACAGTAACTGCCGATATAAGGCATATTGTTTTGGCGAAGTGCCAAAGCCTTCGGTAAAGAGCTTATTGAGATAACGACTGCTGATCCCTAATCGGTCAGCCAATTGTGTTACTGTCGAGGCTGGCTCTCCCGATGATTTTCCCGCTAAGGCGCCCGCTTCGATTAAGCTAATGGCCCTCGCTAACGTTGTGCCAGTCCCCTTCCAAGGATTCGATCCCGGCGCACTGTCGGGCCGACAACGTAAACATGGGCGTAATCCCGCCTGCGCGGCTTTAATGGCCGAATCAAAATAACGCACATTTTGCTCTTTTGGCGCGACGGCGGGACACACAGTTCGGCAATAAATGCCGGTCGTTAATACGCCCACAAAAAACTTACCATCAAACCGCGGATCGCGGCTCATCCTCGCCTCACGGCAAATGGACGCAGAAAGTTGCCCCGAATAGGACTCCAGCGAATGCACCGAATCTATTTCATCACGCTTAATCGCACTCTCAGACACTCTATCTGCACTCATTTTTCATCACGCCCGACAATATTCGCTCACAATTAATTTCTTGTTCATTACTTTACGTAAAACTAGCATGTAGCACTAGCGGAAAACGGAACTCAATCATTTCAATGCTTTTAGGGCATGAAATCCTATATGCTAGAGCCGACTATTTTTTATCTCACCATAGAGTTAATTCATGTTTAAACGATTTGAATCCTGGGTTGAAGCCCTACCCGATGATGAACCCACTAAACCACCCACAGGGGTTTATGCTTTTTGTCGCCACTACACTAAGGGCTACGAACTGCCGCTGATCTTAATGTCAGTGCTGACCGCCATGCTGGCCATGCTTGAAGTGTCACTGTTCGGGTTCATGGGCCAATTAGTGGATTGGCTTGTGAAAAAAAATCCCGAAACCTTATTTCAAGACGAAGGCACGACCTTAATGCTGATGGGGGGCATGGTGCTGATTGTGATGCCAATCTTGGTATTACTGCATGCGCTTATCATGCATCAAACCTTGCTCGGCAATTATCCTATGTCGATCCGCTGGCTTGCACACCGTTATTTGCTAAAACAAAGTGTATCGTTTTATCAAGATGATTTTGCTGGCAGAATCGCCACGAAAGTGATGCAAACATCCTTAGCCGTGCGCGAAACTGTGATGAAATTGCTCGATGTGTTGGTATACATTTTAGTGTATTTCACCTCTATGCTAGTGATGATCGCCAGCGCTGATCTGCGCTTAGTCATACCTATGCTCGTCTGGCTTGCACTGTATGTTGGTCTGCAATGGTACTTTGTGCCTAGACTAAAAAGTGTCTCTACCGAGCAAGCCGATGCGCGCTCAACCATGACAGGCCGTATCGTCGACAGCTATACCAACATCACCACAGTGAAGCTATTCGCCCACACACAGAAAGAAGCCGAATACGCCAAATCCAGTATGCGGATATTTTTAGACACGGTTTATCGCCAAATGCGCTTAGTGACGGGCATCAGCGTCAGCGTGCAAATCATCAACTATCTGTTGGCCTTTAGTATTGCAGCAGTATCGATAGCCCTATGGACCGATAGCGCAATCACGGTCGGCGCCATCGCCATTGCGGTCAGTTTAGCACTGCGCTTAAACGGCATGTCACAGTGGATAATGTGGGAAATCAGTTCGTTATTCGAAAATATCGGCACGGTTACCGATGGAATGAACACCTTATCGAAAACAACGATCATCCAAGATGAGCCAAACGCCAAGGCGCTGGTCGTCAATCATGGCAAGATTGATTTCAACCAAGTGTGTTTCCATTACGGTGAGCAGACTGGCGTGATTGAAGATCTGAATTTGAATATTAAAGCAGGTGAAAAAGTTGGCTTAGTGGGGCGTTCTGGCGCGGGTAAATCGACCCTAGTGAATCTACTAATGCGATTCTACGATGTTGAAAAAGGTCAGATTAATATCGATGATCAAGACATCAAGATGGTTATGCAAGATTCACTGCGTTCGCAAATTGGCATGGTGACCCAAGATACCTCCCTCTTGCACCGCACCATTCGCGAGAATATTCTTTACGGCAATCCCAGTGCCAGTGAAGAGCAACTTGATCGCGCGATTAAACAAGCTCAAGCCTATGACTTTATTCAGGAACTCAGTGATCCTAACGGTAATCATGGCTTAGATGCCCAAGTGGGTGAACGCGGCGTAAAACTCTCTGGTGGCCAAAGACAGCGTATCGCCATCACGCGGGTTTTATTGAAAAATGCGCCCATTTTACTGCTTGATGAAGCCACATCTGCGCTAGATTCCGAAGTCGAAGCTGCAATCCAAGAAAGTTTGTATGAATTAATGCAAGGCAAGACAGTGATCGCGATTGCCCATCGACTTTCTACTATTGCCGCGATGGACAGGTTAATTGTATTAGATCAAGGCCGAGTCGTTGAGCAAGGCACGCACCATGAACTCATCGCCGCAGGCGGTATTTATGCTCAATTATGGGCCCACCAAACCGGTGGATTCTTAGGTGTAGACTAAGCCAAAGGTAAGATGACGAAAGGCGACACTCAGCAGTGAGTGTCGCCTTTTTTATCTCAAATAAGTTTCCGCCTACTTCTGCCCTCTTCCCACAAAGCTTCACTCTTACACTCGTCCTCATATTCACGCAGTAATACACGATTCATCTATTACAATGGCGACCGTGTGAACGACTCACTTCAAACTTCACTCGTTGAACGATTGGAAACAAGAGATAAATCGCGCTTAACGATTCAACTTATCAGTATTGAAAGTGGCAGCATTCAAAGTGCCAACACACTGAACAATCCGAAAGGTGAGTTTTAGCTCTGGATTAGCGCAAGGTTAAGCAGGAAAACACTTAAATAATTCTTATCACACGATTGAACAGAATAACTTCACCACACTAAGTAAGCCTCTCGAAGCATTATTTATCTTAATGTGGATGGTTTGAATTGTTGGGTAAATTCGGCAAATAACTCGGGGCGTATGACTCGTAAATGAATCGGGGAGATCTCGATTTAATATTCAAAATTCAGACACAAAAAAACCACCTTAAGGTGGTTTATTGTCTTTAACCAAAGTTTCGATAAACTTTGATTAAAATTGGTATCCCCTAGGGGATTCGAACCCCTGTTACCGCCGTGAAAGGGCGGTGTCCTAGGCCTCTAGACGAAGGGGACCCGGACTTATGATTTAACTCGTAACCGAGCTTTGT